>CAZHMN010000016.1:14134-44167 GCA_964533705.1 uncultured bacterium
ACAAATCATGGCTACGGAGATGGATCAATCATACGCTCTGGGGCTCGACTTAGGGGGAACCTACGTCAAAGCCGCCGTCGTTTCACTGAGCGGCGAGATTCTGGATCAGGATCAAGTTGAAACGCCGGCAGAAAGAAAGGTTGACGATACCGTCAAGTGCATCGTGCAGGTCGTCAATGAACTGGCGAAAGCCTGGCCGGACATTGTGGGAGTAGGCCTCGGGTCGCCTGGATTGGTGGATCGCGACCGCAAAATCGTCCGCTTATCGCCCAACTTTCCGGCCTGGCGCGACGTTCCTTTAAAGGAAATGGTGGCCGCCGCGATTTCACCGCCCATCTTCCTGGAAAACGACGTCAATTGCTTCGCTCTGGCGGAACACCGTTGGGGAGCCGGTCGGGGATTCGAGAATATGCTGGCTTTGACTGTGGGCACCGGCATCGGGGGAGCGATTATCATTCATGACCAGCTTTATAGAGGCGACAGCGGAGCGGCCGGCGAACTGGGGCACGTCAGTGTTGATCTCTGGGGACCGAAGTGCGCCTGCGGCAACCTGGGCTGCGTGGAGCGCTACCTGGGCAATCAGTGGTTCGTCGCCGCCGCCCGTGAGGCGCTGGAAGATGAAAGCATCCAGTCTCCTGAACAGGTCAGCGAAATGGCCCGGAAGGGCGATAGAAAAGCCATAAAATTTATCGAAGATCGGGGCGAGATTCTGGGAGTGGCCTGCACCAGCTTTATTCACATCTTCGACCCCGAAGCCATCATCATCGGAGGCGGTATCGCTCAATCCGGCGAAGCCTTTTTTCGGGGAATAAATCGGAGTGTAAAAGAGCGAGCCTATCGAATACTCGCCGACAAAGTAAGGATTCTACCCGCAAAACTGGGCACGATGGCGGGCGCCATGGGCGCGGCAATCATTGGATTTGAGGCAGGGAGCCAAAGGTGAAAACTATTAATTTCATTCTGGGCGTACACAACCACCAGCCGGTGGGGAATTTCGATTTCGTCTTCGAGGAAGCCTACCAGAAAGCCTATCTTCCCTTCCTAAAAACTCTGGAAGAGCATCCCAAAATTCGTATGATGTACCATACCTCCGGTCCGTTGCTGGATTGGCTGGAAGAACATCATCCGGACTACTTCCCCCGTCTGAAGGCTCTGGTTAAGAGAAACCAAATTGAAATCATGACGGGCGGATACCAGGAACCGATCCTGGCGGTTCTGCCGGATCGGGATAAAGCCGGTCAGATCAACGCGATGACGAATTTTATCAGCCGAAAACTGGGCGCAAAACCGAGGGGACTCTGGCTGGCCGAAAGGGTCTGGGAACCGCACCTCCCCAAGCCGCTGGCCGAATGCGGCGTTGAATTCGTTACGGTGGACGACTATCATTTTCAGGCCTCGGGGCTAAGTTCAGAAGAACTCCGAGGCTATTATTTGACCGACGAGCAGGGATTCAGCATTGCCGTCTTCCCCATCAACATGCGGCTTCGCTATCTTATTCCCTTCGAGCAGCCGGAGAAGACCATCGAATACTTGCGTCAGAACGCCGATGAATCCGGCGAAAACCTGCTGGTCATGTGCGATGACGGTGAAAAATTCGGACTCTGGCCCGGCACTCATGAATGGGTACATGAGAAAGGCTGGCTAAAACGTTTTTTCCAGCAATTGGAAGCGGCGATGGATGAAGGCTGGCTTAAAATGACGACCTGTTCGGAATATCTGGATGCACATCCAGCTCGCGGAAGGGTCTATCTCCCCTGCGCCAGCTATTTTGAGATGAGTCAGTGGTCACTGCCGGCTAAGAGCGGTGCCATCTTCGGCGAGGTCGTCCATCAGTTCGAGGCTGAAGGGCGCATGGAGACACTGAAACCCTTCTTGAAGGGTGGCTTCTGGCGGAATTTCATCAGTAAGTACGATGAATCCAACTTCATGTATCGCAAGGCTCTCTGGATTTCAGAACGGATCGCCAAGATCGAAACCGCTCTGAAAAAAGAGGCGAAGAAGAACCGGCAACTGCTCGAAAATGCCAGAAAATGCCTCTACCGGGCTCAGTGCAACTGCGCCTACTGGCACGGCGTCTTCGGAGGGCTTTACCTGCCGCATCTGCGACACGCCGTTTACGCCAACTTGATCGAAGCCGAAGATTACTGCAATCGCATTGTTTCCGATGGCAATGAGAACTTCCTGGAAATTGAATTGGGCGATTTTGACGCGGACGGATCACGCGAGATCGTGATGCGCAGCAATCGCATCAGCATTCTGGTCTCGCCGCGCCGGGGCGGCGCGATCTGCGAATTCGATTACCTGCCGGCGAAGTACAACCTGCTAGCCACCCTGCGCCGTCAACCCGAAAGCTACCACGGTCAGGTCGCTGTGGCGGGAAATGAGATCAAAGAGGGGGCTTCCATTCACGATCAAATGGCCTCCAAAGAGGAGGGTCTGGATCGCTACCTGATCTACGACCGACACCTGCGCGGCGCGCTGATTGACCATTTCTTATCTTCAGGCGAATCTCCCGACACCCTGCTGAACGGAAAGTATTACGAGCTGGGAGATTTTGTAGAAAAACCTTACAAGGCTGAGATCAAGATTCTCAAGAGTGGAAAGGCCATCCAGCTCAAGCGAACGGGATCGGTCGTAGATAACCAGGTAGAGCTTGCCAAGACGGTTCAATTGCTGGAAGAAGCGGACGGCTTACAGATCGCATACCGGATCAAGAACCAGAGTGACATCCCGTTGACGGCTCTCTTCGCTCCGGAATTCAACTTCGCCTTCCTGGCGGGCAATTCCCCGGATCGCTATTACCGCGATGACGCCGGGATGGATAAACAGCCCTTGAACTCTGCAGGTAGATCTTTAAACGCGAAAATTTTTTCGCTGATGAACGAGGCGGAAAATTTCGCCGTTCACTTCACTTTTGATCACCCGACCGAAGTGTGGCGGTACCCGGTAGAGACGGTTTCACAGTCGGAAGGAGGCTTTGAGAGGGTTTATCAGTCTTCCTGCGTGCTGCCGGTTTACCGGCTGAGCGTTAATCCCAGCAGCATTGCGAAATTCAAGTTTAAACTCCAGATCGAACCTTCAGCCCGATAGACTTCGCCTTTCCAACAGCAGGAATAGAGGTGGGATATTGATCAGGATAAGGCCCATACAGCTAATCAGGACTCCGACGAGAGGTAAGGCCAAGAGCCCCACGACTAACGCTCCGAAGGTTGAACCGAGCAGATCGAGACTGTAGAATATACCGGCCCGCCGGGCGGTTTCTCGACCAGAATAGGACACGGCCAGGGGGAAATGCATTCCTCCGACGAATCCAATAATCAATAGGTAGAGAAAAAAGATGGTTCGGCCGATGAGCGGCAACGAAGCAACGAAATCGAACCAGCTCGAGGATAAAGCTAACAAACCCAAAGGTACTAACACCCAAACCATCTGTATAAGTCTGAAAATCCGAGGGCGAGCGGTTTCAAACAGGTTCGTAAGTGCCGCGCCTAGCGCCAATCCCGCCATGTAAAGCCCCATCAACAAACCCAGTTCCCGATAACCACTGCCGAATTTCACCTGATATACGATCAAGGCCAATATTTCCAGTGAAATGCCCGACAATCCCACCATAGCCACAGCCCAGCCGGCTCCGATGGCGGGTTTCCTTTTTGGAGAAATAAATCCGATCGAGATGGCGGCGATGAAGGCGACGGCGATCAGTAAGACGCAGATTTGAACGAACACGCCCCGGAGCGCTTTTAAAACCCCCGGCAAGCCGCCCCGCAACTGTTGCGACCAGAACACCTGCTGAAGGTAAAAGCAGATCGGAGCTCCGTCATGATTCAGGCCAATATCGGATGATGCGTGAATGGCTCCCTGCAAAGTTCGATAGCGGCTCTCTGAAAGCCGGTCTCTTAGACGGTATTTGTCCCAGTACAGGAGTTCGATGCCGCGCTCGCTCAGCCGTTCGCTGATCTCAGCAGCCGTTAACGCCGGTGATACTTGGGTATCCCCGGCCACGAAAAGTGCGTTTTCTCCGGGGAGCACGACGACGCTATCGAAAACTGCCCTGCAGGTTCTATAAATGGATGACAGCAATGTGGTCAGGTCTTTCCCGATGTAGTCGCTTGATGACTCGATGGGAAAAACCAGAACACCCCCCGATTTCAGCGCTCTTTGAAACACGCGCAGGGCTTCCATCGTGTAAAATTTCGCCAGCCGAGCAGTGCGGGGTCCGGGAAGATTCAGGGAGATAATATCGTAACTTTGCGGTGGAATACGGGAGGCGAACAGGCGGCCGTCCTGGTCATACTGGAACACTCTACCATCACCCGCTATTCGCTCATCTTCACCTCGGCTGAAGAGGGTATCGAGTTCGAATAGAATGGGATTCAACTCGACCAAATCCAACCGTTCAATTGAGGGGTGGCGGAGGGCACTCTGCACCGCTCCACCGAGAGACCCTCCAATCCAGAGCACTCGGCGGGGTGCGGGATGCTGAACCAGAGGCAGATGAGCTCGCTCCTCTACGCCGGCGGGATCATCGGAGATGGCTAACAGCAGCCCATTTTCATGGACGGCAACCTGCCCCTGACGCTCGGTGATTTCGATAATGCCGTAGGGGGTCTCAAGCAAATCCCGGAGCTGCAGACCGGGTCTCAGCAGTGAGAAGAGCTGCATTTCGAAAGAACGCACAACCCCACCGAAAATGAAGATCGCCGCCAAAGCTATAAGCGCCGGAAGCCACAAGGGTATCTTCGTTTGCAAAATTGAGACAGCCACAACGATACCCAGCAGAGCAAAAAAGACCGCCAGAATCAATCCCCCAAGGTGCGGTGCGAAGATCAGGGTAACCGCCGTTCCCGCCAGGAAAGAGCCGGCCGCTTCCAGAAGATAGACGGTGCTGATAGCCCGGCGACCTAAATCGGATAGCAGGTGGCAACCGAGAGGAAACAGCGCTCCTCCGATGAGTCCTACCGGCAGAAGAGAAAGCAACAAAGCGACGATCAGCCCGCCTCCTCCCGGAACTGTGCCCGGTACCCAGGCGCTGGCCGCTGATATGAGGTGCAGCAAGATTAAACTCAGGGGCGCGAAACAGGCTAGTAACATCAGGCCAAAAGCAAATACGGCAGTTTCCTTTCGCACCAATCCGACCAACCGGCTGCCGATCGCTCCGCCCGCCGATACGGTGAGCAGCCACGCCGCCAGGGCCAGAGCGTAGACGACCTCGTCGCCTCCGGCGAAGGCCAGCGCGCGGCGAATGATCAGCACCTGCGACCCTGCCAGAATCAGGCCGCAGGTAACGATTCCGAGTTTCAGGCGAGGATGGTTCATGGTAATCTCCCCGGACATCGAGCTGTCCGGGCTACCCGTCCTTTTACATCAAAAATGCTGAAAACGAGAAATCATCTTCACTAAAGAACATAAATCTAACGCTAAAAAGCAAGCGAAAAACAGTGCTGCTTTCTTCGCTATCTACATTTTTAAGGTGTCACTCCTGATCAATGCAATAAAAAAACCGCCAGTCGTAGGACCCTTACGGATGGCGGGCAGTGCGTTTACTGGCGAGTTCCTCGGGTTTGAGGATTACTCCGTTTCGACCAATTGCGGCTTGTGAATTGATAAGATTTCCGCCGATTCCGGCATGTCGTCCTCGAGGAATTGAAGTTCATCCTGATACTCTTCGAGGAGCGCAGGATTCTCGTAGAAATCGCCTAATTCTTCGAGGACTTCATCGAAAGCTTCCACACAGTCGGGACAGAACTGTGATCCGGCCATTTCATGCAGCTCTCGCAAAGCTTCCTGGCGGCTTCGGGCATTGCGGTAAGGCCGGTCGCTGCGCATGGCGTCATAAGCATCAACGACGGCAATGATGCGGCCCTGAATGTTAATCTTGTCTGCAGTCAGCCCATCGGGGTATCCTCTGCCATCAAAATGCTCATGATGGTGGCGAATAATATCCCTCACCCGCCTGAGGAACTGAATCGGATCCAGGATAGAAGCGCCGACGATAGGATGATCTTTAATGGTGGAGTATTCCTCTTCAGTCAAACTGCCAGGCTTGAGAAGGATTGAATCCGGAATGCCGATTTTGCCCAGATCGTGAAGCAGCGCGGCGTATTTCAAATTCATCATATCCTGCTGGGACAAACCCAGTTTTCTGCCCACCCGCAATGAATAGTGAAACACTCGCTCGGAATGTCCGCGCGTGTACTGATCTTTGGCTTCCAGGGCAAAATACAGGGAGGTGATCGTGCCCAGATAGCTTCGCTGTAGCTGGCTGTAGAGCCGGCGAATTTCGTTTTTCTGATGGAGCAATTTCTTATTCTTGTCGGCCAGCACTTCAGTCAGCTTTTGGAGTTCGCGGGTGCGTTCTGCGACGCGCTCTTCCAGAGCTGCATTCTGCTCACGAACCTGTTTTTCCAGGAGCTTTTTCTGGGTGACAATATCGTAGAACTCCACAGCTCGGCGTACCGTAACCTGGATCTCCTCCATCCTGAAAGGCTTGGTTATGAACTTGTACACCCAACCCCGGTTAATCGCATCAATGGCGATGTTCAGATCGGCATACCCGGTCATCAGAATCCGGATTGAATCGATCCCACTCTTTTTGACCTCTTCAAAGAATTCAATCCCGGACATTCCCGGCATACGATTATCGCTTAGGATGACCCCCGGGCTGCCGTCCTCCAAAAGGTTCAGCGCTTCAACGCCGCTTAACGCCGTCAGAACCTGATAACCGCTGTCTTCGAAGGTCTCCTTTAAGAGATCAACGATATCCGGCTCATCATCCACAATCAGGATGGTGCTTGCGTCCATTCACCCCCCTCTTACAGATCAAGAAAATACCAGAACCGCTCTCAAGTTCTCAGCAGCACACTCTCCTTCTGAAAGATTCTGACGGCAACGAAGATGGCAAACGCGGCATAAAGCGCGCTCGAGGCGAAAGTCAACAGAATAAGGTTTAGGTTAAATGTGCCCAAAATAGCATCACGAAGTGCCAAGCTCACGTTCAGCACGGGAACGAGTGCCATCCGCATATCCACCTCCACTCCAGGCAACATAGAAGCGATGGCGGGAAAGATGATGATCAGAATCAGCGGATAGACGTAGCTCTGGGCTTCCTTGTAACTGCGGGCATTTACAGCGATTGCAATCAGGGCGGCGGCGAACAGAGCCGTTACCGGTAACAGCAAGAGAAAGACCATCCCATAGGCGAAGGGATCCAGCGATAGGCTGGCCCCGCCTCCTATCTCTCTGCTGAGAAATGAACCGGGACTCAGGAGAGTAGCTGAAAACGATATAACCGCCAGAATTGCCGTTATGAAACCCACCAGCATCGTCGTTAAGAATTTTCCCAATACCAGTTCAAGACGCGAGGCCGGGCACACTAATAGAGTTTCCATGGTGCCGCGCTCCTTTTCACCCGCAGTCAGGTCAATGGCCGAATAGGTGGAACCCACCATCGCCAACAGTATGACCATGTAGGGTAACAGCATTCCCAGCGTCGCGCCGGTCATCTTTGACTGACTGGCCTGATTGTGGGAAGTGATCGTAAAAGGTTCGACCAGCTCATAGGAAAGCCCTCTGGCTTCCAGATTACGGCGAACGATATCTTCCCGATAGTCCGCAAGTTTATTGCGCAGTTTTCGTTCGGTCATTCCCGACTTCGTATGAGATTTATCATACCAAATCTCCGCGGCACTGGGATTCCCGTCTCCGCTTCCATCGGCAACAGAATCACCGAAATCCGGCGGGATGTAGAGAACCGCCTGAACCGTTTGATCGAGCAACATCTCCAGCGCCAGAGCGGAATCCTCAATCGAGGGTATGAGCTGAAGTCCCGGTTCTTCCCCCAACGCCGCCATCAACTCCGGTGCATTTTTGCTCCCCAGAACGATGACCGGAAAACTGCGCTGCTTCAGCTTTTCGTATTGGCCCTCAAAAAAGCTGCCCACCCCGAGAGTCAGAAACGGGAAGACGACGATGGGGAGCAGAATCATGGAGAAAAGGGTGCGTCTGTCCCGTAGAACGTCCAAAAATTCTTTACGAAAAACAATCCAAACGTTTCCAAGTTTCATTTGCCGAAATCCATTGGTGGGTTGTTATGACATGACCGCCGCTCTAATCATTCGAATGATTACACATCACCCTTACGGTAATGATTACGCAACGATAATGGAACAGATATAGTACTCCCTCGGCGGTTTGAGGTTTTATTTTTAACCCCAAAAGTAAAGGGGATAAACTAAAAAAGATATAATTCCGACCGTATTCATTCGACGCGGATTGATTCGGGATAATAAGTTGCCAAATTCGTGCCGAAGTTTACCGAACTACGGTGTGAGGTTGTAATCCGACCGCTTGCATGAAGGCGTTTTCGAGATCGGAAGTCCGAAAGTGAGACTGGATTTCTTCCACGGTGCCCTGAATCTGAATACGGCCCCGATGGATGATTCCGATGCGGTCGCACAAGCGTTCGGCTTCCCGCATAACGTGAGTTGAGAAGATGATGGCCTTCCCCTCTTCCCTGGCGCTGGAAATGAATTCAATGATGGCCCTCGAAGCGATGATGTCCAGTCCCGCCGTGGGCTCATCGAGAATCAAGACCGGCGGTTGGTGAATAACGGTGCGGGCGATGGAGATGCGCTGTTTCTGTCCGGAAGACAGCTTATCGGTCTTCACGTCCAGGAAGTCGCCCAGATCCAGTAACCGAGAGACTTCATCGAGATAGATTTTGAAATCACGCGATCCGATGCCGTACAGAGAGGAAAAATAGCGCAGGATTTCTCTTCCCGTCAGCCGCCTATAGAGACCCGTATCGCCCGACAGAAAACCGATGTGCTTTCGCACCTGCGCCGCCTGAGTGACAATGTCGAAGCCGCATACTGTGGCCGTGCCCGCATCGGGCTTCAGAATAGTAGAAAGAAGGCGCAGGGTGGTGGTCTTCCCTGCGCCGTTCGGACCCAATAAACCGTAAACCTCACCGGGGCGGCACTCAAACGAGACTTCGTCTGCGGCTTTGATCGTACCCAGCTTTTTGTCGGTGAAGCTTTTGGATAGATTCTCTACGGAAACCAATCATCACCCCGCGGCTTCAGATTATTGTCTGCGGACCAGCGCTTCTTCTTCGTACCAGTTGGGGCGATAAAGTTCACCTTTCTTGGTCGAATGCACCAGCCTGTAATCGCCGAAGTTATTGCGGTCAACGAAAACGAACTGGACGCCGCCTTCTATGCTATCGTAATACCAGACCTCATAGGAGCGCGTTTCCAGGTCATGAGTATGGTACTCGATGTCGTCGGGATTACCGTAGAGAATATACACGCGACCCTGATCCGTTCTCCATCCCGGCCGCCCGAAAATGCTGTACTTCTGAATGGCGAAATCTCTGCGCTTTTCGAAGGTTCTTCTGTATTCATTGATCGCTGTTGTCGGGTCGGGATCTCGTTCTTTCCAAAATTGAGCGAGAAATTTTCGTTTACCTTCCGCGCTAAGTCTTTCCGCTGTGCGCAGCTCTTCATCATTCATCAGGTATTTTAGCTCTGCGATCGCTTCGTCTAATTCATCTTCAGTGTAAGACTTAAATTCCAGCTCCTCAAGGTCCATAACCGACTTTCCCTTGGCCACCGGAGGGCTAATGAAATCGCCCGGGCGATAGACGAAAAATTTCGTCTGAGTGACCGATTCCTGGCCGGTATCGTGATCCTTGGCGATCAACTTGAGGTAGTAGGTTCCGGATTGGAGTGAAGCCACCGAGAAACCATCCACTTCCACCGCGCTGCTACCGACCTTTTTATGACGTTTTAGAGGAAGGCTTTTAACAATTTCTTTCGTTTCGTCCAGGATCAGGCGCTCCACAGAGTAGTCATTGCCCGGATAGGCCAAATTGTAGATTTCCGAATAATAGTAGAGCATGGGCAGCGAGGTGCCGTAGATCCGCTCCGGGTTGGGAATTACCAGTAATCCGTTTTTGTAGAACTTGCTCCCCTCATCACCTTTTTGCAGCTTGGTCGCTAATTCTATATCCGAGATGGCCAAGCTATCTTCGGGAAAGGAATTGAGATTCAGCTTCAAATTCCTGGTACAGGCCGTAGGGCTCTCACGAGTGGCATTCTGGTTCTGATCAATCACAATTCCTTTGATATTATAGGAACCGGGCAGAAGGTTGTACGCTACGATATCGGGTAGCTTCTGCCGGGGCGTTATATCCTCCAACTGCAAGGTGCGATCTATCATTTCCCACGAACTCGAGGCTATAAGAGTATCGGGGGAATGCAATTCAACGGCGATCTTGTACTTCGCTTCGTAGCCATCCGCGGCTTGAACGAATTTGAGACGATCCCGCTGAATCATGAAGTAGATCTCCAGATATACCAGTCCGCCTCTCTGCTTAAAAGCGGCCGCATCCAGCGTAAAGAGTTGTTCAGCGGTTGCATTACCGAGCAACAAAGTGCTCAAGAGAAACAGACACAGTAACCGGAAATACAACTTTTTTGTGAGTATTTTTGCTCGCATTTTTTCTAACCTAACTTAATTTAACTGCACAGGCACAACCTTGGAAATCCCGTCATCTTCCATCGTAACGCCAAGTAGATTTTCAGCCACCTCCATCGTCCGCTTGTTATGCGTGACGACGAGAAACTGCGTTTGCGGAGAAAGCTTCTCCAGAAGATGGCAGAAACGCATGGTGTTTTCATCATCCAAGGGAGCATCCACTTCATCGAGGATGCAGAAAGGGCTGGGTTTTTCCATGTAGACGGCGAAGAGCAGAGCGATCGCCGTCAGTGCTTTTTCTCCACCCGAAAGTAGAGAGAGCGATCCGATCTTTTTGTTCCCCGGTGTTGCCAGAATCTCGATCTGCGCTTCCAGCGGATCATCTTCGGCGAGTCGAAAATCGGCTTCACCTCCCTCAAAAATCTGCTGGAAGACCTCCCTGAAGTTGCTGCGGATACGTTCGAAGCCGGCGTTGAATTTGTCAGCCGCTTCTTTGTTAAGGGTTTTCACTGTCTGTTCCAGACTCATTTCAGCTTCGTCCAGGTCGCGAATCTGATCGCTTAAGAAATCCAGACGTTTTTTCTGTTCTTCATATTCTCTTTCCGCGGCCAAGTTGAGCGGCTCCATGGACAATATTTTTCTCTCCAATTCAGCCAACTTTCCAGAATCAGCAGGTTCATCCTTGATCTCATCAAGATCAATTCCTTCAAGTTTTGCGCGTTCTTCCTTCAAAGACGACTCGATTTGAACCTTCTCTAATTGAACTTGATGAATTTGCCTTGAAATTTCTTCCATATTAGACCTGAGATCCCGGACTTGAGAGCCGCCGCTTCTTTGTTCTTCCTGTTTCGCCCGGCGGGTGGAATCAATCCCCTCTAAACCATCGCGCAACTCTTCAACCTTAGCGCCAGCCTCAGTGACCTTTTCCTTCAATAATTCGAGCTCTTCGTTCAGGTGACGTTCCTTAACCGAGAAAGATTCCTTCTCGCCGGCGAGAGCATCCAATCCTTCCGCCAGCCGCCGACGGCGCTGTTCCAACTCAGAGACACGATCCTGAGCTCGTACGACTTCAGCCCCGGCTCTCTCGAATTCGATCTGGGCTTCAGCCAGGGCTTGTCTCGCTCCCTCCCTCCGGTCCAGGGCAGTTGCCTCAGATTCCTGCTGCAACCGCAAAGACTTTTCCAGTTCCTCCATCTGTTCGAGTGCCGAATTCAACTCACCCTTTTGAGCCTCTTCATCGGAGCTCAGCTTTTCCAACGTAGCGGGAATTTCAGCCGCCTCCCGGTGCAGTTGCTCTAACAGGAGGTTTGAGCTTGCTATCTGCGCTTCAAATTGTAACTTCCTGCCCGTCTCCCGATCCAGGGAAAGCTGCTTTTCCTTCAGAGCCCTCAAAAACGAATCGCGTTCCGAAGCTAAAGTCGCCAGCTCTGCGGTCGCTTCTGCGATGCTCTCCTGAAGTCCCAAAAGCCGATTTTCAATAATGTGCAATTGTCCTGCCAATTCCTTCAAGTTTTCGGAAACTCCCAGGGCTTTGGGAGGAGCATCTGCTGACGTCCCTACAATCCATAGTCCCTTGCCGTCGGTAAATTCACCCGCCAAGGTAACCAGTGAGATCGAATTCTGAGCCGCTTGTGCTGTAAGGCTCTGCATTTCTTCAATAGATTGATAAAGCACAGTATTTCGCAGGAAACTGCGAATCCAATCGGAAACAGTCGAGCTCCCCTCAATGCAATCCGCCAGGGGTTTTCCTCCGGTCTTTTCTGCGAAGGATCGCACCGATGAAAGATCGAAAGATGGGGCTTTCCCCAACAGCAATGCGGCACGACCGACGCTCTTGTTTCTCAAGTAGTCCAGTAGCGTTTCGAAACTCTCTTCCCCCAAAACCGCTCGTGAGAAGGCCATTCCTTGAAGGGAACTTTCCACGGCTCTGACATATTTCGCATCAACCTGTAGTTCGTCCGCAAGCGTGGCGCTGATGACTTCCGGGAATTGGGACGCTAAGGCGGAACCGCCCGAATACAGCGGTGAAGTCCGGCGGTGCAATTCATTGAAGTGTTCGATCTGCAAAGCGACGCGATCTCGCGCCGCGTTGGCCTGATCACGTTCGTGTTCGAGGCTGCGGATCTTCTCTCGGAGGGCTTCTGTTTCCGTTTCAATTTTCAGCTTAGCAGACCGCAGTTTCTGCAGTTCCCCGGATAATTCCTCAAGGTTGGCTTCCGACTGCACCAGTTCCGCTCTTTTCTTATCAATATCTGCGCGGATGCTGCTTTGACGCTGTTCCAGATCCTCTAAACGCGCTTTTAAAGTTCTTATCGAAGCTCTGCGCCCTTCAGAGGCTCGAATCGCGGAGGATTCTCGGGCTCGCAAGTCATTTAATTTTTCCCCCGTAGCAATGGATTCGGCTCTGGCTCTCTTGAATTTCTCATCTTCTTCCCGGAATGCCGCCTGCTTCTCTTTCAGTCTTTCTTCCAGTGCAGGCTGCGCTGAGCGGCTTTTTTCCAGCACCTCGTTGGCGGCCAGGATATGTTGCTCTGCAGCTTTTAATTCAGCCGAAATTCTCTCCGTTTCCTCCTGATTTTTCTCTCGCCTCCACTCATTCAAACGGATCTCTTCTTCCACTCGATTCTTCTCTTGCAAGGCGGATTGATAGCTGGATTGCGCCTCGTTAAACTGGCGTGAAAGTTCCTGTCGTTGGTTCTCCAACTGAAGCAGTTCCTGCTCAGCCCGCATGGCTTCCGTTTCAGCGGAGCCTAAATCGCCGGAGGTTTTCTGTACGCGCTCCTGTAATTTTTCCAGGGAATCATCAAGGGGCCCGAGTTGTTTTTCAAGTTCATGCACTCGAGCGAGAACGATGGCCAACCTGATGCGCTTCGCTTTTTCCTGATAGCGCTTATAGGCCCTAACTCTGGCGACCTGGCGTTTAAGGCTGTTCACTTGCCTTTCCACTTCGGCCAGAACGTCGAAAACCCTTTCCCGATCCTGGCGAGCATCGACCAGACGGCGGAGGGCTTCCTTGCGTCGCACCTTGTAACGGGTGATGCCGGTCGCCTGGTCGAGGAGACGGCGCAGTTCGTTGGGATCTTCGCTGATAATGCCCTCGACCATTTTCAGTTCGATAATGCTGTAAGTATCAGGCCCGACGCCGGTGTCCATGAACAGGTCAACCAGATCTTTCAGACGGCATACGGTCTTGTTCAGCAGGTACTCCGACTTTCCAGAACGGAACAAACGGCGGGTAACCGTCACCTCTTCATATTCCACCGGCAGTTTACCGTGTCGGTCGTGTAACGTCAGGCTGATTTCCGCCATGCCCAGCGGGCGACGCTTCTGAGTTCCGCCGAAGATGACGTTCTCCATTCTCTCAGAACGGAGGGCGGCTTCCCGTTGTTCTCCCAGCACCCAGCGAACTGCGTCAACCAGATTGCTCTTGCCGCAGCCGTTGGGGCCTACAATGGCGGTAACTCCCGGAGCGAAGTTAATGCGCGTGCGCTGTGCAAAGGATTTGAACCCAAACAGGTCAATCGAGCTTAAGTACATTGAAGGTCTGTGAATATGTTAGGGATGGTCGTCTATTTCGATGCAAGAAGGTAGAGTCTCTCTCTAAAGCTGACGCGATTTGGCCGCAGTCGCTCTCAGGGAGGGCCCACTGCACATCCGCCGGGGTGCGCACGATCAGCCCTTCAGATCCGGTTTGTCGTGCTCTTCCCGGTCAATAGCATCCAAGTCTATTTCCCGCTTAATATCCTGCGATGCCTTTTGCAGTTCGCGCACTCCTTTGCCGATATTGCGGAGAATGCCGGGAAGCTGTTTCCCCCCGAATAATATCAACACGGCCACAATAATGAGCAGCAGTTCCGATCCACCTGGCATCATGATGATCCCCGCACCGGCAATGCTTGTTCCTTCTGGTACTTTTTATACGCGAAGACAGCGATAAAAATGCTCAATTCGTACAGGATAATCAAGGGAACAGTCAGAACAATCATGGTAAAAATATCGGGCGGGGTGATCACTGCAGCCAATATCATGAAAATGATGATGGCATAGCGCCTTTTACCGCGCAAGAATTCCGGTGTAACAATCCCCAGGCGAGCCAGGAAATAGATAACCAGCGGCAGTTCGAAGACCAGACCAAAAGCCAGCATAATGCGCACGACAAAATCCACGTACTTGCCGAAAGACCAGGCATTTACGATCTGTTCGCCGCCGAAAGAGAGGAAAAAGCGAGTGGCGTAGGGCAGAACCAGGAACGAGAAGGCGGCGCCGGCTAAGAAACTGAATGTCGAAGTGAGAACGACCGGGATGACGAAGCGCCTTTCTTTCGGGTATAATCCCGGCGCCACGAAGCGCCAAAATTGATAGAAGACGGCCGGTGAAGCTAACAGCAGCCCCCCCGCCAATGCTAACTTCAAGCGTACGATGAATCCTTCCGTGGGCGCCAGGTACGCCAGCGGAGTGCCTTCGCCAGGGAAGAAGGTTTCGATTAACAAATCCTGAACGGTCGGAACGAAAAAATAGGCGATACAGAGACCGCCGGTCACGAATAAAAGAGCTTTGATCAGGCGGCCGCGCAACTCTTCCAGGTGATCCCAGAAGGTCATGACTGGAGTATCGTCCTGCTCCCGATTATTGGAATCCGCAGCCATATTTCTAAGAAAACGCTGTTGTTATGCTTAGAAACAGCGCTCGACCGTCCGTTCCCCCCAATCTGGAGTTCATCCGCCTTTCCGGGTGCGGCATCATCCCCATGACGTTGCCCTCTGCGCTGCAAATGCCGGCGATTTCTTTTATAGAACCGTTAGGATTCCACTCAGGACCGCTCCGGCCGTCGGGGCTGCAATATCGAAAAAGCACTCTCTTTTCAGCCTCCAACTCCTGCAAAACCTCGGTGGGAGCATAATATTTTCCTTGCCCATGAGCGATGGGCAGCACGATCACGTCACCGGAATTGAACTTATGGGTAAAAGCAGATTCACGGTGTTCCACGCGCAGGGAAACCGGGCGGTGCCTGAAACGGAGCGAATCATTGCGCAGCAGAGCACCGGGGAGCAGGCCAATTTCCGTCAGCATCTGGAATCCGTTGCAGATACCGATGACCGGCCGCCCCTTCTTCGCATGCTGAACGACGGCATCCATGATGGGCGAGAAGCGGGCGATAGCCCCGGCCCGTAGATAATCCCCGTAAGAAAATCCTCCGGGCAGAATGATACAGTCGGAACCTTCCAGATCGCGCTGCCGGTGCCAGAGGAAACTGACCGGAAATCCCAATTCATGCTTTAAGCCCCAGTAGCAGTCGTAATCGCAGTTTGATCCGGGGAAAACAACGATTCCAAAGTGCAATTCAGCTCTCCGTGATTTCGACCCTGTAGGACTCCACGTTGATATTGGCCAGGAGCCGCCGGCACATCTCTTCTAAGCGTTGGTGGGGATCTTCACCCGGACGGGGTTTCAGCTCCAGGGTGATGTACTTTCCCACCCTGACGTCCTGAACTTCATCATAGCCCAAATCGCGCAGGGCGTTTCCCACGGCTTTCCCCTGAGGATCGAGGATGTCCGGCTTCGGTGTGATATACACTAATGCAGTCATCAGAGATTATTTGGATTTGGATGAGATGGCATCACTTTAAATGACAGGTTCATCTTCGTAGATCTCTTCAAGTTCCTCTTCCGCATTGAGACCGAAGATAGAGTTCACCAACCCTTTAAGCACGTAAATCAGCATCAGAGGGAAAAACAGGACGGAGGGCTTGATGGCGACCAGAATTATCCCGGCAAAGATGAAAATCAACTTCAGCATGTTTTTACGGGTATCCCGAATAGTAAAGCGTGGCATGGTGTCATAGTGGACGTGGCTCAGCATGAGCAAAGCCAGTGATATCACCAGGGGCAGGAGCATGACTTCAAGATGGAATCCATCCCAAAGCGCGAAGTTAAACAAAATAAAGGTGACCAGCGTATTAGCCATCATCGGAATGGGCAGACCGTCGTAGGTCTTCTTTTCGGTCGTGGTCGCAGTCAGGTTGAAGCGAGCCAATCGCATAACGCCGAAGAATAGCGGTATCGAGGCCAGAATGACTCCAGGAAAGCCGAATTTGTGAAATGAGATTGAGTAGAGAAGCACGGAAGGTGCAACGCCGAAGGATACGACGTCCACAAGGCTATCCAGCTCAATGCCGATCTCGGACGAACATCTCGTGAAACGAGCCAGTTTTCCATCTAATCCATCACAGATGGAGGCGAATAGAATCAACCAGCACGCCATCAGGTAATTGCCCTGGATCACCTGCAGGATCGCCCAGAAACCGAAGAACAGATTTCCAGCGGTCAACAGATTGGCTGCCCATTTCCACTCACTTCTTTTCATATAAGACTCCAATCACCGTTTCCCCGGCTCGTACCTTTTGACCTTTACTCACATCCAGCATAGACCCCGGCGGCAGATATAAATCCAGGCGGGAGCCGAAGCGAATCATCCCGAATCGCTCTCCGGTTTGTACCTGTTGCCCTTCCTTTAAATGGCAGACAATGCGTCGCGCCAGCCACCCTGCAACCTGCACACATTCCACCGAGCCACAGGACGTTTCAATGGCGATGCGCTGTTGCTCGTTCAATAAACTGGCTTTCGAATGAAACGCGGTTAAAAACCTCCCTCGATTGTACTCCAGCCTCTGTATTACTCCTCCAATGGGAATGCGATTTACGTGAACGTCCAGAAGCGACATGAAGATGGAGACCTTTCGTCGAGCCTCGTCAGGATTCAGTCCCTCCGCAACGTCCTTGATTTCGAGTATTCTGCCATCGGCCGGTGAAACCACTGCCCCGGGAATATCAGGTATGCACCGCTCGGGATCACGAAAGAAGAGCGCCGTTAGAATAAAAAGGATGAAAATCAGAACCGCCACCCACAACAACGCCCGGCTTTGCAAAGCTGCGGCCAGGATCGCCACAATCAGGCACGCGCCCGCCAGCGTCCCCCAGACATCTTTTCCTTCCGGTGCCAGCCTCATCAGGCGTTGATAATGCGATCACGCAATTCCAGGTAAGCTTTATCCACTCCGCCCATGTCGTGGCGAAAGCGGTCTTTGTCCAGTTTTTTATGAGTCTTCTTATCCCAGATCCGACATGTGTCGGGACTGATTTCATCGGCTAAGAAGATTTCCCCGCCCCGCTTGCCGAACTCGAGCTTGAAATCTACCAACACGAGGTTTCGCCGATCGAAGAATGATTTCAGGATGGCGTTCACTTTAGAGGCGATGCGGTTGATCGCTTTCGTTTCGTCGGGGGTGGCGTACCCGAAAGCATAAGCATGATACTCGTTGATCATGGGATCATGCAGTTCGTCGTTTTTCAGATAGTATTCCAGGACGGGATACTCCATGATCGTACCTTCGGGTATCTTGTATCGGGCGCACAGGCTCCCTGCTGCCACGTTGCGCAACACGATTTCTACCGGAATGATGTCCAATTTCCGGACGATCATTTCGTTCGCTGAGAGTACTTCGAAAAAATGCGTCGGGATGTGGTAATTTTCCAAATATTCGAAGAGAAAAGCTGAGATAGTGTTGTTGATCTCACCCTTGTGAGGAATAACGCCCTTCTTGGCACCATCGAAGGCCGTGGCATCATCCTTGAACTCCTGGATGAGTTTATCTTCCTCAGTCGTCAGATACAGTTTCTTCGCTTTTCCCTCGTAAAGCAGCTCTTTTTTCTGAAATTTCTGCAAGGCCATCACTCCTTTTGTCACCACTAATGATCAGTTGCTCCTCATGCCAGACCAATCCGTTTGAATATCTCATTCACCCGTTTCAAGCTCGTTTCGAGATCGAAGCAAGCGGTAATTTCATCTTCGGATAAATATTTACTCAACTCTTTGTCTTTGAGAAGCAGGTTTTGAAATTCTGAATCGGTTTCCTGGGCTTTCAATGCATTTTTTTGAACCAACCGGTAAGCTTCATCACGGGACACGCCCTTGTCCGCCAAAGCCAGCAAGACGGATTCTGAATAGATGGCCCCGCGGGTGGCACCCAGGTTGGCCGCCATCGCTTCAGGTCTAACCTCCAGATTCTGCAGAACACGATCGAAGGTTCTCAGCATGTAATGCAGGGTGTGAGCGCTATCCGGCAGAATGACTCTTTCAACGGAAGAGTGGGAGATGTCCCGTTCGTGCCACAGGGCGACGTTCTCCAGGGCGCACTGCGAATATCCCCGCAGCAACCTGGCCATTCCACAAAGGCGTTCGCAGAGGATGGGATTGCGCTTGTGGGGCATCGCCGAGGATCCTTTTTGCTTCCTGGCGAATCCTTCCAGAACCTCGCCGACCTCGGTACGGTGCAGATGGCGGATCTCCTGGGCGAATTTTTCAATTGATGCACCGATGACAGCCAACGTTGACATCCAGTGTGCGATTCGATCTCGCGATACAACCTGAGAAGAGACCGCTTCCGACTGCAACCCCAGGTCACGGCAGACGTCCTCTTCGACGCGGAAATCGAGATGGGCGAACGTGCCCACCGCGCCGGAGATCTTGCCAACGGCGACCTGACCCATAGCCGCCTTCAAACGCTCCAGCTGGCGCAGCACCTCACTATACCATAAGGCCAGTTTCAATCCGAAGGTGATGGGCTCAGCGTGCACTCCATGCGTACGACCGATCATGGCGGTATCCTTGTATTGAACCGCCAACTTGCCGAGGGTGTCCTTCACGCTGCGCAGGTCCTCGAGCAGGAGGTCGCCGGTTTTTTTCAACTGAATCGCCAGAGCGGTGTCCAGAACGTCTGAGGAGGTCATGCCCCGGTGGAGGTACTGCGCTTCGGGGCCGATGCTCTCGGAGATGACCGTCAGAAAGGCGATCACATCGTGGTGAACCTCAGCCTCGATCTCGAGGATTCGATCAATATCGAATCTGGCGCGCTCCGAGATGACTTTTACAGCTTCCTGTGGTATTAATCCGAACTTCGCCATAGAGCGACAAACGGCCAATTCCACCTGAAGCCAAGCCTCAAACTTGGCCTGTTCCGTCCAAATTTCGGCCATGTCGGGCAAGCTGTATCTCGCAATCAAGATTATTCCTTCCAAATATCGGTTTTAGCTATTTACATTCACATCGAGACCAGATTCAAGTCTGGCGGTGAAACTGATTCTGAAATCCCGACCCGTCGGGATTTGAAGTCGCTCGAGCGACTTTAATCTCGGTCGCGGCTGCAAAATCAATTCTGCGGTGAAAAAGGACAATCTATGCTACTGATTTCCTCATTGCCTGGAATTTCCGATTGAATATCGAATTATCTGGGCATTTCTTCCAGCCGTAACTTGAGATCCTGAACTTTTCCCTCCCGATAAATAGTGAAGGTCAACTGATCTCCCACCTTCAGATCTTCATTTTCCAGGTAAGAGCGAACCGCATTGTAATTCTGCACCTTCTTGCCGTCAATGGCGAGGATAACGTCCGCTACCTGGAAACCGGCTTTTTCGCCGGGGCTGTCCGGTTCAACGTCCGTGACGATAACGCCGTCGGTGGAGGGTAGTTTCATGGACAGGGCGATGAGCTGATCCAGGTTCTGGATTGATAATCCCGTCCAATAATTACGATTCACTCCGCCGGAAGTCTGAAGCGCATCAACGATCTCCTTGATGCGGTTGATGGGAATGGCGAAGCCGATCCCCAGAGATCCTCCGCCCTCCGTGAAGATGATAGTCGCCATGCCGATGACTTCGCCCAGGCTGTTGACCAGCGGCCCGCCGGAATTACCGCGGTTAATTGATGCATCCGTCTGGATCATGTCCTTGTAGATTCGGCCCTCGGATGTGCGGCTAAAATCCCGATCCACCGCCGAAACCACGCCGACGGTGGCGGTGGGCTGGTCGTTATTGGAGAACAGACCAAAGGGATTGCCCAGGGCAATCGCCCATTCGCCGATGATGATGCTGTCCGAATTTCCCATCGGGGCAAAGTGCAAATTCTGCGCGTCGATTTTCAGCAGGGCAATATCACTGTAGTAATCGGCACCGACGATTTGAGCCTTGTATTGGTCGCCGCCCATTGTCGTTACGATGATCTCCGTGGCATTATGAACCACATGTTCGTTGGTCACCACCAACCCGTCCGGACTGATGATAAAACCCGAACCCAGATTTTCGACCTTCTGACGGTAAATCCTGCTGGGAAAGAGGTCACGGAAGAAGGGATCATCCCACAGGGGATTGCGAGTGCGATACTCGCGCACCTGAGTGACGTTAATACCCACCACCGCCGGGGCGACGTCTTCGATTGCCCGGGTGATGGCGTTTCTGCGGCTTTCAGAAATCTGGGACATCGCATCCGACGCAGAAACCGGAGGCGGCTGACTCACCGGTTGAGCTTGCGCTTCTCCCGATGATTGGGCTTCAGATAGATCGGCAGTTAGATGGGAACGGGAATACTCACGCAGTCCCAGGACGATCACCGCGCCCAGCAGGAATCCTACAAATAGGTCTCGCCAGAATCTTTTCACTTTACTTTGGAACTTTTTCCCAGTCTTTCAGGAAGCGTTCGATGCCGACGTCGGTTAAAGGGTGTTTGACCAACCGCTCTATGACCTTAAAGGGCATGGTAATCACGTCTGCACCGATCAGAGCCGCTTCCACCACATGCATGGGGTGCCGCACTGAAGCTACCAGCACCTCAGTCTCGAATCCGTAATTATCATAAATAGCGACGATTTGCTCCACCAACGCCATTCCTTCAGTACTGACGTCATCCAGACGGCCGATAAAGGGGCTGACGAAAGTCGCGCCGGCCTTGGCGGCCAGAATCGCCTGAGTGGGGCTGAAGATCAGCGTCATGTTGGTCTTAATGCCATCATTGGAAAGCTTGCGACAGGCCTTTAAACCTTCGATGGTCATGGGCAGCTTGATGGTGATGTTTTCGTGGATCTGGGCTAAAACCTTTGCTTCCTTCACCATGCCGTCGCTCTCCAGCGAAACGACCTCAGCCGAGATGGGGCCAGCGACGATGCTACAGATTTCCTTTAGTAGTTCGTGAAAATCACGGTTTTCCCTGGCCACCAGGGTGGGATTGGTAGTTACGCCGTCCAGGACTCCGATTTCGGCGGCCTGGCGTATTTCTTCGATATTTGCGGTATCGATAAAGAATTTCATAGTTGCTCCGGTGTTACTTTTGCAGCACTGTTAATTGCCTGCAGATCGCTCTATTATTTATCTAAGTCAAAGGGAAATCTCTGAACAACCCCTATTCGTCATCCAGCAGTGGGAACGATCCATATCCGACCTTCATCAAACACAATCCTCGGGCGGGTGCTGTATAAACGGAGAAGTTCTGCTGTTCGCTGCTCAGTATCTCCTCAAATTTCCCTACCGTGAATCGGCCCCGGGCCGTGTCCAGTATGGTTCCCACCAGACTGCGAACCATATGGTGCAAGAAACGATTGGCTACAATGTGAAAATGCCACTCATCACCCCATTGTTCCCAGCGAGCCGCATAAACCTCGCAGCGGTGATCATCGGTTTCCGCATCTGCGCTGGCGAACGCAGTAAAATCACGCTCGCCGATCAATAGTGCGGTAGTTTTATGCAGGATTCCTGCATCGAATTCAAAGCCGGGAAACCAGCCGTAATGGCGTTCGATAGCCCGATCGACAGTAAACATTCTGTATCGGTACCAGCGCCAACGGGCGCTGAACCTGGCGTGAAAGTCGGGCGAAACCGGTAAGACTTCAAAGATCTTTACATCATCCGGCAGAAAGTGATTCAGAGCTCTCTGGATGACGTCCGGCGTAAATTTAGAAGGCACATCGAAATGAGCTATCTGGCCTAAGGCGTGAACACCGGTATCCGTGCGTCCCGCGCCATGAACTCTAATGGGGGTTCCGAAAAGCTCCTCTAAGGCGGCCTCCAAAACCCCCTGAACCGTTCGCCTCTCGGGCTGAAGCTGCCAGCCGTAGAATTCGGTGCCGTCGTATTCCAAGCCCAGCCGGAAACGCCTTTTCCCCGACTCAGGCCGATCGTTTGCAGGCTGCGCCGGGACTTTTCGCTCCTCCCCCATCAGCCCAACAGTAGAAAGCTCAAGAAAATTGCGCAGGTTAAAAACAACGCCGTCACATCCCGCTGCTGAATCCGCAGTTCGATTAGCTTGGTGCGGCCCTTTCCCCCCCGGTAACCCCTGGCTTCCAGTGCCAGCGCCAGGTCGTCGGCCTTTTTAAGCGCTCCCGCAAACAGCGGCAGAATCATAGGCAGCGATTTTCTGATGCGCACGATCCAGGAGCCCTCCATATCCGCTCCTCGCGACACCTGAGCCTGCTGGATCTTGACAGCCTCCTGCATCAATATAGGCACGAAGCGCAGCGCGATGGAAATCATCAGCGCGCCTTCGCTGACCGGAACCCTCAACCCGGTAAGCGGTCGAAACAGCTTCTCAAGACCGTCCGTTAAATCCTGCGGAGTGGTAACGGACATCAACAAAGTCGAAATGGATATTAATACCGCAATGCGAACCGTAAATAAGATACCCGCTCTTATGCCCTCAAAAGTGATCTCCCAACCCAGAAGGGGAAGTTGGATTATGGCGTTTCCCGGATGAAAAAATAAGTGAATTGCGAACGTGATCGCATATAACAAGAAAAACATCCGCAGGTTGTTCCAGAAAAGGCGCAACGGAATATCGGCCAATAAAAACAGCGCCATCGAAAGAAACATGAACAACACAATACCGATGATAGAACCAATGGTGAAGACGGCTACCATGAGGAGCAGCGCACAGATCAGTTTACTGCGGGGATCGAGGCGATGGATGATCGAATCGCCCTCGAAATACCGCCCCAGCGTTAGGCCGTTCAAATAATGCAAAGATTATATCCTTAAAATTTACGAAAATTTACAGCTAAAGTCAAACGGAATTTGACCATTGAGCGCTAATTATAGTTTCTCTTTATTTCCCTCTCCGACATCGCCCTCGAATTTTTTCCTCAACCAGGCATCATCTTCGGGCGTCCAACCCGGAGGGGCTCCTCCCTTCTGTTCGAATGAAGATAGAAACCTCTCGCCCGTCTTCGATCTCGGCTTAAATTTCGCCCAGAACTGCTGCGAGGTCATCCATTCCAATCCGCATACCCGGGCATAGTTGCCGATGTCATTTCGGTCAGAGGATACGATTACCAGGTCGCGGCTGTTTTGATTCTCTGTAATGATGTGTCGAATGAACGCATCTGCAGATGGCGAAGCGTAATCCACCCGCACTCCGGGGTACTGCCTCCTGCCGCCCCGGGGGCAGGACGTATCAAAGACGAGGTGAAAAAGGATCTTGCGATTTGCCGTCAGGGCGACCAACCGTCGGATCAACTTTTCCCTCCCTTCTTCCAGTTTTTGCGATCCCCGGCACTCCAATTCGGGCACCTGATGCAGCAGATTGTATCCGTCAATCAGATAAGTGCGCATTCTAACGTCAACGCCTAAAACAACGTCTTCACAGCCTCTTCGAAAACGGCCTTGTCGCGATAACCGACAAACTTATGCTGAACGACGCCCTTACGGTCAATTACAAAGGTAAAGGGGATCCCACCCCTCTCGCTGCCGGGTAGTAGTTCCTGATATTCCCGGTAGACGTCCCTGCCGGCCATGAGGATGGGGTAATTGATGCCCTGCTCTTTTACAAAAGGCTTCACAACTTCCCAGCCCTGCTGGTCAACGGAAACGCCGATAACCTGCAGACCCTTCTCGCCGTACTCATTCTGCAATTCGATAAAATGCGGTATTTCCTGGCGGCAGGGCGGGCACCACGTCGCCCAGAAATCCAGGATGATGACTTTGCCTGCATAATCGGATAGTTTTACAGTATCACCCTGATCGTTGAGCAGAGCAAAAGCCGGGGCCACGGCAGCCTCTGATGGCGCCTTGGATTGTGCCGCCTTCGTGTCCTTCGATTTTTGCTCTGAAGAACAGGCGATCATGGTCAGGGCGATGATTGAGGTCAGCAGGATAGCGTATATCTTCTTCATTTTCACAACCTATTCCATCATATGACTTTCAATTTTTTCTTTCAGTTTGGGTTTGGGCAACACCCCCACAATGCGTTCCAGCACTTTTCCATCTTTGAAGATGAGAATCTGAGGCACGGAGATGACGGCATGTTGCTGTGCAGACCGGGGACTGCGACCCACGTCTACTTCGACGATTTTAACTCGATCCCCCATCTCCTGGGCCAGTTCGGCCATGATAGGATGGATTTTTTTACAGGGGCCGCACCATTCAGCGCCGAAATCCACCACGGTCAGACGGTCGCTTTTTAAGACCTCTGGTTCGAATTGCTCATCCCCAATTTCGGGCACATCCGCCATTGAAATCTCCCGTAAGTCTCAAATTAATCTTATCTTAGGCGACAAGCGCGCTTTTTATTCCGTAAAGATCCGGTCCTTGCCGTCGAAGGGAGGACAAATTATGGAAAGGGCCACCAGCGGTTCCGCCGATTTGTTGATGACACTGTGCACCGTCCCCCGCTCCAGAACGATGAGATCGCCCGGCTGAACTACCCGCTTCTCATCGCCGACCTTCATGACGCCTTTACCCTGCAGGACATAGACGATCTCATCGTGGGTAGCATGGTAGTGGCTTTTAACGCCCTCCCGAACCTGAATCAGAGAAGCGCTGGAAGTCAGACCGCTGTGCAGCAGCAAATTGGAGATATCCTCATCGTAGGGCAGGGGTTTCTGCTGGATCAGAGTGAAAAGATTCCCCTTAAAGGGCGAAGTATTTTCAGGTTCAGGCGGACCGATCTGAGCGGAACTCCAGAGCGGAAGCAGCAGAACAAGCAAGCACGATAAAAGAAATAAACCGTTTCTCGAAAGCCGATTCATGTATTTTCCTCCATCATTTATTACGTCTCGGACGTCCTTTATTGACCAAAAGTCAGTTCAGGGATGCCAGTACTCTATCCATAATTGCGCTGACTTCCGCGGCATTCTTGAATCCCACAAAGCGCTCAACCTCCACCCCTTGCGGATTGAAGAAAATCACCGTGGGCATCCCTAAAACCTGATATTTTTCAGCCATTTCCCGGGTCCAATCGGTCTGAGTGGTAAAATCCATTTTCAGGTTAACGAACTTCTCGGACCGGGTAAGCACCTCAGGTCTATTATAGGTCTTGTGATCGAGTTCCACGCAGGCGACGCACCAGTCGGCGTAAAAATCCATGATGAGCGGTTTGCCCTCCATCGCGGCTCGTGCGAATGCGCCCTCCACGTCGTCAACGATCCACTGCGGAGCGGCTTCAGCAACTTGATCGGAGGATTGTCCCGCCGGCATCTGCCAGCCGACCATCTGCGATAATCCGAAGAGAAAGAGGAATACGCCTGCAACCAAAGACAAAATGCCAAACCACTTTCTGAGCACCCACGTCCAGTTGACGGATTCCAAAGCCGGACGGAAAGCGCCAACATAGATTCCCAGCAGGCTCAGGAATGCGCCCCAGAGGAACAGAGTGTACTTATCCGGAATAATGATACTGGCAAAATAAACCGCAGTTCCCCAGAGCAGCCAGCCGAAGAAATGCTTGACGCCTTCCATCCAGCCGCCGGCCTGCGGCAGAGCCGTCACCACTCCTGCGAAGGTGCCGATGACGATGAAGAGCAGACCCAATCCCAGTGAGAACGTGAATAACAGACCGAACCCCACAACCACCGAACCGGTCTTGGCCACCCAGGACAAGAGAGCCACCAGCACCGGCCCCACGCAGGGCGTAGCGATCAATCCTGCAGCCATGCCCATCAACACCGCGCCGATCAACCCGCGGCGCTGACCCGATTGCAGTTTCCCCTGCCAACTGGCGGGTAACTGCAGGTCAAAGGCGCCCATCATGGAAGCTCCCATGGCCAGGAAGATAGCGATCATCACGGCGTAAACCGCCGGATGCTGGGTCAACCCGCCGAAGACCCCGCCGGTCAGGGCGGCAATCACGCCCAGAGCCGAATACATCAAGGATAATCCCAACACGAAGAACACGGAAAGGACGAAACCTCGAAGTTTCTTACCCTCTGCCCTGGAGCCGATATAGCTGACGGTGATGGGGATGATGGGATAAACGCAGGGCGTAAAGCTGGTCAGGATGCCGCCGACAAAAATTAGCAGCAGGGCTAGCAGCGAACCCTTTTCGAGAGCGGATTCCAGATTGCCCACCAGGCCTTCATTGATTACCTGAGGTGATGGTTGAACAGAGGTTTCAGAAACACCGAATATTTCTTCGTTCAGGGGATTGGGGGTGACCCCTACAGGGAGAACGGCTATATCAAGAGTAAGCTCTTTTTCAACCGGGAAAAAACACTGCTGCGAACCGGTCTCCGCGCAGACCTGATAACCGGCCAGCGCCTTGATGGTACGTGAACCGGCTTCCAGAGTGGTGGCTGCTGTTACGGTCACTCTAACCACAACGTCGCCGGAATAGACCTCGTCTCCCTCCCAGATTTTCCCGGCGGGGTATCGAGGTTCTCCGAAGGCAAGCCCCGAAACGGAATCGAATTTGACGAAGAATAAGCCTATCTGTCGTGCTGTTATGTGGTAATTCTCAGGAACGCGATAGACTACAGCCAGATCCAACCTTCCGCCAGGATTGATCCCGGTGGCAGACGCCAGTATCTCAACCGGCACGTCTCTCTCAGGATCAAAATAATCAGACTGCGCTGATCCGGCATTCACACGAAAGCAGCAGATTGCTATCGCCAGCAGAATAACCCGGGATGCGCGGCAGTAAAATTTCAGACGAATTCTGGACAACTTCATCTCAATCAGAATATTCAAATTGATCAATTACCGGATGTTCCAGCGGCGAGGGAGGCGGATTCTGGTAGACCAACGTGGGAACGATCCAGAGCTCCGTATCAAATACCTCCCGCAATTTCGCAAGCCAGACTTCACCTTCGCTGCGGGTCCTGAAATCTCCGAATTGCACCCTGTATAAACCCCCCTGAAAAATCACATAAGTGCGCTCATCAGGATAATCAAAATCCAATTTGCGGCCCAAATCCAGGGCCTGATCGCGGCTGGACAGGGCGTTAATCTGGATGCGAAATCCGGGGATTTTCACTCCCTGGTGAGTTTCGTGATCAGACGATTTTATCTTATCGGCGACGACAATACCGGCGGGATAGCCCAGTGGTGTCAACTCCTCATTTAGATAGCTAACTGCAGCGCTGGAATCTTCGAAATCCCCCACGCGAACGCGCCAGAAGCCGCCAGCATAATGCAGGTGTACCCGCTCTTCAATGAGCTTCTGCATTGAATCTCTGAAAGCCACCGCTGAAGGTTCAGTGGAAAACGCACCGAGCTGAATTCGATAGCCCTCCATTAAGACGGGGAAATCATCCAGAGGAATCTCTATCCCTTCCCCGTATTGATACGCAACTTGTGCGCATAACGTAGCGGGACAAAGCAGGTAAAACGCAAACAAAATGATCTGCAAGCTTCTCACGAGTTTTCATCCGGCCTTAAGGCTCTGGTGAGTTTCTTCTTCTGGTCGGCGATCCATTGAAGGGCTTCCAGAGGCGTCATCTGGTTCGGATCGAGCTTCCTCAACGCCTCCTCCAACGGTGATACCTGCCGTATGAAAAGGTTTAGCTGGGGTTCTGTCGAGGTGGGCGGGCGGGCGGCTTTACCCCGTACACTCCGGCGGGTGGGCGCAAGTTCCTTCTCTTCCAGATCGGAAAGGATCTCCTTGGCTCGTTCGATGACGTCCGGAGGAAGACCGGCCAACCGAGCGACCTGTATCCCATATGAGGCACCGGCAGAACCCGGTACGATCTTACGCAAAAAGCTGATCTCATCGCCCCACTGTTTGACTGCCACATTGAGGTTCTTCACCCCATCGAAGAAATTTTCCAACTCCGTCAGTTCATGGTAATGCGTGGCGAACAGGCTGCGAGCCTGGAGCCGGGGATTGGTCTCCATGTGTTCGACGATTGACCAGGCCAGAGACATGCCGTCAAAGGTGGAGGTGCCGCGCCCGATTTCATCGAGAAGGATGAGACTTTTCGAGGTGGCGTTATGGAGAATGTTGGCCGCTTCGTGCATCTCCATCAGAAAAGTTGACTCACCACCGACTAAGTTATCCTGGGCGCCCACTCGAGTGAAGATGCGATCCACGATACCGACAGTTGCGGATTTAGCGGGAACAAAACATCCAGTCTGAGCCATTAAAACGATCAAGCCGATCTGGCGGAGGTAGGTGGATTTACCCGCCATGTTGGGGCCGGTAACCAGCAGAAAGCGGTTCTCTGCGCGGTCTATTCGAAGATCGTTGGGCACGAACTTCTCACCAGCAGGAAGTAGTTTCTCCACGACGGGATGCCGTCCGTCTGAGATGACAATCTCTTCAGCGTCGTTGACCTCCGGGCGGCAGTAATTCTCTTCGCCGGCCACGGTGGCGAAGGAACAGAGGACGTCCAAAACCGCCAGCAGTCTGGCGTCGGCTTGTATGTCAGCGCTCCTCTCGGTGACCCGTTGGCGCAGCTTTTCGAAGAGCTGAGTTTCCAGGTTCTTGCTTTTCTCCTCAGCACCGAGAACCCGTGATTCCATCTCCTTCAATTCGGGCGTGATGTAGCGTTCGGAATTGACCAGAGTCTGCTTGCGGATGTATTCGGAAGGAACCTTGTCAAGGTGGGTCTTGGTGACTTCGATATAGAAGCCGAAGACGCGATTGAAGCCGATCTTCAGCGAACTGATGCCGGTGCGCGCTCGCTCTTTTTCCTGCTGAGCGTGAATCCAGCCTTTGCCGGAATGAGCGATATCGCGCAGCTCATCGAGGTTTTCATCAATTCCCTTATTAATCAACCCACCATCGCGAATGGAGATGGGCGGAGATTCGACCAGGGTCCTGGCGATATCATCAACGACGTCGGGCAAAAGGATCATCTGCTTCTTCAGATCGCCCAGCAGACTCTCCTGATCGTCGGGGAGGAGTTCTCTGAGTTCAGGAAGCTTCTCCAGCGAGTGCCGCAAGGCTTGCAGATCCCGGCCGTTGGCGCGCCCCAACGAAATGCGGGCCACGGATCGTTCCAGATCGGTCAACCGGGAGAGCAACTTCATAACTTCGACACGCAGCTTTCTCTCCCCCACCAGCATTTCAACAGCATCTAACCGCTTGTTAATCTCCACGACGTCCAGGAGGGGGCGTTCCAGCCAGCGCCGCAGCAGGCGCCGCCCCATCGGCGTGGCGGTGCGATCCAAAACGCTGTACAGCGTCCCGGCGCGGCTAACCGTTGACGACATCGGCTCGATCAACTCGAGGTTGCGGCGGGTGGGAGCGTCCAGGATCATACCCGATTCCTGGCGTTCGATCGAGAGGGTGCGAACGTGAACCAGGTCGCGCTTCTGGTGTTCCTGGAGATAATACAGAGCCGCTCCCACGGCGCTTACGGCGGCGGTCTCACCGTCTAAACCGAACCCTTTAAGGGAAAGAACTTTGAAATGATCCTTGAGCACTCCCTCGGTGTGATCATTAGAGAAGATCCAGTCGTCCAGCGGAGTGATGACCGGATTTAAACCGGGAGGGAAGGAACCGGGAGGCTCCGGTGCGCT
>CAZHMN010000017.1:0-2848 GCA_964533705.1 uncultured bacterium
GGGATTGACCTCATTGATCTGGGTATCGGAGACCCCGATTTACCTCCGCCGGACTTTTTCCTCGATTCGATACGTGAGCATTTAAACGACCCGGATGCACACCTCTACCCCACCAGCCAGGGCGATCCGCAAGTGCGCCGCTCTATTGCCAGATGGTTTCAGGGACGATTTGCCGTTGAACTGGATCCCGACGAAGAAATCTGCGTTTTAATCGGCGCCAAGGAGGGGCTGGCGAACTTTTCGCGCCTCATCGTTAATCCGGGCGAAAAAGTAGGCGTGCCCGACCCCGGTTACCCGGTTTACGCTCAGGCAGGCGCCATCCTGAACGATGCCGAAGCGGTGCGAATGCCGCTCGATCCCATCGCGGGTTTCGCCCCAGATCTATCGAAGGCGGAAGGCTGCCGTCTACTCTTTTTGAATTACCCGAACAATCCCACAGGGGCGGTTGTGCCAGACGGATTCTTCGAGAAGACGGCAGATTTTGTGAAATCCCATCCGGGAACGGTCGTGGCACACGATGCGGCCTACTCCGAAATGAGCTTCGGAGAATATCGTTCACCTTCTTTGCTTCAATACACCCGCCAGGCGGTTGAGTTTCATTCCATGTCGAAGCTCTTCAACGTAACCGGTTACCGAATCGGTTTTGTTGCGGGAAATCCCGAATTGATCCGAAAGTTCGCCGCTTTGAAGGCTCAATTGGATTCGGGCGCACCCGTTTTCATTCAGAGAGCCATGGCGGATGGACTGGCTCGCTACGCAGGGTCCAATCCACCGGATGAGGTGCGACGAAATTTAGCGGAATACGGGAGGAGGAGGCGATTAGTCGAGGAAAAGCTCGAAAACATGGGCTGGGAGGTTGCAAAATCGCAGGCAACCTTCTACGTCTGGGCGAGAGTCGGTGAAGACGAATTAGCTATCATAGAATCCGCCCTGGCGAAAGGTGTTATCCTGACGCCCGGCCGGGGTTTTGGAGAGCGCGGAAAGGGCTACCTGCGAGTGGCGGTATGCCAGCCATATGATCGAGTTGCGGAAGCGATGGAACGCTTGAAAACGATATAAGGGCTGGATGGCATTGCAATGACCATAAAAAGCGGGCTGGGAAAACCAATTCCCGGCCCGCTTGCATTTGGGAGGAGTCAATTTATGTTAAAGTATGGCGTTAGTCGACGACTTGTTCAGGGGTATCGTATCGGTAGGGAACCTCCGGCCAGTCGTCAGGAACCGCGGTCCCGGGTAAAGTTGAGGTGCCGATCGTCCCAGGTTGAACGGGAATCCCATCGTAAACGGGTACGGGAATATCCAGCTTATATACTTCAACCGGGTCCAGATCAGTGTTCGGCGCAAAGAATTTCCCGATTATCGGTAATGCAATCGGGGATGACGCTGGTTGATTCGCTTTCGCCCAGGCAGCCCCCATCAGGATGGTGCTGAGGGCGAAGAAGGTTATTAACAACACAGCTATTCCTTTCATTTTGACCTCCTGCGCATTGCAGTATGTCCTGCCCTCAATCAGGAATTAGGCAAGAGGTGTACCACTTTCATAATTATAAGTATTACAATTAGATACAGCTATTATTTGGGACTTATTAGGCGAAACTAAGCATTCGGATTCAAACTCGGGGCAGGAGAATATTCCACAACGCTACTCTGCGGTGTGATATCCGGTTGCCGCTCAGGGATGGTCGGTGGGTTGGGATTCGGGGATATGGCAGGGTTGGCAGATTTCTTCAGAGGGAATCGGAGGGTAGGGCAGCTCGCCCTGCAATGAGTGCCCATAAGCCGGTCCGTGGCAGGCTTCGCACGATACTTCGAGAAGGTCGAGCCTTTCCCAGGGCAGGAGAAATCCACCCGGTTCATCAAAACCTGTGGCATGGCAGCCCAGACAGCGTTCGTAAACGGGATAACGGGCTATGGCGTCGGCTTTCCGGGGCCGGTGATTTTTAATCAATTCTCGAGGGTGACCGCCGGAATGGCATCGAAGGCAATTTTGCGGGCCGGCGTATTGGGTCGGTATCTCACGGTGGAGCGCCTGGCGGTCAGCATAGCGGCGTTCTTCTTCGAGGGTCTGGTTCATTTGCCTTTGCGCCAGTTGCTGGGGGGACAGCGAAGCGGGCACTCCCCACAAAAAGGCCTGCAATAGCGGTTTTTTCCGCCAGAACAACCAGGTTCGGAGAATCCTCTCCCGCACCGGATGATGCCGGTGGGGATTTGAATCGTTCCAGCCGGACAGATCGCAATTATCGAGAGTCAGCTCACCGCCGGGAAGGTCACTCAACTCGATCCTGCCCAGGTATCCGCCTTCTCCGGCCATTTCCAGGACGGGAATCCCTTCGATTTCGCCGACCATAGATTTTTCGTCACTCAGCCTGATGACCAAACCGACGCCGGGGGTAGCGGCGCAGAATTCTTGAATATCCTCCAGAGGGGCATCAGTGAGAACGATTCTGAAGATTTGAAGGTTTGCTGAATCACCGCAGGCGATAACGGGTTGATGCAGCCAGGTTTGAAATTCGCTATCAGCTCCGCTCAGGCCGATGAACCGAACGATTTTATCCTTAGAAAAAGTCAAGTCAAGGTGGGTTGAAAATAATGATCCCGACCGACCGACGTTGCTGCTAATCAGGGGCAGGTTGTAGTCGCGGGCTCGTGAGGCCAGTTCCGGCGGCCAGGGGCCAACGTCAAAAAGGCTGACGTTCATGGCGGTGTAATTCATCCGCGCCAGAGCTTTCAGGAAGGCATTCGTCCGAATTCTCCAGGCGCGATTCTGACCGGTTACGCCGAGCGGATAGCGAAAACGTCCCAGGTCAACGAGAAGGTCGCCGGGTTGGCGATAGAGTTCTAATGCTCG
>CAZHMN010000017.1:2948-16923 GCA_964533705.1 uncultured bacterium
ACGAAAACCAGGAGCGGAGTGCGCTCAACCGCACGGTCGAAAATCCGGGAATCAACAGAGAGTATAGGGAAACTAATGGCCTCCCGTCGGCGATACGCCCGTATTTTTTCAGGGGATTCTGGGGCGAGCCCCACGAGGGGTGGGAGTTCGCTGCGCTGTGAAATGGATGCAGCTAAAGGCAACCAGAGGCGGCAAGCATCGCAATCAGGTGAGAGCAGGACAACCAGAGTGCGATTTTCGCGGTCAGCGGGCAACTGGTAGGAAGGGATCAGTTGCTGCGGCCAGGGTTGGCCCGTCTGAAAAAAGGGGGGTTCTGCCTCAGGAGAAGGTGGTTGAACTAAGTTCGTAAAAGTGATGACCAGAAGGCTGAAACAGACCAATATAGCAGTTCTCATTATGTAGGGATTCGACTCGATTTTTATCAAATAATAGAAGGTGCCCAGACAGGGCAAGAGTAGTAAGGGAAGTTCAAATAAGTAAAAGCACCAACCCAAACCCAGACCAATCAAGTACAAGGGCAGATGCTTTTTTCCATCCAGTGCCGCCAGCAACGCTCCCAGGCCGTAGATCATCAGAAGCAGTGAAACGTCCGCCCAGCATGCGGCGGCAACGAAGGCAAAGGATCCCCAGTAGTTTCTATTCCTGACCCAGCGCGGATTTCCCTTAAAACCAGCTGCCAGTAGGATTATCGCGAGGAGGTTCTTGGCTATAGTGATACCGGGGGCCAGATTTTCAGGGCCCAGACAACCGCAGCGTTGCAGGTATCCATCCGGCAGTCCGGTAATAATTCCCACCGAAAAGATAAGCAGCAATAAAATCGCACCCAAAGCAGCCCATCGGTTACGCCCGAAGAGGAGGGTAACTCCCAGTAGACCTTCCAAAGGAGGGAGCAGCAGCGCAAGGAGTGCTTCGAAATCCATCGGCAGGTTAAATCCGTAGTCAGCCAATTCGTAGAGAAAAGCTATGGGGTCTGCGGCTTTTGATAGGGCTGCGGCAATGAACAATAAGGCGGGAGGAATCCAGAGAATGCTAAGGAATGGTTTCTCTACGGTTGTTTTATTCAAACTCATTTGTCACTGATTGGACTTCATAGGTTCCGCGTGGATTAGGATTCGATTCAATTCGGGGATCAAACGGTGTAGTTCCATTTCCAGTTTTGTCGTCTGCCGGTGGACGTCGCTCACAAGCAGCTCGGGGGGGAAAAGGCAGTGCATTGATGCTGCATAACCTCCTGAGTACTTGCTTATGGTTACAGCATGGCATCTATCGCGACCGATTAAGTTTTCCGAAACAGTCTTAATTTTAGCGATAATATCCGGCTTCTGATCGGTGACCCAAATTTCCTGATAGTTGACCTTTCCTCGCTCTTCGATATGAATTTTAACCGATTTCAATTCCAGGAACCGTTCGAGGATGCGCGATTCCAAAACTGTGGCCTGCTGATGGGCCGCCCCAATCGACTGCTCTCCTTCGACTTCAAGGTGGAGTTCGGCAGTAAACCTTTTTCCTTTCGGGAAGAGGGCGATGTGATGGGCTTGAAAACCCTGAGCGCGAATGAAATGTAGAATGTCCAGATCTAGAGTGTCTTCAGGACCTGTTCCAGGATCCATGTGCACCGTGGCATCCAGGCCGGTGATACTTTCCGCCAGTTTCTTTTCCAGTTCGGTGGCGGTTCTGTGAGCTTCGGAGAAAGAAAGCGTGTCTTTCATGCGGACTCGCAAATCGGCAAAAAGCGAAGACCCGGATAAGCGCAACCTAAGTTTGTCAAGTTTGATGACGCCATCCGCTTCGTTCACCAATTCATGGATTTTCTCCACATATCCTTCAGGGACGCGGTCAATCAAAATATCGAGGTTTTTTTTGCCCAGGCGGATGGAAAGTATTCCTACCCACACAGCCACCAGCATGGCCGCGACGGCATCGGCCCAGGGATAGCCCAGGGCGACGGCAACCAATCCTACAAAAACCAGGCTCGAACTCAGGAGATCAGAGTAAAAGTGTATGGCGTCGGCTTCCAATGCCTGGGAATGATATTTTTTGGCGGTTCGCATCAAGGCTTTGTAGCGATAGAGGTCAATTACTATCGCCAGCAAGATCACGGAAAAACTGTAGACATTGACAACCGGCGAGGTTTCGGCGTGTTGCAGGCGCTGGATGGCTTCGTGCAGAATCCAGAGGCAGGCTGCAAAGAGTAAAATTGATTCAAAAAGGGCGGATAAGCTCTCAATTTTGCCGTGCCCATAATGATGGGTGCGATCCGGGGGGCGGTCGGCCGCTTTGACTGAAAACGCCGTAACCAGGGAAGCGAACAGATCCAATCCGGAATGCGCCGCTTCCGACAACAATGCCAAGGAACCCGTCAGGAAGCCGACAACAGCCTTCGCAGTCGTCAAAAAAAGAGCCGCCCCAACAGAAATTAAGGCGACTTTGAGCTTCTCAAGAATGGCTCTTGAGGAAGTATTTCCCCCGTCTGCCATTCCTTTCAAAGAAAATTTTCTTCCCATTCAGGGTCTTCCATATCGGCTTCGTAGCCATCTACTTCATCCAGTGCGGGCAGGGGATTGACATAGGCAATCCAATCCATAAAATCTTCCTTGCATGAAAATTGATCAAGGAAGCGGTAAACCTCACTTTCATCAACCTCGTCGGCGTGCTTGTTTTGCGTTCCTCGCAGGAGATCGGGATCTATGTCTGAGCCGTTCTCCTCGGCCCAATCAGCGATCATCCGCTTCAGAGTCCACCAGTATTTGCCGAAGTTGATGTAGGCTTCGGGGTTCAGGAGGAGGCCTTCGAGGATATCGCCGAAATCCAGATTCGAATTCGATTTCACGATCGTTGCTTGAGCCATATTTTACCCTGATTTTTCAATAATGTAAACATCCAACCGGAACTTGTCAAGGAAAATTAGCAAGCAATTGGGGTCGTAATATGGGGATTTACAGAGGACAAAATTGCTGCGGACATGGAGCCTTGTCCAAGTTATTCTGGCATAAAAAAGAGGCTTTAGTGGAATAAAGCCTCTGGTGTTCAAGCGGAAGTGTGAGTTAGAGTCCCTGTCTGACCGCCATACCCAGGTAGAAGATGGGGAGATACAGTGATATGATGATGATCAAAACCACTGAACCGATGAGGACGATCAAGAGCGGTTCGATCAGGGAGGTAAGCCGGTCAACGATGGCGTCCACTTGTTTTTCGTAAAACGAAGCCGCCTTATCCAACAGGTCGTCTATTTCGCCCGTTTCTTCGCCGGTGGCGGCCAATTGCACCAGCGTCGGTGGAAAGATCTGGGTCTTTTTCAAAGCCACTGAGATGGCGAAACCGTCTTTGATCAGCACTTTCGCTTCGCGAATTCCCTTCTCGACGACCTTATTGCCCACCACTTTCTGGATCTGATTGAGGGAATCGAGTACAGGAACACCGGAACCCAATAGAATTCCAAACGTTTTGGCGAACTTATTCATGACTGAATTCATCATCAACGAGCCGAAAACGGGGAAGCGCAGTTTAATGGTATCGATGATCAAACCGCCCCGCTCCGTCATTGAAATAATCCAGAAGGTAAGGATGATTAGAAATGCGATTCCCAGCGCCGCCAGGAAGTTACCGGAAATAATCTGTGAGACAGCGATCAGTGTACGCGTGGCGATAGGCAGCTTGGCTCCGAATTTGGCATAAACGTCCTGAAACAAGGGGACGATGAAGACCAGAAGCACGGTCAGGATTAATATCAGGAAGCAGAGCGAAAAGATTGGATACGCCATCGCTGAGATTACTTTCCGGCGAGTTTCCGCGATGGTTTCAAGGTAGTTCGAGAGCTGTTCCAGGGTAACGTGGAGTGAACCAGAAATCTCGCCGGCGCGGACGAGGGCCACGTACAGATTGGAAAAAACGCCGGGATGGTTGGCCATGGAATCGGATAACGCCATTCCCTTCTTCAGATCATTTCCCACCTGAGCCAGAACCTTGCGGAAGCGCTTGTTTTTCTCCTCAACCATAAGGTTGGCCACCGATTTTTCGATGGTTAATCCGGCCGAGAACATGGTGGCAAGCTGTCTGGTGAAAAAGACCAGCACATTGAGGGAAACATGCGTGCGGAGCTTGTAAAGAAAGAGGTTAATTTGTTCAGGAATGGAGAGCCGTTCAGCCTGAAATTCTGACTTTACTTCGCGAATCGAAAGGATATTCGCTCCCTTTCGGCGAAGGCTCTCCAGAGCCGTTTCAACGCTCGCAGCCCGGATATAATCTTCTATCCTGTTTCCCTGGGCATCTTTAATTACGTAGGCAAAATTGGGCATGCAACACTCCAGGTTGCGGCTAAACTTCGGTTACTGTGGAACGCAGGACTTCATGTATGGTGGTGATTCCCTGCTCGATCTTCATGATACCCGCTTCCCGCAACGAAATCATCCCCTGTTTTAGGGCTTCTTCGCGGATATCTTCCTGATTATCGTTTTCGAAAACTCTGCGGCGTATGTTCTGGCGCATTTCCATCATTTCGAAGATGCCTATTCTGCCATAATAGCCGGTATTACGGCAGTGAACGCAACCTTTTCCCTTGTAGAATTTGATGGATCTACCGCGCTCATTGTTTAAATCCAAACGTTCCAGTTCCTCAGTGGTGGGTTCGTAAGGCGTTTTGCATTTCAGGCAGATGCGTCGAACCAGACGTTGGGCCATGACCAAATTCAAACAGGAGCCCACCAGGAAAGGGGGGACGCCGATGTCAATAAGGCGGGTAATGGTCGAGGGGGCATCGTTGGCGTGTAGCGTGGTGAAAACCAAGTGACCGGTCAGGGAGAATTTCACCGCGATATCGGCGGTCTCTTCGTCGCGAATCTCACCGATCAGCAATTTGTCCGGGTCTTGACGGAGGATGTGACGTAAAGTAGTAGCGAACGTCAGGCCTATGCCCGGTTTCACCTGAACCTGATTGATGCCGTCCAGGTGGTATTCGACCGGGTCTTCCACCGTGGTTATGTTATCGTCGGGGCTTTTGATCTCCTTCAAGGCGGCGTAAAGGGTGGTTGACTTTCCTGACCCGGTGGGCCCGGAAATAATCAACATTCCGTAAGGTTGGACGATCCAGCGGCGGAAGATCTTCAGCATTTCCGGTTCGAAGCCGAGCGTCTCCAGCGTCATGGCGAAACCGGTTTTATCCAGCAGACGAAGCACGACTTTTTCGCCATTCACTGTGGGCAGAATGCTGACGCGGACGTCCACTTCTTTATTGGGCGCTTTAATGGTAAAGCGACCATCCTGCGGCAGACGCTTTTCAGCGATATTCAGCCGGGATAAAATCTTGATGCGTGAAATAATACCGGGATGCGCGGATTTCGGCGGCGTCATCACTTCCTGAAGAACACCGTCAATGCGGTAGCGGACCGATACGTTCTCATCCTGCATCTCGATGTGGATATCGGTGGCACGCTCTTTTAAGGCTTCAGCCATCATCATGTTGCAGAGCTTGACGATGGGGGCGTCGTCGATTCCGACTTCGGCTTTGGACATGTCCACCAGCCCCTCATCATCCTCGTCGGATTCGGCGAAGAATTGCAGGTCGCCGTAAACTTCGGATACCTCGTCGGATTTACGGATGCGGACATAAAGCTGTTCGATGGCAGCCATTATCCCGCTTTTGGTGGCCACGGCCGGTTGAATATCCCGTGCGGTCAATTTCTGAAGTGAATCTATGGCAACGATATCGTCGGGATCGGCCATGGCAACCTGCATCACTGATTCGTTGGCTGCCACTGCGATCAGAGCATTTTGTTTGGCAAATGGTTCGGGGATCAAGCCGACGACAGATTCCTGGGTTTCGAGCAGCTTTTCATTCGATATGAAGGATAAATCCATCTGCTTTGCAAGAGCAAAAGCGATGTTTTCTTCGACCACAAATCCCAGATTAATGAGGACTTGACCTATTTTGCCCTTTTTCTCCCGCTGCTCGGACAGGCTCTTACGAAGTTGATCTTCGGTAATCAAGCCTTCGCGCAGGAGAATCTCACCAAGTTTTTTAAACTGCGGATTAAAGTCCTTTTCAGCGATCATCAGGTTCGGTTTTCCTCTAATCATTATTTCGAAGCAGCGTTGATAACAATATAAAGAGTGGCGAGCTGCGTGACCACGAGCAAACCGTCAGTAAAGATTTTCCAATAATCCACTTCGGGTTTTTCAGGGATGAAGATGGTATCGCCGGCTTCGATAATCGTTTTCGTGGGTTTTACCCATTTGCCCGTTATGCCCTTAATAACCCTTGCTTTGCCGGTGCGCGCGTTCCAGGCGTATCCTCCCGCTCTCTCAATGTAGTATTTATAATCTTTCCCTTCTTCAAAATCCTGTATACCGGGCTTATTAACCTGTCCGATAACTCGAATGCTTTTGGTGATAGGAGGAACTTCGATCAAATCGCCGTCGCGAAGCTGAACATTCTGGGTGGAATCACCGCGCAGGAAAAGCGCTTCAAAATCAACGGAAATCTGGCCCTCTATTTCGCGAGTTTTAGTCCGGTAGTAATCGTATTCTAATTCCCTCATATCTGCCACGGAGGTTTTGCGGAGGCGTTCATATTCAGGATCGAGCAATTCCTTTCCGAGGCGGCGGGTAATGGTCGCCTCCTTGAGGCTGGCCCAGGGAGTAAACCCGCCAGCCCGCTGGATAATCTCCTGGACTGTAGAGCCCATCTTACCCACTGGGTAGAAACCCGGCTCCATGACTTCACCCCGGACTTCCACCTGATATCGGGTATGGTAATCCTGCTTGCTTCTGACGAAAACACGATCATCCGGGCAGAGGGGCGTTTCCAGGGCATTCTCATCATTTAAGTTTACTATAAATGTGAAATACTCATCTTTCTCGCCGGCAAATCGGGTGATTTGGACGGAATCGCGTATGGCATCCGGGGTTAGGTCACCGGCCAGGAGCAAAGCCCGTCCCAGATTATCGCCCTCCCGGTATTCCATAACTCCTTCATAGTTGACTGCACCATAGACCCCGATAACGCCCTTATTTGTATCCAACGGGGGAATGAGCAGAAAATCTCCGTCCTCAAGGTAGGGATTCCCCTCGGGCAGACCGGCTCGCAGGAAGAGCAACATATCAACGATATCAATGGAACCATCGCGGTGAATAAGCTTGAGATTACGCGCGGAATATTTGGGAAGTTCCGGTGTTAGAGTTTTTTCTTCCTCTCTCTTCTCCTCCTCTTCTTTCTCTTCCTCTTCAGGACTGAGGGGATTATAGAAACCGCCAGCTCGAGAAATCAGGGTTACGGCTCGATCTGTGGCCGTCAAATTATAGGTTCCGGGCGCCCAAACCATACCACCGACAGATGCTTTGAAATTGCGCAGTTGAACCAGAGAAAGCTCGATTTCGTTGGTACGGTATCGGTCTTTCGCGGAATTCAGAACTTCTTCTCGAACATCGCTATAGTACCTCCCGCCGGCGTTGAATATCCCCAGGGTTCTTAGGCGGAGCACGCCGTCGGCACCCACGCGGGCCAGAATTTGATCTTCTACTTCTCCCATAATATATACCGCCAAAAGATCACCAGGCCCCAGTTTGTAGGTGGCAGGATCAATGGTACCTTCCAACGGTTGTCCTTCGATGGGCAGCTCTTCCCGCAGCAACGGGTGAAGCGGACCCTCGAGCGGTTGGGTTCCGATTTCTGGAGTTGATTCCAGAGGGCGGTATTCTTCCTCACCGGTCTCTTCCTGGGCGAAAGCCGGCGCACCCAGCGAGACTTCAAATCGGATAATGCCTTCGTTTCGATCCGTTGAGATCGTCGAGCAGATCTGCAAACAGAACAGGGTGATCCATAACAGATACCCTGTCCGAGGGAGTCTCCTAAACCTTTTCGCTACCTTCATAAAACGTGCAGCAATTCTCCGAAAATATGATCCCTGAAGATGGGTTTCAGTTATTCGGCATCAAGGATTTATTGATCCGTTTTATCTTCATCTTCGACAAAGACCAGTCTGGGGGGCGTTCTTTCAGAATCGTTCCCAGTCGGCAAGGCGGCTGAGATATATTTATCCTGGGTTGCTTTCAGGATCTCAGGCATTTCCAAGCCGGGTTCATCCGCGGACAGCATTCTCGGTGTAATCTGGATGATCAGGTCAGTTTTCTTAATGTTTTCGCTTTTATGGCGGAATAGACCTCCGATGAAAGGAATATCGCCCAGGAAAGGAAATTTATGCTGGGTAATCTTTGAATTCACTCCGAGCAGACCCGCAATGATGATGGACTGGCCATCTTTTACGCGGACAGTGGTGGTTGAGGTTCGCCTGGTTATCCAGGGTAGGTTCGTGGTCGTTCCCACCACCTGGAAGACATTGCTGACTTCCGGGGTGATTTCGGTGGTAATGTAACCATCCGAATTCACAGTCGGTTTGATCTCCAGTTTGACGCCCACTTCTTCTCTGATGACCTGAACCTGGCCTCCGACACCACCGGCCGATAGGATGTAAGGGATCACATCGACGACTTTCAGTAACGCGGAGCGATTGTTCATGGTGGCGATTTTGGAATTCGCCAGGACTTCGGCGCGGTTGTTTTTCATCAGCCAATCGAGGGTGACCTGGAACACGGTGGGTTGACGGGCGAAATAACCCGCATCGATAAAGCCGTCCACCGGATAGAAATTTAATTCATCGGGCAAATCCAGGTAACGGGTTCCTTCAGGAACATCAATGGGAACACCTGCATCGGTAAATTTATCCGGGCCCATTTCAACGACTAGAGTGTTCAATTCGGAGAGCTTGGCCCAGTCAATGCCCAATTCCTCTTCGTCTTCGACGGCAACTTCGATCAGTTGGGCTTCGAGCATGATTTGCAGGGCGGGTTTGTCCACCGCTTCGACGACATTCTGGATTTCGGCGATTACTTTGGGGCTGGTGATAACCAGCAGTTTATTCCCCGTATCGTCAACCTGAATTGAGGCGTTAAAATCCTGCAACAGCTCTTTGACTTCTGATGCCAGAGCATACTGGAGCTCAACTACGTAGGAGGAGAGACCGACTTCTTCCCTGAGTTTTTTGGCATCGGCCACCAAAAAGGAGTTCCCGATCACTTCATAGGAAAGCCCGGCGGCGCGCACGACCAGGTTCATAGCCTGTTCGATGGGGGTATTTTTCAGGTGAACGGATACTCGCTCCTCTTTATTGACCCCGGGCCCAGTTACGATGTTGTACCCGCTTTCATCGGCCAAGATCGCCAGTATCGAAGGAAGGAAAGCGTCTTCAGCGTCAATGGTCACGAGTTTTTGCAGCCCGGGACCCGGCGCTGCGGCTCCGGTTGGACTTATCGGTCCTGTATCCTGAGCGAAAGCCATGGATAAACAGGCGCAAAGGCTAACTACAAAGATTGCCGTCATTCGGTGCATGAGTTTCTCCCAAAATTTATATCACTCCGACCGGTTCGGAGTGGGAGTAGATACTTTTTGTATAAGCAACAGGTCAATAATTACCGTTGGCAGGCGATTCTTCAACGGCAGTAAGTTTTATAGTACCGTCCTGCAAATTACGCTCGCGCTCCAGGGTTTCCGGGGCTTTTTCGGTTCTTAATTCGATCGTTTCCCCAGCTCCACGCAAAATCGCTCGACCGGACTCGATCTCGACGACTCGATAACCGTTTATTTCATCCCCAACGCGCATGACTCTAGAACGACCTTGAAATTTTATGATGGCGGCATTTTCTACGCCGACCACAGTACAGGACAGACGCATTTTATTCATGGACTCCAGCGATTCGGTGAATCCCAACTGTGCCAGGAAGCCCCGGGACTGAATCACCTGGGAAAGTTCCAGGGGGTCATGGCTGACTTCGAAGGAATAGGTCATGCGATCGCGCAGATCCGATTCCAACTGTTCGACCGTTTCACGGAGCTGGGGATCTTCGGAACCCAGGACTTCATGGAGCATCTCTTCCTGGTACTCCCGAACTTGACGCCCCATTCTGTAAGCGTTATATCCCATATACCCTGCGATGATAATGAGCAGGATAATCAGGACATTCCACAATAATCTTTCCCGTTCTCTCATTTATACTCCAGGGCTTACTGCCGCTTAATCAAGGTCAAGGTAGAAATTTCCATTTCAATTACGTGGTCATCCGGATCACGGAACTGTTTTCTGGTCTGTGACTTTCTTAGGCCGTTATCTACGAGGAAGGATTCGACTGTGATCAACCTCTCAGATTTCTCCAAGAGGGTTATCAGGCGACCGAACTCTTCATAGTTACACTCAATCGTCATAGCATAGGGCGTCTTGATATGATCAACCAGCGTTCGCCGGCGCTTGGGTTCCATTGTGACCAGTGTAATATCCAGATCATCCAGGATCTGGGTCACGTAGTCCAGGAAAGGCATGGAAGCATCTTCAGCGAGTGAATCCTGGGCGGACAGGGCCAGATTGCGTTCGATCAGCATGGACACGAGATCCATTTCCTGCGCCAGGATCTCCGCTGAGATCAACTTTTCGTTCTTGCCTTTGATTTCCCTGTCCAGGCCGGCGATTCGATCGGGGATATCGGGGTAGACCAGATTGTAATAACCCCAAAAACCACCGCCGAATACGAGCGCTATCAGTGCCAAGATCAATATTTTTTTCATTCACGCCTCGTCGGGTATTAATCCGTTCCCAAAAGGAAAGAGTTTCTTAGCTCGTACGACTTCGACTACTGCGCGATCGGGCGCGCGGCTTGCTTTTTTCGATCGAGCACGTAATCGTTATTGAGAGGATCTCCTGATCCTCGATTCTGACGCGATGCGACTCACTAAAGCGGATATTGGTAAACTCACGGTAGAAGAAAGGAGTGGATTTCAGCATGTCCATGAATTCAGCCACCTTGTCGAACTCTCTTTCATCCGCCATTATTTTACTGATCGCCTTGATGCGCAACTGGCGATTATTGAACTCGAGCAAAGTAAGGGCAACATCCTCGGGAAGGATATCGGCGAGCACTTTTAGTTTTGTGGCCCAGAGAAAACGCTCTTTTTCCATGCGCGCCAGAGTCAGAACGTCGCTCTTGGAGATATTCTTGCCGGTTCTCTGGAGCTCCTCGAGGCGTCTTTCGATTTCCGTGATCTGCCTCTTTTTTGCGTCGACAATATCACCCAGAGCCTGGTGATTGCGCAGCGTGTAGAGTGATAGGGTGGAGAAGATGATCACGAAAACGACGATGGTGATGAGTTCCCGCCTTTTCCTCCAGCGGGCTTCTCGCTCGGCGAGTCCTTCGGACTTATTCAGATTGATGCTGAAAAGCTTAACCATATCGTTCACTCCGCTCGAAGAGCCAACCCGACAGCCACGGCTAATTGTGCTCCTTCTGCAATTTTTCTTCCACTGGTATCCAGTGCGTCGCAGGGATTATATATGGAGACGGGCAGGTTAAATTTCTTTTCCAGGTACTCAGTCAAGCCCGGCAGCGCAGCCGATCCGCCGGTCACCAGAATATTATTGAAGTAGGATTGTCCGGATTCCTTAACGTAATATCTCAGCGAACGGTTGATTTCATCTCCGAGGCGATCCAAAGCGCCTTTTTCCGCCAGTTGGAGCGCATCCTGTTCAACTGCACGTGCGATGGGAAGATCCGGGTTCATTCCCTGGGCGGCCTTGACTTTCTCCGCTTCGTCGTAGCTGAGGTCGTATTTTTTCATCAATTCCTGGGTAAACACATATCCGGCGATAGGGATATCGCGGGTAAAGAAGAAGCTCTTTCTGCCCAGAACGGAGAGAATGGTCTTGCGACAGCCTACGTCCAGACTGATCGTTACGCCCTCGTCAGGGAGATCATTTTGGGAGACGTAGGAGTTGAGGATGGCCATCTGATCAATGTCAACGATGCCGGGTTTCAGCTCGATGTCCCGGAGCATTTCCAGATGATTTTGGAAATGTTTTCGAGTGGCGGCGACCAGAAGAACCCGCACCTTTTCCGCCTCATGGATGTCATCACCCAGTATCTGGTAGTCCACGATGGTTTCGCTGCCGTCTAAGGGGAGGTGCTTTCGAGCTTCCAGGAGGAGGGATGAGTCCATCTCTTCGTCGGTCATCTGCAAGGATTTGATCTCCTTGGCTGCCACCGCCTGTCCGCCAATGGATGAGGCCAGATGTTTCACCTTGCGAGGTGTCTGCCCCAGCTCTGCAAAGGCATTCATTAAGCGGGGGACGACGACTGATCTTTTGGGGCCTTCGGGATCGTAGATTTCACCCTCACCGTAGATGGGGGTAATGTTGAATTTTCCCAGCCGGAAGTTGGACCCCACTTTGTCGAGCACGACAGTTTTAATACTGTGGGTGCCGATATCGAGGCCTACATGCTGCTGGCTGCCGATTTTAATCATATCTCTCGGCCGAATGGTTATGAGTTAAAGCCCAGGAACAGGGAGATCGTGTAAAGGACCTTCACCCCCCGGGCTGCTGATGTATTTTGCTGATAAGAGTATGAATCTGGCTCAGTGATAAACCTATACCAAAGCTATAGAACGCGAGGGAAACTCCGGTAATCAACGTTCCCCCCAGCTTACAATTTCGTAGAAGGCGTTCCCCGCCGAATCCGTCGCTTTCAGGAAATACGGGGGCGACATCTGATCCAGGCGGCTGTCGTAGGTATATTGCTTGCCGTAGCCGGTGCCTCCGTGGTTAGAACGGTGCACGTAGCCGCGGCGGCGCTGGGTTACGGCGCCTCTCAAATAAATGTCGCCGCGCTCATCGTTGTTGGGCGGCTGGGGGCAGTAATAATTCCCATCGTAGAATTCCCAGATGACGGGCGTGGGCGGCGGTTCGTTCTGATCCTGAAATGAAAAACTACCCATAAAGGGATTGAAGGGATCGGGATCGCCGTCCCCCAGGGCTATCATGGCAGCGGTGATGATGATGCTCGATCCCTGGGCTTGGCTTTCGCGCCCGTTTTCCCAGGTATTACCGATGGTGATATTGCTTTCCGAGACGATGCCCAGGATATCGTCGTATCCGCCGGTGGTGTCGTTGAATTGGCCGGTTACCGGATCTGCAAACCAGTAGCGGATGTCGTCCATCAGGCGAATGCAGTGAAATCCCAGAAACTCGTTCTTGTTGGGGTGTCCCTGCGCTCCCACCGTGGCCTGGCCGGCGAAGAGCCCTTTCAGTTCCAGGTAACCATCCACGAAGAAGGCATCCCAGGCAGGCACCCCTCCCTGCGTCAGGACGGCGGTACTATCGAAGGGCGTTCCCATGGGCCAGCGGTACATCTTCCAGCCCAGACGCCCGTTGAACTCCAGGCGGTGCGCCCAATAGCCATTCTCCGATTCAAAGAACTTTCCGCACGCGGCCGCGGCAGCGCGGATTTCAGTGGCTTCTTCGGGCAGGTAGATTTCCCGGTAATTAAAGACCGGCTCATAATTGACGAACTGGGGATTAAAACCAGGCCCCCGCCAGAAGACCGGCGCGCAGGTGGTGACGCGATCGTAGAATACGGGATTTTCCATGATGGCGATGGTATCGTTGGAATGGACCCAGCCGTCCAAGGTGTCTTCGTGCCAGAACTTGATCACTTCACCGAAGGGGGTGGTTTCGTTATCGGTCAGGTAAAAATAATTATGAAGGCCTAAGAGCTTCACCTTAACCTGGATAGTATCCTGAACATGCGCCTCCCCACCCTGGTAATCTGCGAAAGTAACCGTGCCCACTGAGATGAAATCAACAAAGTCATAGTCGGCCATGGCGGTCGCCTGAGTGTTGACACACGGCGCTCTGGTGACCGCCGCGGTGGCGACGGCCTGGCCGGTTACGTTGGTAATGGTCTCTTCCCCCAGGAGGACGGGCTCCGTGGATATGTTGTAGGCCTGAAGCGCTTTCAGATCCTTAAAACCGAGATCCATCAGACCGGCATGAGCGGCATAATAAGCCTGCATCTTGTGCTTTTCGAACATGGCTTCGTAGCTCTCGTCAGCGCCCCATTTCATGTAGGCCAGACCTGCGAATATCAGCAATCCAATTAAAGC
>CAZHMN010000017.1:17023-29328 GCA_964533705.1 uncultured bacterium
CGTCTCGTGAGAGCCTTACGGCCTGCAGGATTTTATTCAACGCTTTCATGAACCTTTTCTGCATATCCGGCCTCATTCCGGCTGATCAACATGGTTTTTCATGAAAGTGGCAATACGGTATTCTTTTACAATTGAATATTCATCCATAAAGGTCTCGCTCAGGAAATCCAGGCCGCCGAGACGCTCGTAACGGATGGTCAAATAAACCTGACCCATAGCCTGGTTGAAAAGCGGCGGGCGATTTAACTCAAAGAAGGGCTCATAGTGAAAATCTTCGATGGTGAATCTGTGTTTGTACTTCCATTCGTCCAAGGGGAAATCCTGGTCAAATGGCACCGGGGCTGAATTACCCGCGGCGACGAAAATACCCTCCGTGGGTTTGGCAGAAAAGCTATAGAGGGTGGAATCAAGGACCTCGAAAGGATATTGATTGAAATTGGTGATGGATATCCAGAAGCTCCCCAGACCGTACTGGTTGGGGTTGGTTCCCATATTCGTCCCATACTGCATGAGATTATCCAGGTGAGACATGAAATCATTGGCGTATTGATCCATGCACCTGATCGCCCAGGAGCGGTTCATCCATTCGCGAAAGTTCAGCAGGGTGATACTGAAACCCAGAAAAACGACCGAGATCAGGACAATCGAAAAAGTCGCTTCGATGAAGGTCCAACCTTCATCGGTGTGGAAGAAGTTTTTCATCCATATTTTTCGGACTCGTGCCATCATTCGCTGTAAGGAACACTCACATAGGTCGTCAAAGAAACTTCCGTGCCTATTTCGCGGGAAAACAGTTGGCCGTCCGGTTCTTCCCATTCAGCCCAGACCGTCACCTTCCAGTAGGCAATGGCGGCTGTATTGGGGTCCATGACCGGTAATATCTGATCCCTGGAAAGCTGAACCGTGATCGGAGGCGTATCCTTCTCCAGAATGACGCTCTTATAATTCATCTTGGGCGCCATTTCAAATTCACTGGGATCACCGGGGGAGCCCATGTACAATCTGCCGATCCAGTACTCCAATTCCTGCTGAACGATGCGAAGCGCCTGCTGCTTGTGCATGTCCACGTCCAGCATACGGTTGCCGAAGTAAAGGGAGTGGCCTACTACGACGGTGGCAACGGCGATCATTATAAAGGTGACCAGCACCTCGAGAAAAGTGATACCCCCGTCATCTGAACCGGCGAGACGCAAACCGGAAGAGCGAATCTTTCGGGAGCAGTATTTAACTCGATGCACCAGGAAACCTCCCGGCAATGTAAGTCCAGCCGGCGGTGAATGAAAGATGGCTTAGCCGGCCAGGTTTACTTCAAACAGTTTGGGATTCTCGGCCACGTGTTTGGCAATTTCGCGGTCAATCAAGCCTTTGTGAAGCAACCTCATCAGATCCTGATCCAGGGACTGCATTCCATGCTTGCCGCTGGCCTGAATGACAGAAGGAACCTGATAGATTTTATCCTCTCGGATCAAGTTGCGGATGGCTGTATTGGCCACCATCACTTCCATCGCCGCCACCCGCCCGTTGCCGTCTTTCAGGGGAAGCAGCTTTTGTGCGACCACCGCCTCCAACGATTCGGCCAGCATGGAACGCACCTGCGTCTTCTGAGAAGACGGGAAGATGTCTATGATTCGGTCAATGGTTTTGGCCGCGCTGGAAGTATGCAGAGTGGCCAGCACCAGGTGGCCCGTTTCGGCAGCGGTCAGCGCCAGCGCGATGGTTTCTAAGTCGCGCATTTCGCCGACCAGAATCACATCGGGATCTTCACGGAGCGCGGCTCGCAGGGCATTGGCAAAGGAATGGGTATTGGCGCCCAATTCGCGCTGGTTAATCAGACAGTTGCGGCTCTCGTGGAAGAATTCGACCGGGTCCTCGATGGTTATGATGTGCAGCTCTTTGTACTCGTTGATGTAATCCACCATGGTTGCCAGCGTGGTGGACTTTCCGCTGCCCGTGGGCCCCGTTAAGAGAACCAGACCTCGATCGCGCAGAGAGAGATCCTTCATGATCTGGGGCAGACCGAGCTCCTCGAACGATCGTATTTCCGCCGGTATGGTGCGGAAGACCGCGGCCATACCCTGGATCTGCTGGAATACGTTGACCCGGAAGCGGGCGACGTTCTCAAGTTTATATGAGAAGTCCAGCTCCTTGACTTCCTCGAAACGCTCCAGTTGCGGTTCACTCAGGATAGAGAATATCAACCTCTCCATGACTTCCTGTGTCATAAGAGGGAGCGCCAACTTACGCATCCGGCCGTGCACCCTAATCATGGGTATAGAACCCGCGGAGATATGGAGGTCGGAAGCTCCCTGATCAACGGCAAAGTTCAGGAGTTGGTTGATGTCTTTAATTTCCAAGGCGTACGCGTTCCTTTCTGAACAGCCTATTCGAAGCTGCCTTGATCTGAGGGGAGACCATAACCGGTAAATCTGCCTTCGCGCACCTCATAGACGACGACCTCGCCAGCACCGCCCTTCATCTTTTCTGTGGAGGTGGCCATAATCTGATCGAGCTGATCCTGACTGCCCACTATCTGGAACTCCCACTGTTCTTTGGTGGCCAGGTCAATGGTCAGGTACTCCATCTCCTCGAGTTCGTTCACGTCAGTGGGGTAATCTCCGGTATCCTGGTAGTACATCTTGCAGGCGTTGTAGATGGCACCGATGGTCGCCTGCGGGTCAGAAGCACGGGCACCGGCCACGTACTGCACGTAGATGGGAACGGAAATCGCTGCCAGGATTGCCACGATGACCACGACGATCAGGACTTCAATCAGGGTGAAGCCTTCATCGGCTTTGAAAAACTTTCTCAACATATCTTTCTTCTCCTTGGCTGAGTACTAATTATCCTATATCAGATATAATATAATCATTTTTTCATTAGATGCAATAGCTGATTCGAAAAAAAAAGTCATTTTAGCGAATGGGGCGATTCGACAATTTTCATTAGATTTTAATAAAAAGCAATTATTATACCAAAGAAAAAAGCCGATATTTCACGGCTTTTATTCGAATAATTTGCTAATACCGCTGCAAGTGCAGACGTTATTACGCAATCGTTGCACTTATCCGCGCAACGCTTTCACCATTTGCCAGAGTCCCCAGCAGAGGATAATGCCTCCTACGATTAGATTAACGATGATGATATTACCACCGCTGGAGAGTTGAGAAAACCAGTCCCCCTGTGAAAGGAGACCAAATCGATCTATTTCTGCCACCATTTCGGGATCAAGCCTGAACGCTGCAATCTTTTCAGCAAGGTTACCTATCAGCGGCGTGGCAAACTTTCCCACCATAAAACCGCCGAAAGCGAGGAGGAGCCCAAACGCCAACGCAGTCAGCCAGTCGGGCAGGAACGCGGTTTTTTCCTGGGCGGGCAGTTTTGACATAATGCGCGCATAAAAACCCTCGGGGGCTTTCAATATCGGCTGATAGCGCAGGAGATCGTCGAGCTCTCTTTCACGGCTTAGAACCTTCCGGCAGGAAGCGCATGATTCGAGGTGTTCCTCCAGTCGGATACGATCTTCGGCCGGCAATTCGCCGCTCAAATAATCCTCAATCATCTGCAGTGGGGGACATTTCATTTCGACAAGCTCCGGGTCTTCAATAAATGCTCAGCATTTTTACGAAGCTGCGCTCTGGCGCGGTGAAGATAAGCCTTCACCGTACCTACCGGGCGTCCGAGGACTGAGGAGATCTCATTGCAATCCAATTCCTGAAGGTAAAACAGAACAACAATGGAGCGATACACCGGCGGTAACCCGGCTATGAGCTTTTCCACCAGATCTCGTCTTTCTATTGTCGTATCGGCAGCGACCGTCTGGACGTTTAGAATCTTAAGATATCCGAGTTCATCCTGGGTCACTTGATCAACGGGTTTATTACGGCGGCGCAATTCGCTGAAACAAGCATTGAGCGTGATCCGGTAAAGCCAGCTTGAGAATTTGGCTTTTTCCTCGAATCGCGCCACAGCCCGCCAAGCCCGGATAAACGCTTCCTGAGAGACATCTTCGGCGAGATGGACATCACCCAGAGTCCGACATGCCAGGGTATAAACCTGATCCTGATAGCGCTCAACCAGGCGTCCGAACGCCTGGCGATCCCCCCTTTTCGACTTCCGGATCAGCTCCTCTTCCGAAGGTATCTCCGTTTCTGGCGCCATCTGTTATGTTAGACTCGGAGAACTTCTGAAAAGTTGCAGTTAACGGCATTATTAATTGGGAAACGAGAGTAATGATTAATTCAACTTGACGACTGGAGCAGATTTTGCGCCAAAATTTGCGGGTATTTATGAATCTACTTGACAATGGAGTTTAAATTCAGTATTTTAATATGGGAGGTTTTGCGTTATTAAACGAATCTGATATCCTTAAGGAGGAGGCATGAGGTTTTACCTACTAGTTATGCTATGTGTGGCTATCGCGTTGGGAGCGCTTGCTGCTCCGGTCCATGATAGCGAACAAGCTTTGAAAGCCGTTGAAAAGGCTTTGCTCCCGGGCGGGATGGAAAATATTACCTTAAGCGTTTGGGGGCCGGTTGAACCCGGCAGAGAGATTCGGAGCACGCTGGGGCTGGTTATGATCGCGCCGGCGGTGGGATACGTTATCTATATTGATGACCATCCCACGGCTAACCTCTTTCATCCGGTGCGTTATGCATTCGTAACCACATCTGAAGGCGAGGTTACGGTTGTGAAAGCTCAGAGCCCTCCTCTGAATTACACGGATTATGAACCTGTCGAAACCGCCATCGGGACAGTCTTGAAAGCGGTAGAGAACCGGCGAGCGCCTCTACCTGAGAAAGCTCCTCCTCCCAGCCGATCCAACCGCTGGGCCGTTCTGATGAACGGGGGGTACGGGCAGTTCAGCAATTACCCACGCTATTGGAACGACCTCTCCAATATCTATATCACTTTGAACTGGACTTACGGCTTCGCGGACGATCACATCATCGTGCTGTGCTCCGACGGCCTTAATCCGGCTCCGGATCAATCCAACGGCCAGAATTCCGACCCGGATCTGGACGGTGATGGGGATGATGACATCATGTACCCCTGTGTGCCGGGGGCGATAGATGCGGTTTTCGATTCGCTGGCCAATGTGCTTACGTCCGATGATCTGCTCTTCGTATTTGCGACGGATCACGGCAGCAGCAACGGGGGATGGAATACGGTGTTCAACCTCTGGAACCAGCAGGAGTTGACAGATGCTCATTTCGCTTCGCTGTTGGAGCTGCTTCCGGATTGCGAGATCGTCTGCACCTTCGAGCCCTGTTATTCCGGCGGTTTCCTGGATGACGTGGTCGTGCCCCCTGGGCCCCGGGTAGCGTCGTCAGCCTGTGACTATAATCAGGTATCATATGCTATGCCACCGGATTACATGTACGATACATATGTATTTCACTGGACGGCTGCCGTCAAAGGCGAAGATGCATACGGCGTCCCCGTAGATGCCGACTATAATGGCGATGGCATTGTTACCATGGACGAGGCTTTTATTTATGCCGAGGAGCACGATCAGTCCAATGAAGATCCACAATACGCTGACGAACCTCACGGCATCGGTGCGGAAATATCCCTGTGGCCATCAGGACCCCCGGGGGACGTTTCGATCAGCCTCACGCCCTACGGAACGCCCATACAGATACCGGGGTCTGGTGGAGATTTCGAGTATAACGTCGCTATCACCAATAATGAGACTGCACAGCAATGGTTCAACTGCTGGATTGACGTGACGCTGCCGTCCGGTGTAGTTTACGGCCCCGTTGTAGGGCCGATTTACCTGGAGCTCCCCGGCGGCGCTTCAATTGATCGCGACCGGGTTCAAACCGTGCCCGGCAGCGCGCCGGCTGGAACGTACACTTATAACGCCTACGTAGGCGTCTCATCCGGGATGGTGTGGGATCAGGATAGCTTTACTTTCGTGAAAACTTCCTCCGGGGAGGCCTCCGGAATGAGCTACTGGGAGAGCGCAGGTGAACCCTTAGGAGAATTGACTCCCGCCGGAGAAAAATTCAAAAAACCGGAAGATTACCGGCTGTGTTCGAACTATCCCAATCCGTTCAATCCCATGACGGCAATCAGCTATCAGCTTGAAGCGGTCAGTTTTGTCAATCTGACGGTTTATGATACTGGCGGGCGCGAGATAGTGGAACTGGTCAATGGATGGCGAGACGCCGGGATTCATCAAGTAGCCTTCGATGCTTCGAATCTGGCGTCCGGAGTCTATATCTACCGGATAACAGCCGGAGATTTCAATGCCAGCGGCAAGATGGTTCTGATGAAATAATAGGGACTAAACGCTTTAAACAATCACCGGAGGTAGCATGAGAAAATACCTAGCGGTTCTAATTTGTACTTTAATCGCTCTCCCTTCACTGGCCGCTTCCATCAGCAGCTCCGATCAAGCAGTTGAAGCAGTCGTCAGTAACCTGCTTCCGCAGGGGCGGGACGAAGTGGTCATGGAGATCTGGGGCCCGGTTTCAGCGGGGACAGAAGTTTATGGCACGAAGGAGCTGGCTCTGGTCACCCCGTCAGAGGGCTACGTCGTCTACATTGACGATTACCCCACGGCCAACCTCTTCCATCCAGTACGTTACGCCTTTGTTGATGCCGCTACGGGTAGAGTAACAGCGGCAGATGCCATGAGTCCGCCTCTGAATTTTAGAGATTACCGCAGAGTTGAGACGGCCATCGGGAACGTCCTGCTGGCTGCAGAGAATCAGCGTGCGCCTATGCCGAGTGCAAACCCACCACCGATGCGATCCGACCGCTGGGCGGTGCTCATGAATGGTGGATACGACTCGGGGAACAATCACGTCCGCTACTGGAACGATCTCTCCAATATTTACATCACTCTAAACTGGACGTACGGCTTCGCGGACGATCACATCATCGTGCTGTGTTCTGATGGCTTGGATCCGACTCCGGATCAGTCGAACGGCCAGAATTCACCTCCGGATTTAGATGGCGACGGCGATGACGACATCATGTATTCTTGCCTATTATCCAACGTTGACATGGTTTTCGCCGAACTGGCCAACATCCTGACGGCGGACGACAAGCTCTTCATCTTCTCGACGGATCACGGCAGCAGCAATGGTGGCTGGAATACTGTTTTCAACCTCTGGAATCATGAGGAATTGACTGATGCCCACTTCGCCTCGCTGTTAGACGCTCTGCCCCAGTGTGAAATCATCTGCACCTTTGAGCCCTGCTACTCGGGCGGTTTCCTCGACGACGTCGTGGTGCCGCCGGGGCCGAGAGTGGCTTCATCTGCGTGCCGACACGATGAGGTTTCCTGGGCCATGCCGCCGGACTATATGTATGACACCTACGTCTTCCACTGGACGGCGGCGGTCAAGGGTGAAGACGCTTACGGCACCCCGGTTGATGCCGATTATAACGGTGACGGCGTCATCACCATGGACGAAGCCTTTCGCTACGCGCAGGAACACGATCAGTCGGATGAAAACCCACAATACGGCGACTATCCCGTCGGCGTGGGCGCGGGATTATCCTTGTGGCCCACGGGTTCCGGGCCCTTTCTGGTCATCTCTGATAAAGAATTCGATGATATAGGGGGCAACAACAACGGCGCTCCCGATCCCGGAGAGACGATCTCCATGATCCTGACGATGAGCAACGTAGGTAACGGGACGGCGAGCAACATCGTGGGGACGCTGTCCACCACCGATCCGTATCTCACCATAACGCAGAACGTCTCATACTTCCCTGACCTGGGGCATTTCGAGCAGGGACAGGGTTCGCCCGCCTACATGATGGACGTCAGCGAGAGCTGTCCGCAAGGTGAGAGCGTAACCTGCGACCTGCACATTGAAGCGGACAGCGCCTACAGCAACGATGTCGTAATTTCCTTTATCGTCGGCAATCCTCTTTACGATCCGGTTGGGCCTGACGCCTACGGGTACTACGCCTATGACATTCTGGATCAGCCGGAAGGACCGGTCTTTGAGTGGATTGAAATATCACCGTCGGCCGGTGGACCCGGCACGGTCATCGGCGAACTGAGCGGCCAGGACGACCATTCGACCCTGCTGGATTTGCCGTTCACTTTCCAGTATTACGGAGTGGATTACGACAACCTCACCGTCTGCACCAACGGCTGGCTGGCGATAGGCAACGCTCTGCCGGATTCCGACTGGTCGAATTCCCAGATTCCCGACGCGGACGGCCCACCCAATCTGCTGGCTCCCTTCTGGGAGGACATGAACCTGGAGACCGGCGGGCAGATTGTCAGTTACTACGACTCGGCAGAAGGCAAGTTCATCGTTGAATTCTTCCGGGTTCCGCAGTGGTCACCTGCAACGGCGCTGGAGACCTTCGAAGTTGTCCTTCATGATCCAGCGGTCTATCCGACAGCCACGGGCGACGGGAAGATTCTCTATCAATATTATACTGTCGCTGATCCCACAGCCTGCACGGTGGGCATCGAAAATGCGGATGAGACCATCGGCCTGCAGTACCTCTTCGACGGAACCTACGAAGAACACGCCGCTCCGATCGACAGCGGGATGGCTATTTTGTTCACGACCGTTTCTACGCTGCCTGACGTAGTGGTCGAACTGACTCCCTACGGAGCACCGATTCAAATTCCGGCGAGCGGGGGAACGTTCAGTTTCAACGTCGCCCTCACCAACAATGAAAGCGCCCTGGTGAGCTTCGATGCCTGGTGCGACGTTACACTGCCGTCGGGGAGTATTTATGGGCCAGTATTAGGGCCCGTGAACCTGACCCTTCCAGGAAGCGGCTCTATCAACAGAGATCGCAATCAGGCCGTCCCCGGCGGGGCCCCGGCCGGGACGTACAGCTACAATGCCTATGCGGGATCGTACCCATCCATTATTTACAGCAGCGACAGCTTCTCATTCGAGAAGCTCACGACCGGAGTCGGTGCTCACGTCACCGAATGGAACAATTGGGGGGAAGCGTTCAACGAGGGGCTGATCGCTAATACTGAAAAACCTGAGAGATTCACCCTGCATAAAGCCTACCCCAATCCCTTTAATCCGATGACAGCCATCAACTATCAGCTTCCCGAGGTCAGCTTCGTGAACCTTTCGGTTTATGATATATCCGGGCGTTTGGTAGCCGTGTTAGTTGACGGCTGGCGTGATGCAGGCCGACACGAGGTCAAGTTCGAAGCGTCCGACCTGGCTTCCGGGGTGTATTTCTACCGCCTGGAAGCGGGTCAATTCTCGGCTTCGGGGAAGATGGTGCTGATGAAATAAGGCGGAAGTTGGAAGCTATCCCATTAGAACACATAGTAAAAGGGCGGTTTCCTCAGCCGCCCTTTTACTTTTAAATCCCTCAAATTTTGAGAGTATTTTCCTTTTGGCTTGACATTTTGAGATTTTTTCATTATATTCATTTCGATTGAGAGGGAGTATAAAAAATTGGCTTGATTTCACAATGATTCCAAGTACAATAATGACCACAATTCAGTCCTAAAGAAAGGAGTGGTAAAGAGAACAGAAAAAACAAGCGAATGGGGTGAGTCTCCCGGTGTTTGATCACAATTGACTCTTGAAACAGCACGGCGTCAGTGGATAAGGAACCGAGTTTCTCCGGGTGTAAGGGGGGACAACGATTCCTTTTTTTCTCTTAACCTGAGGGTATATACTAACAAACAAAAAGAGGAGGCATAAATGAGAACGAAGATTATTTTGTTGGCAGGAATCTTCCTACTCGTGGCAGTATCAGGGGCTGAAATGCCCGATCCAATCATGGGGACGGAAGCATATCTCCCATCAGGGCCGGTAGCTGCTTTTATGATGAAGCCGAACGTCTGGGAGTTGGACTACGTGGGGCAGCCTGAGCAGGTGGGGACGACCTGGTACGACTACCAGCATAACAGCAGTATGAGCCGTATGATCGCTTACCAGGATGACGGCTCGGTTCACTGCTGCTGGATGAACGGGCTGGTATCCGGCGCTTCACAGCGCGTCATCTACTACAACAAACGGCTGCCCGACGGCACCTGGGTTTACGGAGACGTCGGCAACCAGGTCAATGTGACGGCTTTCGCCGGGTATTGCACCTTAGATCTGGACGTGTCCGGCAATCCGGTCATCGCTTATCACGCCACTCCGCAGGCGGGTGGAACCTACTCCTGCTATGTGTGGAATTCGACCGGAGAACATGCCCTCCCGGCACCGCCAGCCGGGATCACAGAAATTACCTGGCCACATGTCTGCGTTGACGTGCGCGATTACATTCATGTGGTGGCGGCATCGAACCCGACGAACAAGATCTATTACACGCGCAGCGAGGACGGAGGCGCAACCTGGATCGACTGGCAGGAGGTCGTAACGGTCGGCACCAGCTCCGGAGTTTCGCAGACTGTTTGCTCGGATCTGGCTACCGGTAAGGTGGCCATCGGATGGACGAAGGCTGTCACCACATCCCTCTATCAATCGGACGTCTGGTACGTGGAGTCCTCAGATGGCACAACCTGGAACTTTGCCAATGCGGTGAACATCACTCAATTTGGGTCAGGCGGACATCCGATGAGCAGCACGACGCGCGCTTATGCTGATCTCAACATCCTTTACGACAGCAACGGCGACATCCACATTGCCTACACATCGGTGCCCTACCCCACTTACGGGGATCCTGGAATGATCTGGCACTGGTCGGAAGCGACCGGACATCAGAAGGTGACCGGAACCTTCGAAGAGACCTCGTGGATCTCCTTCAACGATCCCGGAGTCTGGAGGAATTGTATTGACCACCCCTCGCTTTCAGAGGATGCGGATGGGGTGCTTTACTGTCAGTGGGGTCAATGCACGACGCCGGGGGATTCATCCGCGGGCGGATACGGGAACTGGGACGTTTACGTCACTTATAGCACTGACGGCGGTTATAACTGGATGGCTCCGGTGAACGTCACCGGAACGGCGACACCGGGTGCTCCCCCAGGGCAGTGCTTCAGCGAAAACTGGGCGAACATGGCGAAGGTAGCGACGGATAAGCTCCACCTGCAGTACATCTTCGATCTCGATGCCGGCGGCATCCCACAAGGCGAAGGCACCTGGACTCTGAATCCGGTTTTCTACCAGGGTGTACCGATTGATTCCATCCTGACGAACATGGTGGTGACCCTGGAACCTGTCAATCCACCGATCATCATCCCGCCGGGTGGGGGGAGCTTCCAGTATGAACTCACCATCGAGAATCAGTGTGATTTCACCGTGCATTTCGACGGCTGGATTGACGTCATTCTGCCCAACAGCTCAATCTACGACATCCTGGCTCGCTACGGAATAACGCTGCCATCGGGCGGCAGCATCACGCGCACGATGACGCAGAACGTTCCCGGCGGAGCTCCTGCGGGGACCTACACCTATCAAGCACACACCGGTGATAAGGGCTGGAACGTCTGGGGTGAAGCTTCCTTCGATTTCACTAAAAGCGCGGTGGACGGTTCTGCCGGCGGATCCTGGGCTTGCAGCGGTTGGGATGAGGGCGTAAAAGTCATTGAAGCCAACCCTGAAACGCACGTACTAAGCAGCGTCTATCCCAATCCGTTTAATCCAACAACAGCCATCAGCTATCAGCTTCCAGCGACCAGCTTTGTCAACCTAACGGTCTATGACATCTACGGGCGCAGGATTGCGGAACTGGTCAATGGATGGAGAGATGCCGGGGTTCATCGAATTGTCTTTGATGGATCGAACTTAACTTCGGGTGTATATCTTTACAGACTCGATGCGGGCGACGCATCGGCGAGCGGTAAGATGGTGCTGATGAAGTAAAAATCTCATCGAGCTCGGGCGCGGTTAGACCCATACTCTGAAGAAATGAAAGGGGGCGATTCGATGAATCGCCCTCTTTTTGTTCGAGGATTGACACTGTTTAATTCTTGTCGTTTCCCTGGTTGTTGCGCAGCAGATTCTCCTTCATTTTCGCCAGCCGGGGTGAAAGTGCCACGGGATAGATTTCTGGGAATCGCAGGCGTTTCAACTCGTCAGGGAGGGCGGCGATCTGTTTTTTGGCGCGATTTCGTATATCTTGAATGGATTCGGGGGGAACGATTCGCCGGCCATCTTTAAAGCAGAGACGAGCCAATTCCTGATTGCGATGGACCGGCCTCAAGCGGTATGTGCGGTGAAAACGCTGCCGATCCAGTCCTATAACCTGTTCGCCTTTGGGTATTTCTTCATCAACCAGATAGAGAATATCTCCGATGGGAGTGTCGTCATCATCGTAAAAACGGACCGCTCGCTTCACCCCGGGATCGGTCATCTTGACCGGATTGGAGGATATTTTCAGGCGCGGTTCCCAGGTTT
>CAZHMN010000017.1:29428-43590 GCA_964533705.1 uncultured bacterium
GAATCCAGACGAATGGCGGGGCGCTGGGGATTACCCTGTTTTTGCAGCTCTTTAAAGATGATGATAGCGTTGGGCACACCGCTTTCCAGCGTATCATAGGTATCCACGAGCAAGATCGGTGAATCGGGATAAATTTTCACGTAGGCGCGAAAAGCCTCCAGCTCAGAGGGGAAGCTCATCACCCAACTGTGAGCCACGGTGCCGGCCACCGGGATACCGAAATATTTCGCCGCCAGCACGTTTGACGTAGCAGAGCACCCTCCAATATATGCCGCCCTGGACCCGACCAAACCGCCATCCGGGCCCTGGGCGCGTCGGAGGCCGAATTCGACAACGGGGTCATTCCCGGCCACCGAACAGATTCTTGCCGCTTTGGTCGCCACGAGGGTGGGATAGTTCATGGCGTTCAGCAGGAAGGTCTCCAGGAGCTGAACTTCGAACAAACGACCCTGCACACGAATAATCGGTTCAAAGGGGAAGACCACCATTCCTTCGGGCATTGCCCAGATATTGCAGGTTAATTTGAAGGATTTCAGGGAATCCAGAAAGGATTCATCGAAGTTTCCGGAGGAGCGCAGAAAAGCGATATCCTCTTCTTCAAAGCGGAGGTTCTCGCAGTAGCTGAGAAAAGCTTCCAGTCCCGCCAGAACGGCGAAACCGTTATGCGGAGGGAGATCGCGGAAGAAATATTCAAAGCAGGCCTGTTGATCGCCGATGCCACTGCGGTGGTAGCCCCCCATCATGGTCAGTTCGTACCAATCGGTTAATAAGGCTAAACCATGGCGTTTTACCCATTCCGAGAGGCAAATGTCGCCTTTTATAGCACCGTTTTCGCTCATTATCGCCACCAATCAATCAGTTTGACCAGCTGATTTAGTTAGAACAACTCATCGGAGGATACGAATTGCACGCCTTTGCGGCGCATTTCCTCGATGGCTGCAATGGCACTCCCCTGGGGGATATCCACACCTCGTATTGCATCTTCGATGACAACCGTCTGAAAGCCCGCCTCAACTGCATCCAGAGCTGTGTTTTTCACGCAGTAATCGGTGGCCAACCCGCAGACGAAGATTCTGGTAACGCCCCCTTTTTTCAGTTCTTCAGCCAGGTCAGTGCCTTGAAATCCGCTATAAGCCTCCTTGTTCTTGTGGGTTCCTTTGTTTATGATCAAAGCAGTTTTGGGAATCCGCAAGTCGGGGTGAAGTTGCGCCCCAGGCGTATCCGCCACACAGTGTTTGGGCCAGGATTTATCCACGAACCCGGGAGCATCGCTGAAACTGATGTGGTCGGGCGGGTGCCAGTCCCGAGTGAAGATGACGTGATTGAAGAGCCGGATCAGACGGTTGATCGTCGGGATAATCTGATCGCCTTCATTGACAGCGAGGGATCCACCGGGGCAGAAGTCGTTTTGCATGTCAACGACGATCAGGGCGTCATGGTTTCTATCTATTTCAGTCTTCATTTTCAATTCTTTGGGGATTCAGATTTGATCAAGGGCGTATCAGTCTAAAGGTGATACGCTTATTTCTCAAGTATTGGTGGTTCCCGATGAAAACATAGGGTAACTACCAGTCCATCATCCATCCTCACTGTCCTCCTCCGACTTCAATTGATCCCAGGCCTCAAAGGCGCGTCTTAAATGTGGAATGGTGATAGATCCGCCGACAACCAGACCGATGGCCAGCGCCTCTTCCAGCTCTGCATCGTTGACGCCAACTTCGCGGCACTGGATGAGATGATACGTCACACAGTCATCGCAGCGCAGAACCAGGGAAGCGACCAGGCCGAGGAGTTCCTTGGTTTTGCCGGGTAGGGCGCCGGGGCGGAAGACCTGCGAATCGAGACTGTAAAATCTCTTGATCCCCTGCCCGGCGTATTTCATGACGATTTGATTCAGCTTATCACGCCGCTCCTGGAAATCATCAACACTGGACATCGCTGAACTCCTCAAGGTCTTGGGTGGATTATTCTGCAATTATTTCGTAGAAAAAGCTGGACTCATCAACTTCGGTTATCTTCGGTGTGAATCCCAAACGAGACGCCAGAGCTATGAAATCTTTCGGCCTGATGGTGGTGGCTTTGAAGCCGTCCTTGCAGACGATGGTCCCGTTGCCGGTGGCTTGTTCGTTGATTTCGCCCAGCAATCCTTCCCGGGATTGAAGCTGAAACCATTCCAGCCGATCAGGCCAGAACTTGTCGGAATAGCTGGAGAACATGACAATTCCGCCGGGCCGGGTTACTCTCAGGCTTTCTCGGATTAAATCGAGCTGATTGACTTTGAAGGCGGATGAACCGTTCTGGATGCAAACGGTCACGTCGAAGGCGTTATCTATAAAAGCCAATTGCAGGGCGTTCATTTGCAGGAAGAGAACGTTGGATCTCCTGTTGAAAGCTTCTTTTCCCATAAGGAGGCTTTCTCTCGAGGTATCAACGCCCACGACGATTCCAGCCTTTGAGGCAAGTTTTTCAGGGACTCGGCCGTAGCCGCAGCCCAATTCCAGCACCGAATCGCCCGGTTTGATTCGGGCCAGAACGTACTCAATTTCGGCATCCAGGTACTGCTGCACCCTCGGAGGCGCGATCTCGTAGCAGCGTTTCAGCTTCCGAGCGGCGAGCTTATCGGTGTAATATCGGTCTGACCCGATCATACGGTGTGGTCTTATGGTGCGGGGACGATTTTATAGGCGATTCCCTCGATGACGGCGATGATGGCCTGATCCGGGGCGAAGGTTATATATTGCGCCTGGGTCGGCGCTTTTTGGGCTATATTGAAAAAGGCCCCGGAGAATTGCTCAACCTGCTGGAGTTCCATATCATCTCGATATTCAGCGTCCACCCACTCGCCTTTTTTCAGGTAGAAGGTTTTCGAACCGATGATCTTCACCTTTTTCACCCGAACCTGTTCGCCGGTGGCGTCATAATAAACCGCATCGGGTGAGACGTGACTCTGAGCTTGCAGCTTGCCTGTCTGCATGGATTGCCCTACGCCGCCCGCGCCGCTCTGAATGCGGGAGAGATCCTCCATATTGTTCCAGGCTCGGCTCCTCACCGCGGTTAGATCGCGGACGTCCACGTCTTCCTCCGCCAGAAAACTGGTGTAGGGCGTCATGATGCCGTAGCGCGTGCTCAAATCCACGACTTCGTCAAGGTATTCCTTCTGCTCGCCGTGCATGCGGATCTGTTCGATCAGCCAGCCGATTTTCTTTTGCGCCCAGAGCCGCGCCACGAAGGCCAGTTCTTCGCGGTCGGTTTTCTCAGCGAAGAACAGATCATAAGTATATTCCGGCTTCTCATCGCCCACTTTGCCAAGAAGGGTTGCGGTGCTCTTACCCGCGTCGCGATAGCGTCCTACCAGCACCAGTTGACCTCCATAAAAGAGATCGGGAAGCGTTTGAGGATAAGTATCCCGAATTCGGATGCCTTCGAAATTTAAATGGGGATCGGTTAGAGCGGGATTCTGTATCTTGGTGTAAAAGTTAGAAACCTTCGCTTCGATGTCTTCTCCGGGAGGGACATACTCCGCCAGGCCGTGGTTATCGGATCCGAGGCGATCTAAGAGGACGGCATTGACGTCATAACCCACTCCGAAAGCGAACAGGCGCGTGTTATACACGTTTGCTTCCTCAATTTCGGAGGCGATTCTATTTATTTCGGTAATACCTGAGGTGGGCAGACCGTCAGTTAAGAAGATGATGTAATTAGGGCGATTGCCAGCGGGCATCTGCTTCATCGCCGTCATTAGAGCACCGTGAATGTCGGTGCTGCCGCGGGCTTCAGCGCTGCCGATTTTAGCCATGGCTTCGCGGCGGGCCGATCCGTCGCAGCGGCGGAGTTCATCCCAGAGCGGATCAACCACGGAATTGTAGAAGATCACGTTAAAATTATCTCTGGGACTCAGGCTTCGGGTGATAAACATAGCAGCGTTTTTAGCCTGCTCTATTTTTTCTCCGTTCATGCTCCCTGAAACGTCCAGAACAAGCGCGACGTTTTTGTCTATGATTTCCCCGGTGCTGACCCTAACCTGCGGGCTGGCCAGAAAGAGAAAATAACCGTCCTCTGATTTGTCGGGCCAATAGGTAAATAGGGTCGTGCCGACCCGATTCTTCGACAGAGTCCAGAATAGTCTGAAATCGTTGGCGGGTTTGACATTTTCGTCGGACCAGTGGCCTTTTACGCTGAGATCACCCTTCCAGTCAAGATTGAGTTCATGAGTCGGGGAGTAGACCGTTTTCAACGGTTCTCGGGAGTTCAACTTGACGTCAATGCGCACCTCTTCTAAGACTTTCTTGGAGAATTTCTCCGTATTTAGGGGATAATGGTATTCGAAGCGATTTCCGTCGGGCTGCAGCAGCTCGGAGTAAACCAACTTGACAGCGCGCTCACCCCGAGGTGGAAGCGGAAAGACGTTGGTGCGGAACATCCCCTGACCGACGTATTCCAGCAAGGCGGGATCCCGCTGGCTGCGGACGATTTCCTCGTATATTTTGCGGGCTTCATCTCTGGGCAGGACTCTCCCGGCTATCTCCTCACCATCCACGATCAATGAAAACTTCTCGACCTGGGCATGGCGATGCAAAGGAAAGAGATACTGCACCTCCATCAGTCTATCGGTTTCATTGATGAAGGCCTGATCCACCGTGGTCGTGACCATCTGATCCTGGATATCCACCGAGACGCGATGATACTTGACGCTGTAGAATTCTCCGAGGCGGGCTGGTTCGGGAAGCGGGTGCGGAGGAACGATAACGCCATCCGCTCTGGCGATAGACAAAGGTGAGATGATAGAAGTGAGGAAGAACGCAAATATGAAAAATTGCGGCCGCTTCATGGTGAATCTCCTTTTTAACCTCCTTCTCAAGAGAATGTTGAAAAACAGGTCGTATGTCATTCCCGCGCAATCGAGGACCCAACTAAGCACGTGATTTTAGACTCCCGCTTTCGCGGGAGTGACAGGAAGGTGGGCACCTTACTCAGTTTTTCAACGCTTCTTCTCATATAGCCTACCGCGAGGAGTCGGTATTGTTCCTTGTGAAAAGGAAGACAACAGAAATATCTGCGGAGCAGCCGGCGAAATCCCGATAATTATCCGTTTTCCGGAGCGGTAATTTCTGCCTGGGGGGTGGCTTTCGGCTTCACGTTGATCAAATAGACCGCGGCGACGGCGATGATTCCACCGATTATCGTGCTCAGCCTGGGATCTTCATGGAGGACGATCCAGCTAATCAGAACGGCGCTGGCGGGCACCAGAAATATGTAGGAGCTGGCTTTATGAGAACCCAGCCGAACCGAAGCCACAAAGTAAATCGTAGTGGCAAAGGTGGTGGCGAATACTGAGAGATAGAGGACGTTCAGCCAAAAAATCCAGCCTTCTTTGAAAACGTCGAACACACCCTGGGGCAGGGCGATAAAAAAATCTAAAAGCGCTGAAAAACCGAACACGTAAAAGCTGAAGACGATGGGAGACATGTTCGCTTTGGATTTTTCGCTTGTTAAGGTCAGAAAGGCCCAGGCACACGAAGCGAACAGGAAGAAGGCATTGCCGCTCGTGAACAGCCCCTGGACGTTGATCGCCCAGATTTCAAGCAGCACAGATCCGCCTATAAATCCCAGTATGAGGCCGAAAACGTCCTTCAGCTTAGCGGGTCGTCTGAAGAGTATTATCATAAACAAGAAGGTTAGAATCGGATTTAAGGTCGTCACCAGAACGCCGCCCGCACCCGCCAGGCCGTTCTGCAAACCCCAGAAGAAAAACTTGTTATAGGTCACGATCAGTACGGCACCGAGCAGAGCCTGCCTCAATGAATTCGCGTTCAGGCGGAATGATTTTCTAAAGAAGATCATGACCGGTATGTATGAGACAAACGTGAAGAGAAACCGCCAGAAGATCAGAACCTCAGGAGGAGCCATCGCGGCGATCAATTTCCCCGAAGTCCAACTGGCTCCCCAAGCGGTCATGGCTAGCAGCATGAGGAAAGTGAATAAGGCGGCATTGGGTTGTTTCGTCATCTATGGACGCCCGCGCTCGGTTTGGATCGGTCTGGGTGGCATAATACGAGTATAACATGCCTTCAAAACACTAAAATATACGACTAATTAGATTTATTTTCAATGGACATTCGAGTGATCTTTTTCACATTGAACTGCTAAATACACAAAACATCGGATGAATTCCCTAAAATCACTTGCACGTCTGGTGTTAAGTTTGTATTATTATAGCAGGACGGATAGACAGGGATTGGCATTCCATACTATGGAAATCGCCTGTCCACCCGTAAATCGTCTTACACCCTTTCTCGCCCCGCTAAAATGCCTTTAAGGTCCAGGTTAAGCGCCGTTTTCCAGTTTCGATTCGCTTTGAAGAACCTCAGGCGACACCCCCGCAGAACGCTGCTGACGGGCAGTGTAGTGGCTCTATGCGCGGCCGTCTTATGCTTCATGTTCAGCTATTTCAACGGCATACTGGATGGATTTCTGGCTACTTATGCGAGGCTGCAGAGCGGACACCTGCGGCTCGTCAATGCGGGTTATCCGGCAAAAGAGTCACTGCTACCGCTGGATCTCTCCGTCAGCGATGCGGACTCCATCAGGGACTACATCGCCGCTCATGAAGGCATTCACGCCGTAACGGAACGCATCCGCTTCGGGGCGCTGGCTTCAAGCGGCGAAAACTCCGTACCGGTCATCGGAATGGGGCTGGATTTCGAGCGGGAAGAGGAATTCCTGGAGCCGAAGGCGGCGTTGCGGGGGGGAAGAATCCCGAGTTCGGCCAATGAAGCCTTGATCGGTCATTTGTTGGGCCAAAGGTTAGGATTAGGAATCGGTGACACTTTATTGTTATTAGGGCAGGACAGCCACCGCAGTTTAACCATAGACGAATACATCATCACGGGGCTGATGAGTCTGGGCATGAATCCTGTTGACCGCCGCTCGGTTTACCTGCGTCTTGACGGCGCCCGGGAGTTCTGCGATCTCCCCGGAGCTTCAACTGAAATCCTGGTGCTCCTTAGAAATCCGGAAGATGTTCAACCTATTAAGAATCGGCTGGCGCGCGAACTGGGCGCGATTGATCGAGGGATAGTCATTCTCGGCTGGCAAGAACAGGGGGATCTATTTCGCACGCTGGCCAGCTCAAAAGCCGCCATAAAAATTTTCATCTTATACTTTCTCCTGATTGCGGCCAGTACCATTGTGAATACCATCCTGATGGCCGTCCTGGAGAGGGGGCGCGAGATCGGGATGCTGAAGGCATTGGGGATGAGCCAGTCCGCCGTGGCAGGACTTTTTATTCTGGAAGGGATGTTGATTGGGGTACTTTTTGCACCGGTAGGGGCCACGTTAGGAGCGGCCGTAGCCTTTTACACTGAGAATGTCGGGATACCTTTAGGGCGCATGGGTGAGAGCCTTAGTATTCCATTCGGCAATGTCATCTATCCCGATCTTCGCTGGGATTATTTTCTGCAAGCCATCTTTTTTACACTGCTGATGAGCGCTATCTCTTCTGTGTACCCCGCCTGGAAGGCGGGGCGAGTCAAGATTACGGCGGTACTGCGGACCCACAACTGACCCCGAAAAACGCCTTACCCACCGAATACCCACCTGCAAATCCAAACCGCCGCGATCAATCCGGCTGCATCGGCGATCAATCCCGCCCAGAGCGCGTGCCTGACCCTGGTCACTCCCACCGAACCGAAGTAAACCGCCAGAACGTAGAAGGTCGTTTCCGTTGAACCCATCATGGTGGAGGCCACCCGGCCGATAAAGGAATCGGGCCCGTGAGTGTTGATCAGTTCAGACATCACACCCAGCGCCCCGCTGCCGGAAAGCGGCCTGACCAGCGCCATCGGCAGAGTTTCGGCAGGCATGCCCAGCAAATTCGTCAGGGGTGAAACGATACTCGTCAGCAGCTCCATGGCTCCGGAAGCGCGGAAGAAGGCGATGGCGCAGAGGATGGCGACCAGGTAGGGGATGATACGGACGCCGACATTAAAACCCTCTTTGGCTCCCTCGACGAAGGCTTCGTAGAGTTTCACCCGGCGAGTCAAGGCGATCAGTACGATGCCGCCGGCCAGCAGAGGAATAGCCCAATCTGAAATGGCTCCGAGGAGGTTGGTGAAGAAATCAGCCATTATCCACCTCCTCAGATGGCAGCCGACGGAAAACCGGCAGCCTTTCCAGGATCTTAACCGCGGCAACGGCCACGATGGTCGAAACGCTGGTGGCCAAGATAATCACCCCGATAACTTCGGCGGGATTGGCGGAACCGGCTGAGGCTCGAATGGCGATGACCGTGGCGGGAATCAGGGTCACCGAGGAGGTGTTGATCGCCAGGAAGGTGCACATGGCGTTGCTGGCGGTTTTCTTGCGGGGATTCAGGCGCTGAAGCTCGATCATGGCCTTGAGTCCCAGAGCGGTGGCAGAATTTCCCAATCCCAGAATATTGGCCGCTAAGTTGGCGACGATCGCACCGAGCGCTGGATCGCCGGAGGGGATGTCCGGAAACAGCGGTCGAAGGATGGGCTTCAAGACTCTGGCCAGAAAGCGCACCAGACCGGCTTCTTCTGCCAGGCGCATCAATCCCAGCCAGAAGGCCATAATTCCGATCAGGCCGATGGCCAGCTCCACGGATCCCTTAGCGGCTTCGATGACGGCCTGCGTGGACTCGGCCATGCGGCCATTGACCGCAGCCAGCAGCACTCCGCCGAGAATGAGGATTGCCCAGATGTAGTTCAAGTTCAGCCTCGAAATTTGGACTATAAGTAAGGGAAAGGGATTGAAAAATTCAAGGGATTTAAGGTGTTTTTGTGGTTTGGAACGGGATCTGCCGGGGATTCTAGCTGTCAGGGTCACACAAACCGCAGAATGAATTCTGCGGCTAAGATGGTAAAAAGTCGCTGACGCGACTCGTTATCCCGATAGGTCGGGATTTTGAAAACGACTTCAGTGCTGGTATTAGTCTGGAACTACTGTGAGAATAATGAATTAGAAACCGTATGGAGGATAACCCGGTATCAGGATTAAGATTCCTCGATTTTTCGGAGGGCGGTGATGAGGTCTTCGATTAACTTCTGCAAGTGGGTCGCCTCTACCTTCAGGGTTGCGGGAGCATCCACCACAGCCGCGCCGTGAGATTTCAGGGTAATGGCCACCGCGGTCGGCTTGCCTCTGGATTTAAGCAGTTTTACCTCGGGAATGGCGGATACGGACGTTTGGACTTCAGATTTTCCGGCGACAACCTCCCCTTTCATGGCTTTCTGCACCATTTGATCGACGCGTCGGTTATGGGGGTCATCAGCGTGGCCGCGCACCCAGGTCCAGGTAATTTTGTGCTTTCTATTCAGGTCGTACAGTTTCTTCCATAGATCAAGGTTTTTTACGGGTGATCCGTCCTTCAGCGCCCAATTCCTTCGAATCCAACCTGCCATCCACTCGGTCATACCTCGAGCCAGATACTGGCTGTCGGTAATGAGCTCGACCGTCGCCGGTTCTCCCAGGCTTTCCAGGGCGCGTATTGCGGCGGTCAGTTCCATGCGGTTGTTGGTGGTGTTCTCGGCTCGGCCGCTTTTCTCGGTGATCCGATCGCCGTCAATTAGTTTGTAGGCCCAACCACCCGTGCCGCCGGGATTCATATCACAACCGCCGTCGGTATAGATCGTTATTTGATCTGTTTTATCTTCCATGTCAAAGATAATTGAAAAGTTAGAAGATTACATAGTCTTTATACTTCTACAATATAAATTGTACTGTAACCATCACAAGAGAAAAGTTCATTTATCAGGAAGCCGCTTACATCTTCTTGCAGGTCATTGTTTGACCAGCGCGTGGAGTAAAATCCCGGCAGCGACGGCCAGATTTAAGGATTCCGCTCGACCGCTACCTTCAATGCGGACAGTGGCCTGACACAAATCGGCGATCTGCTTTGACACGCCGCGTTTTTCGTGACCGACAACCAAACCTCGCAAACCCTTTGCAGGCAGATCTTTCGGAAGAAGCTCACCGTTCACGTGGGCGGCGAAGAATTTACGCCCCTGATCGGTTTCCCTTTTGAGCCATTCGCTCAGATTGGGTGGCGTACTCGTTCGAACACGAAAAATGGAACCGGCAGAAGCGCGAACCACCTTGGGGCTAAAGGGATCGGCGGAGCCTTCACCGAGAATGACTTCCCTGAGACCGAACCAGTCGGCGGTGCGCAGCAACGTCCCTAAGTTGCCGGGATCGGAAACGCATTCGCAGATCAGGAGTACCTCACTAAGCGTCGCAGATTCGCATTCAGCGCTACTCTCCGGAAGTTGCGCAATTGCAACGATACCCTGGGGAGTTTTCGCCTCAGAAATCCTCTCCATCTCCGACTGGGAGCAGAGGTCGTAAGGTACGTCCACCAGCTCCAACAGCCGAATCAATTCACCACCTATCTTGGAATCGCGGTGCAGCGCAAAGGTGAGAATGGCTTCCTTCAGCAGCCAGCCTTCCCGTAAGGCTTCCTTGATCAATTCCGGCCCTTCCACCAGAAAAAGACCGCTCTCACTTCTGCCCTTGGAATGATGAAGGCTGCGATAAAGCTTAAGGCGCGATCTGCTGAGAGCCAATTACCCCTCCTCCCCGCGAAACGCCAAAAACAAGGCGATCATCAAAAGGGCAGCACCCGGATAAAGCAGCGTACTGGGGTATTCGCGGAAAATCAACCAGGCCATCAGGGAAGCTCCGATGGGTTCGACGATGATGCTGATATTGACCGTGAATGCCCTTAAATAGCGCAATGCCCAGTTAAACATGGAATGGCCGATCAAAGTTGGGATTAGGGCCAGCATGATGCACCAAAAATAGGCGTTGGGGGTCAGCGAAAGAATTGGTGCTTTCAGCAGCAGGCATAACGGCAATAGCGCTGCTGCAGAAATGCTGTATAGCAGGGTGATATAGGGCAGCAGATCAATCCTCCTGCGCACGCTGCGGCCGGCCAGCAGGTAGAAGGCAGCAAAGATCGCGCCCATCAGAGCCAGAAAGTCTCCCCACAGGTAAGCACTTCCCAACTCCAGGTCGCCTCCCCCCATCAGAATCGTTCCGAAGAGCGTCAATATAATCGCATATAACACCCACCGATTGATCCTTTCGGCAAGGATGAAATGCGCCAGAACGGCGACGATGATTGGCTGCGTGAGGATAAGAAAGGCGGCGGAAGCGATGGTGGTCTTGGTCACGGAAGTGACCCAGAGGAACATGTGCATACCGAGAAAAAAGCCCGCGGCGAGCACGCGCCACCGTTCGGAGTTGCCAAGCGCTCTCCAGGCCGGGATCACCTTCCGCGCAGTGACGGGCCAGAGGATCAGCGAGGCGAAAGTGAGACGCAGAAAAGCGATTGATAAGCCGTCCGCTTGCGCCAAACGAATAAAAATTGCCGGAAAGGAGAGGGCGATGACGGCGATGGCCAGGCCTAGTTTGGGGGGGATTGGGGGTGTCATGGGAGGAGGCATAGTAGAGTGCAGTCTTTCATCAAGAAGACTCCGGTTTTCCATACCTTTTATGATGCAAACCAAAAAGTCCTGTGAACACACCCAAGCCATATGCAAAAAGCTGAATACCTCTCACCAGCACATGACGCCCCAATATCAATCCGGGTGGAATCAAAATCAAACCGATGAGGAACCATTTGAGACTTTTACAGATGAGAAACAATACTGTTTTCGGCGATGGCCGAAGATCAAGTTCGATGAAGCTCGCACCGTTACCTGTACTGAACTGCCGTCTAATCAGATACCATGACTTTGTGCGGCTTGGCGGAATCCATTCGTAAACAATCGCTTCGTCAGCCCAGACAATTTTGTAACCGGCCATTCGAACACGTTGGAAGAAATGGCGATCCGAGCCGCCTGTTCGGGCAAACCGAATATCAAAGGGATATTTTTCCTGGCCGAGAATTGACACCTTAAATAACACATTATTTGTATAGGCAAATGGTAAGCTTTGGCCGGTTTGATATCTCTTTCTGTCGAAGAAATGTCCTTTCTTTTTCCATTCCGGGATCGGCTTTTCGAAACGTGGCACAACAGGTCCGGCGACTACATCTGCATTATGTTCTTGCGCAACCCGTATTAGTTCCATCAGCCATTGCGGTTCGGGGGCTTCATCGTCATCGAGAAATGCAATCCAATCAGTATCATTCCCAGCACATTCAATGGATCGGTTACGGGCAAAGGGAATTCCTCTCTTCGGCTCAATACAGTAAATTATCGGCCATCGTAATTCCTTTCGCGCTGAATCGCATATATCCTTTGCGCTGCCTTCTGAATCGTTGTCAACAACGACGATTCTTAAATCAGGCTTAGATTCCGGAAATTGCAGCATTTTAACGCTCTTCAACAAGCGTTCAAGGCTTTCACAACGCCGAAACGTCGCGATGCATAATGCGATTTTCACTGCCGTCATAAGATATGATTCAGCGTTTTTCGATATCTAATCAAGCTAATTATCTGCTGTTCATGAAATTACTTGTTGTCAATAGGATTTAATATCGGGAATAATCTATAGTTCCTCATCATCTCTTGGGATCCCCGATTTTTCTCTTTGTTTGAATTTATTTAAAAGATATTCGATCGTTGGGAGACGCAATAGAGTTAAAATTAAAATATATACTCCCATAGCCAATAGTGATAAGGATAAAAAGCCCAATAATCGGCCGCCGAAATTTGTCACTATTTCCTGCCCCTCCAAGATTTGCCAGATGTGGGTGATGCCCCATCCAAGTATAGCGGATAGCGCGAGTCCCAGAAGTAATACCTTCAAATTGGCGATCCCGTATTTACCAGGTAAATATCGCAGGAATAAGATGTATACAAGAACCATGTTCAAACAGTAGCCAATTGCATGCGCTAATGCTAATCCGTGAATACCCATCGGACCCACAAGGAGGAAATCGGCGGTAATCATCACAACGACAGCTATGATTGTGGTAATCATTGGCGTTCGGGTATCCCCGTGTGCATGAAAGCCCCTTATAATGACAATGAAGAAGGCTTGAGCTATATATGCAACTGCATAGTAGACTAATAGTTGGGAGGTCAAAATAGAATCTTCAATTGTGAAGGCACCTCGTTCCAAAAGAAGCCTCACAAACGGAAGAGCCATTGAAATAATTATACTCCCCATGATAAGAAGGCCCAAGACGACAGACTGTAGCGCCAAAGAGAAATTGCGGGCGAATTGTTCTCTCTTCTCACTGGCGGCCAATGAGGAAAAAACAGGGAAAAAAACCGTACCGAACGTGCCCATACAAAATTCTGAAAACATATGCATCAATCGCAGAGCGTAACCTTGGGCGGATAGGGCTCCCTCCGGTAATCCAGAAGCCAGCGCACGATCAACATAGACCTGGATTTGTTCGAATAAACCGATCATAAAAAGAGGGGCTAACATAACACCAAATTGTTTGATGCCCGGATCGCCGCGTCGCCAACTCGGTTTTAATATTGTACTTCGATGCGGTAGATAAGCAATTAAAACAAAGAAATATGCTAAGAATCCGAACGACACCCCCACTGCCAATGATACAACTCCGAATTTGACGGAAAAGAATACCATAGCAGATATCGCTCCGACATTCATCAATATCGGCGCGAAGGAAACTACGGTGTATCGAAAAAAGCATGTATGTAAACCAATATAAAAACGATGAAGAATGAAGGCAACACCAGCAATAGCGAACCAGCGCACCAGCACAGTAGATAACTGTATCTGGTCAAGAGTAAATCCTGGAGCGATTAAAAACAGCAGCTTTTTAGCGAAGATGAAAAGAGCGATGCACACTAAAATCGTCAAAAGGTTTAGAAGAAAAGCTATGGAGCTGATTGATCGAAGTGCATCAGCTTCACCATACTTTTCTCGCTGTTGATAATAAGTTGGAATTAATGGTATATAAAACCGCTCTGCAAATAGCTGGCGCAGACTGGTGGCAATTGTATAGGAAAGGTTGTAACAATCCATACCCCATCCTGTGCCAAATAGTGTGGCACTCAGCACCTCCCTCCCCAAACCGAAGAATCGGTTGATTAATCTGCCGCAAAAAAGGAGCGTGGTACTGCGGAGGACGGATTGGGGAGAGCTTGATTTCATGGGTTAAATGACGACCTAAAACTAAGTTCATCCTGTATGGCTAAGAGTAATAGAATCTTAAT
>CAZHMN010000018.1:0-4488 GCA_964533705.1 uncultured bacterium
TAAGTGCTGATGCTCTGGATTATCCGCCCGAGGTGGCAGAAGCACTGGATGCCGCTGGTGATCATCGCATTGAGCTGGAGAAGGTTCTCGAGCATTATGCGTCCGCAGACGACTCCCTAAAACTGCAGGCAGCCTATTTTCTGGTGTCAAATATGGAAGGGCATTGCTATGTGACATATATGCTCTGCGACAGCAGCGAAAATAAGATCGAATTCAACGTATTGGATTATCCGGATTTCGATGCCTTGATCGCATACCTGGACAGCCTTGAAGATGAGTGCGGCGAACTCAATTTCAAGAAGGATAAAAAGATTGAGGATTTGAATACAATCAGCGCCGATTTCCTCATTAATCAAATAGACTACGCTTTCCGAGCTTGGCGGGAAAAACCCTGGGCGGAGAGCCTCTCCTTCGATCAGTTCTGCCAGTACGTTCTGCCTTATCGGGGCAGCAACGAACCGCTGGAATCCTGGCGGGAAACGTTTTGGGAGAAATATCAAGGTATCGAAGACGATATGACAGATCCGTCCGATCCGGTCGAGGCTGCGGCTATCATTAACGACGATGTGAAATCCTGGTTTTCCTTCGATCCGCGCTATTACCTGCATCCCACGGATCAGGGACTGGCTGAAATGCTGGAAACGCGCCTGGGACGCTGCGAAGACATGACCAATCTGACCATCTACGCCATGCGGGCTAACGGCCTGGCCGTCACCAGCGACTACACGCCTTACTGGGCCAATTCGGGCAACAACCACGCCTGGAATGCCATCGTTACAGCAGACGGCAAGGCGATCCCGTTTATGGGTGCGGAGTGCAATCCCGGGAAATACAGCCTGTCTGCAAAGTTCGCCAAAGTTTATCGTAAAACGTTCGCCAAGCAGAAGGACAACCTCACCTTTCAGGAGAGAAAACAAGAAGATGTCCCCCGTTGGTTGGCCGGCAAGAGCTACATTGACGTTACGGCGGACTATAGCGATGTTTTGGATGTAAAAGTTACATTTGATCGCGAAGTGCCGGATACGGTTGACATCGCCTACATCTGCGTCTTTAATTCCGGCGAATGGAAACCCATCCACTGGGGTCGAATCGAAGGCAGAACTGTTGTTTTCACCGATATGGCGCCAGAAATAGCCTATCTTCCGGCTCTGTACGTCAATGAAGAGATATTACCCTTTGGGCAGGCCTTTATACTCGGCGAAGACGGCAGTAAGAGGATTTTATCGCAATCCGGCGAAGAAACAATTTCGACCCGTTTGATCTCAACCACGCGGCGCAAGCAGGAGATTTCCACGGACGGCATCGCTGTGACCTTTCTAACCGCCGGAAAGGAATACGAATTGTTCTACTGGCTGGACGGCTGGCAATCGCTGGGGAAGGAGGTCGCGGGTGCTGAACCGTTAGTTTTTGACAACGTACCCGCTGGTTGCCTGTATTGGCTCGTGGAAGAGGATTCCGACAAGGAGGAGCGCATCTTCACGATAGAGGATGGGAAGCAGGTGTGGTGGTGATACGGGAATCTTGTTTCGGTTTAATGATCTTGTTTTTATAAAGTTTTTGTCACTCCCGCGAAAGCGGGAGTCCAGAAATAACAATGTATTAAATGGATTCCTGCTTTCGCAGGAATGACATTATGGCAGCTTTTTCAGCAATCTTATCATATTAATAGCCATTTGCTATTTGTTATAATCAGGTTCCATTTATCCGAGGCTACCATGCTTCTTGGCCGCGTTATCGGGACCGTATGGGCGACGCGAAAAGACGAAAAACTGGAAGGGATGAAGTTCCAGTTCGTCCGGGCGGTGGATACGGATTACAAGCCGCTGAATAATTTCATCGTGGCGGTGGACAGCGTCGGCGCCGGAGCCGGTGAAATCGTCCTCGTCGCTCAGGGGTCATCCGCTCGCATGACCTGGTTAACCAAGGACAAGCCGGTGGATGCCGTCATTATGGCCATCGTTGACCGTCTGGACATTGAAGTGCCGGAATCCCAGTGGGAGGCGGAGCTGCAGAAATGAACCTGGCCAAAGTGATCGGTACCATCTGGGCCACGGTCAAAGATGAGCATTTGACGCAGAAAAAAATGCAGCTCATTCAGCCCTTAGACGAAAAAGGGCGGAAGGTGGGCGGCCCTATCGTAGCCGTAGATTCCGTAGGGGCGGGACAGGGGGAAGTGGTCTTCTATGTCACCGCCCGCGAGGCCGGATTCCCCTTTCCGGAGCCTCTTCTGACTCCGGTGGACGCGGCTATCGTGGGCATCGTTGATCGGGTGGAATTATATCAGAAGAGGACTTAGAGACGCAAACGATAGGGAATTGTAGATTCGTACCACTTTGGCAACCATGAGACACCAGAGGTTGCCCTTTTCTTTGGGAATCGTGAATGAAGATACTCATCGCGTCAAGAAATCCAGATAAGCTGCGTGAAATCCAAAATAAGGTGAGTTCGCTGGACATCCAGATTGTATCTCCGAAGGATTTTCCGAATCTTCCTGAAATTGAAGAGGACGGCGATACCTTAGAAGCCAACGCCATCAAAAAGGCTGTGGCCTTGCACAAGCTGACCAACCTGCCCGCCCTGGCGGATGATACCGGATTGGAGGTCGAGGCCCTGGACGGCAGACCTGGTCTGTATTCAGCTCGCTATGCTGGCCCTGAGGCCACCTATCAGGATAACGTGAAGAAACTTCTGGAGGAATTGCAGGGTATCCCTGAAGAGCGGCGGGGAGCGGTCTTTCGCTGCGTTCTGGCTTACGCCTCAGGGCCAGACGTAAAGCTTTTCGAAGGCGCGGTCAAAGGAATGATTACCGATAAACCTCAGGGTAAAAACGGTTTTGGCTACGATCCCGTTTTTTTCATCCCGGAAGAGGGCAAAACCTTCGCACAAATGCCTCTGGAACGCAAGAACAGCATCTCGCACCGGGGTCTCGCTCTGGATGCTTGGGTGCAGTATCTTCGCAGAGAAATAATGGGGGATAAATAGAGGAATTGTTCGTGAAACGCTACTACTTCGACCACAGCGCGACTACCCGGGTTGATGCGGCCGTCGCTGAAGCCATGGTGAAGGTGATGCGGGAGGATTTCGGCAATCCCTCCAGCCTTCACAGCTTCGGGCGCGACGCTCGCGTTATCTTAGAGGATGTCCGTGAGACCATCGCCAAAATTCTGAACGCGGATCCCACGGAAATATTCTTCACGTCCGGCGGCACGGAAGCGGATAACACCGCCTTGATCGGCGTGATGGAGGCCAATCGTGATAAGGGCGATCATCTGATTACCAGCATGATGGAGCATCACGCCGTCCTGGATGCGGCTGAATATCTGGAGAAAAACGGTTATCGGGTTTCATACATACGCCCCGATGAACAGGGCATCATTCAACCTGCGGATGTTGAGCGAGCCATCACGCCGCAGACGGTGCTGGTTTCAATCATGCACGTTAATAACGAAGTGGGGACGATAAGCCCGGTCGAAGAGATCGGGCGGATGGCACATGAGAGAGGCGTTCTCTTTCACACGGATGCCGTTCAATCTTTCGGCAAAATCCCGGTGGACGTAAAAGCGATCAACGCGGATTTGCTATCCGTTTCAGCCCATAAGATTTACGGCCCCAAGGGAGCGGGTGCGCTGTACCTTCGCAGAGGCGTGAAGATCAACCGCAGGACGCACGGTGGGCACCAGGAAAGAGAGGTTCGGACCGGGACAGAGAATCTCCCCGGAGCCGTGGGACTGGCCGCCGCCGCTGAGATTTGTCAGCGTGAGATGGAGTCCGAAGCCGTCCGTCTTTCCAATCTGCGCAATCGGCTCTGGGATGGGTTGAGAGCAAACATTCCTAAAATTCACCTGAACGGCCATCCTGAAAGGCGATTACCGGGTTTGTGCAACGTCTCCTTCGAAGGGGTCGAAGGTGAAGCCTTAATGCTGGCACTCGACCTGGAAGGCATTGCGGCATCAACCGGATCGGCCTGCAGCTCAGGGCAAACCTCCGCCTCCCACGTGCTCCTGGCTATGGGCATACCGCCCGAAATTGCACAGGCATCCATCCGTTTTTCTCTGGGACGGGAAAACGACGATGAGTCGGTGGATTACGCCCTGGAAGTCGTTCCTAAAATCGTTTCGAGACTGCGCAATATGTCATTTTCAGGCTGATATAAATTGACCTTTACTTCGGAATGACTGAATCGGGTCCAGGATCGCTCAGAAAGCGCCTCCTCCTCATCGCCCTGGTTATTCTCCTGGCGATGGGGATACCGCTGTGGATGGTTTTATCGCCTGCCTGGCAGGATCCGGTCAAGTTCTTTGAAAATCGCAGATCGCAAAGCTTTCAATACCGGCTGCATTCGAGCTGGAATGAGAACGGGTTGGTCATACAGTCGCTGCGCATTTCGGGGATGAGACAGAGCTTCGGTGGTGAGTATAACGTTGAATTTGACGCCTATTGTTGCGCACCTGAGCACTCCGAGAGGCTCCTGCCCGGATTCGTGTTATT
>CAZHMN010000018.1:4588-28804 GCA_964533705.1 uncultured bacterium
CGACCGGCGGCCGTGATGTCCTTCATGGGCGGAGGAGACATCAAGTCTATTCTCGAACTGAATCTACACAGAGGCGAGCTGGTACCCTACAGTTTTCTGATTAAGCCGATTTCCTCCCTCGCAGCCCTGCTGATTCGCCCTCTGGAAACGACGCGTCTGGTCGGGGAAATTTCGCCGCGACCCTATATTCAAATAAGCGCCAGGGATGACACCTTCATCCCAGAGGAGAACGCGCTGGCGCTTTACCGGACTGCTGGGGAACCACGCCGCTTGATCTGGATTTCAACACCGCATTTAATGCCCGGCATGGAAGAGATCATGGAACAGATGATCGCCATTGCCGGCGAAGAACTGATCCAATGGGGCATATTTCAAGAAACGGACTTTCCAAATCCGAAGATGATCGAAGGCGAGTTGCCGTCGCCATGAGCGGCGGAGTGGACAGCTCAGTGGCGGCCGCTCTCCTGGCTCAGGACGGCTATGAAGTCGTCGGGCTAACCATGAAACTGTTCGACCGGACGACGACGGGCTCTCCTGTGGAATCTCAGAGAGGGTGTTGCAGCATTGACGCTCTCAACCGGGCTGCAGCGGTGTGTCGTTCATTAAATATCCCACATTATTCGATAGATTTAATTGTTGAATTCAACCAGTACGTGATACAAGACTTTATTAATGACTATATAGAGGGCAGAACACCCAATCCCTGTGTGCGCTGCAACGCCTATTTAAAGTGGGGCAGCCTCTTCGAAAAAGCGAAGCTGTTAGGATGCGATTTCCTGGCGACGGGGCATTACGCTCGAGTCGTTGAGAGCGGGCATGAATTTCAACTCAGGCGAGCATCGGATCCCGATAAGGATCAGGCTTATGCTTTATGGGGCATCCCCTTAGGCAAGCTTTCAAACACGCTATTCCCGCTGGGTTCATCGAAAAAGACGGAGGTTCGAAAAATAGCCTCTGAACTCGGGTTGAAAACGGCCCAGACGCGGGAGAGTCAGGAAATCTGTTTTGTCCCCGATGGGCATTATTCGCAGTTCTTGGAGCGGCATCGGCCGGAGTTTTTTGAATCTCTGAACACCGGCGAGCTCCTTGAACAGGAAACAAACCAGTTGAAGAAGGTCGGGCGGCATTCAGGTTACCCCTTCTACACGGTTGGGCAAAGAAAAGGTTTGGGGGGAGGTTTCTCTGAGCCCCGCTACGTGCTGCGCGTCCATCCGGAAAGCAATCAGGTCGTCATCGGAAGGAAGGAAGAGCTCCTCGAACGCAGATTTTTAGTCGATCAGGTGAACTGGCTGATTCCAGTGCCGGGTGGTTCCATTCGCGCTGAGGTTCAGGTGAGGTATCGCTCCAGGGCTTTCCCGGCTTCGATTTCTCGGATCAAAGCCGGAGATGATGGTTTGGAAGATCGTTTGCTGGTTGAATTCGACCAACCTGTGGAGGCCATTGCACCGGGCCAATCCGCCGTTTTCTTCCAGGGCGACCGCCTGATCGGCGGGGGCAGAATTTGCGAAGTACTCCATCGCAATTCACGAAAAGAAGCCAGAGTGGTGGAGGTCTAATCTTCGGAAGGCATTCACATGAAAAAAATTACGACCGTTACGTTACAAGAAATGAAGCAACGGGGCGAGAAAATCAGCGCCCTGACCGCTTATGACGCCACGTTCGCCTACCTGGAGGATCAAGCGGGCGTCGAGGTGATTCTGGTGGGTGATTCCGCTGCCATGGTCATCGCCGGAGAAGCGACGACGCTGTCCGCGACGATGGAGCAGATGCTCTACCACACCCGTTGCGTTTCCCGTGGTGTCAAGCGAGCTCTTTTGGTGGCAGATATGCCCTTTCTCAGTTTCCAGATTACGCCTGAAGAGGCTCTGCACAATGCCGGGCGTTTTTTGGCGGAATCCGGCGCCGAAGCCGTCAAGGTGGAAGGGGGGATACCTGTCATAGATGCGGTTAAACGTTTGGTGGAGGTTGGCATTCCCGTCATGGGGCATCTCGGTTTGACGCCGCAGTCCATCCACCATTTCGGGGGGTGGGGCGTTCGAGCTCGAGACCGGAGAGAAGCCGATCGGCTCTTAGAGGATGCTCTGGCTCTGGAAAACGCTGGAGCTTTCTCGATTGTGCTGGAGAAAATCCCGGCGCCGTTTGCCGCGGAGGTCACACGCACTCTAAAAATTCCCACCATCGGCATTGCCTCCGGACCTGAATGTGACGGACAGGTGCTGGTCAATTACGACATGCTGGGCTTGTATGAGCAGATGTCGCTTAAGTTCGTGCGGAAATACCGGCATCTGGGTGAAGAAGTCCGCAATGCCGTAAAGGAATACGTACAAGACATAAAAAAGGGCGATTTCCCATCAGTTGATGAGAGCTACGATATAGATACGAAGACCCATGATCATCAACCGCAATATCCCCGAGCTTCGAAAACAGATTAGCGACTGGAAGAAGCAGGGTCTCCGCGTCGGTCTCGTCCCCACTATGGGGTTTCTCCACGAAGGCCATCTTTCCCTGGTTGACCAGATTAAACCGCACTGTGATCGCATCATCGTGTCCATCTTCATCAACCCGAAACAATTCGGTCCCGGTGAAGATCTGGAGCGTTATCCGCGCGATTTCGAGCGCGATCAGCAAATGCTGGAGAGCCGCGGAGCCGACTTAATCTTCTGCCCCGATAACGAGGTGATGTACCCCGATGATTACTTCACCTACGTCGAGGTTGAGGAGTTGGGGCAAGTGCTCTGTGGGCGAAGCCGCCCCACGCATTTCCGCGGCGTAGCCACCGTTGTGGCCAAATTGTTCTTAATCACAAAATGCGACGTGGCGGTTTTCGGTCAGAAGGATTACCAGCAAGCGTTGATCATCCAGCGAATGGTCGAAGATCTGAACTTCGATGTAAAGATCATTATCAGTCCTACGGTGCGCGAGCCGGATGGTCTGGCCATGAGTTCCAGGAACGCTTACCTCACTGCGGAAGAGAGGGAAAGAGCCGTCTGCTTGATTCAGGCGCTGGAGAAAGCGATGGCGCTCTTTGAATTCGGTGAAGTGCACGCCGCCCGGCTCAGAGAAGAGATGGTCAAATCGGTTCTGGCCGTACCGGAGGTAAGGGTTGATTATCTGGAAGTCGTTGACGCACAGACTCTGCAGCCCATTGAGAAGGTGGATCGCCGAACGCTGCTGGCCGGAGCGATCTGGCTGGGTAAAGCTCGCCTGATCGATAATATCATCATCGAACCGAAATGAATAATTCAGCAGAAAAAACGGCCGTCGTCATTCTGGCCGCGGGGCGAGGCACCCGCATGAAATCCGATCTCGCCAAAGTGCTCCATCCCATATGGGGTCGGGCCATGATCCATTTCGTCGTGGAAACGGCTCTGAGTATTGAAGCCGATCCGGTTGTCGTTATCGTCGGGCATCAGAAAGAACGCGTAATCGAGGAACTCGAAGGTCTGCCCGTGCGCTTTGCGGTTCAGGAGCCGCAATTGGGAACGGGTCATGCCGTCTTGTGCGCTCTACCTGAGATGGAAGAAGTTAAAGGGCGCGTATTGATTTTATCGGGCGATGTCCCCCTAATCAGATCGGAAACCCTGAAGGGGATGATCGAGCATCATTCGCGTGACAGAGCTGCGGCAACGGTTCTGACCGCCAGAACTGATAATCCCTCGGGTTACGGCCGGATTCTGCGGCAGCCCTCCGGCCATCTGGATGCCATCACCGAAGAGCGGGACGCCGATGATTCCATTCGCAAAATCAACGAAATCAACAGCGGTATCTACATTTTCGAATTGGACGATCTCCGCAGAGTTCTCCCGCGCATCAACGATGATAACGATCAGAAAGAGTACTACCTGACCGATGCGGTGCGCCTGTTAGCGGACGAAGGCAAGATTGTAGCAGCCCACGAGGGGGACTTCCGGGAGGTGATGGGCGTCAATACCGTCCGGGAACTTCAAGAAGCCGGTGAATTGCTTGCAAAAAGGGAACTATCCAATCGGGGCAGTGTTTAAATTTTAGGAGGAGAATCCGACTCTTTGATACGATAAAAGATTCGGAAAGGCTTGACTTTATGCATCAATATTGCTATACTTCAAAATATAATCAGTGAGGGGATGGAAGATGAACCGGCGTAGCATACCCATATTTATCGCATTAGGGTTGATTATACCGCTGTTGGCCTGGTCGCAGTCGGATGATACCTCCGTCTCGAGTAAGTTCAGCGAGTATCTTCGATCCGGGACTAATACAGGACTGGGTATTCAATCTTTCGGTTTGTTGGACCCCAGCCGGATGACTTTTTCCACGTCTTATTCCATGAGCTATTTCTCCTCAGGAGGCGAAGGCGTCATGCGTAACCTGTTCATGGAGACCATCGGCTACCGCCTTTCCGATCCCGTTTCTCTGACGTTCAATTTAGGGTACCTCCACCAGCCGTATTCGAGTTACGGCCCTGATGGCGTATTCCAGGAAGGTTCATTCGTCGGCGGTGCGGCCTTAACCTGGCGTCCCGCCAAGAACATGTTCCTGCGCCTGGAAGTGGCGAATTACGGGGCACCGTATGGATATAATTATTATCCTTACGGGATGATGGGTCCCTCTTATTCGCCAATTATTCCTTCTCCACAGCCGATTCCGGAATCCAGCCAGTCAGGTGAATGAATTGGCGGATGGGTACATTTCTCTTGCAAGCATTGTTCATAATAACACAACACTCTGGCGCCGCGCTGCCGTCTCGCGGCGTTTTCGTTGAGCATAGCTATGAAAAAACGCCCTCTCAGTCGTACCCGTAGCAGTGATCGCTTGACCGGCGGAAGTGCCTCACCCTGGATAATCTTCCTCCTGACGTTGCTGGTCGTCATCACCGCCCTTGATCTCTATTTGGATCACTTCTCAGCCGACAGAGAAGCGCAGCCGGAAGAGAGTCAATCAATGAAAGAGGAAACGACGCAGGAACAACAAGCATCGGTTATTGCTGTTGAACCGGAACCCGAGCCTTCGAAGCCACCGGCGGAGGAGCGGGCTGTCACCGAATCGGTGAAGCCTGCTTCGCCGTCTGAGATCAAAGTCCAGGTTTTGAATGGCTGCGGCGTTCGCGGCATCGCGGCGAAATTTCGTGGTATTTTGCGCGACCGAGGATTTGACGTCATGAGCTACGGGAATGCCGGCCGGCAGGATTATCCCAAATCTCGAATTATTGTTCGCTCCGCAGGGTCATTCGGCGAAGGAGCAGCCCAGGTTCTCGCCGAATCGCTGGGGATTGCATCGGAACACATATTAATAGAGCCGGATCCCTCGCTGGTTGATATTGACGTCACCCTGATCCTGGGTTTGGATTATAAGCAGTTGAAACAATAATAGGGAGAGAGCCTTACGCCGAGAAAGAAGAAGACTAAAGACGCCGAGAGCCAGGATCTGGCGCTGCAGATAGCCAGGCTGGCTTGGGATAAGAAAGCGGAAGATATCACAGTCCTCGACGTCGCTGAATTGACCCAGTTTACCGATTATTTTGTCATTCTCACCGGGCAGATTGACCAACATTTAAAAGCCATTGCAGATCATATTGTAGATACGCTGAAAAGCAGAAGTATCCGGCCGCATCACTTAGAGGGTGAAGATCATCTCAACTGGATACTCATTGATTACGTGAATGTTATCGTTCATATCTTTTTGCCGGAGGCGAGGCAGTTTTACGATCTCGAAGCATTATGGGGGGAAGCGGAGGAATTGCCGTTGCCGTTTCTCAAAGAAGAGCAGGAAACATAATATTGGGGGGCGAAAAATCCTTCCGTAGATTCCACAAAGAATGACTCACCTGATCAATCAGAAGCCAGTAATCCAGCGATGAATCTAAGCCACAAACTCCGCGAACTGATTCGCCAATGTCTGTCCGATTTAAAGTACCCGGATGTACCGGTTGTTTTGGAAGTACCCCCGGATACTAAGAATCTCGGTGACCGTTCGACGACGGTGGCATTGGCCCTGGCGAAGAAGCTAAAACAGCCTCCCTGGGAAATCGCCGAGGCTATTTCGAAGGCTTTTGAGGCGCGGGAAAAGCACCTCGTCAAGTGGGTGCGAACGGTTCGTCCGGGTTATCTCAATTTCAGATGGTCGGATGAGGCTTTGCGGGGTCTTCTTCAGGGCATTTTAAACCTGGAATCCGATTACGGACAATCCGATATCGGCACAGGGGAGAGGCGCCTGTTTGAGTTCGTTTCCGCCAATCCCACCGGGCCGATGAACGTCGTCAGCGCTCGAGCCGCCGCGCTGGGGGATTCTCTGGTCAGGTTGCAGCGCAAGATCGGTTTTGACGTGGACAGTGAGTTTTACGTCAATGACTCGGGACGGCAAATCCGGCTGCTGGGGGAATCGGTGCGGGCGCGCATCACTGAAATCAAAGGTGAGGCTGCGGAAATCCCTGAAGACGGGTATCACGGAGCTTACGTTAGAGACATTGCTCTGGCGGCGGTAGATGGGTATTCTGGAGACCTTTCAACCGCATCGCCAGAGGAATTGGGGCGGTGGGCTGCGGAACGCATCGTCGCGGGGCAGCGCCGCACTCTGGAAAACTACGGCGTTGAATTCAACCGCTGGTTTTTTGAGAGCGAGTTATATGAAGATCAGCGCCATCTGAAAGCACTTGAAAGGCTGGATAAAGCAGGATATATATACGAGAAAGACGGTGCTAAGTACTTTCGCAGCACCGCCTTCGGCGATGATGAAGATCGAGTCGTCGTCACCTCGGACGGACGCCCCACTTACTTTCTGCCCGACATTGCCTATCACCTCGATAAGGCGCAGCGGGAATATAAAAAAGCCGTAGACTTATTAGGCCCGGATCATCACGGTCATGCCAAGAGAATGCAGGCCGCCATGCAAGCTCTGGGACTGCCGCAGGAATTCCTGGAAATTATTATCGTTCAGCAGGTCAATTTACTGCGCGGTGGCCAGCCGGTCAAGATGTCCAAGCGCACCGGTGAGATCATTACCATGGACGAGTTGCTGGAGGAAGTCGGCCCTGACGCGGCCAAACAGATTTTTCTCTCGCGCCGCTATTCATCGCATTTGGATTTTGATATCGAAATGGCCAAGGATCGTTCGGAAAAAAGCCCCGTTTTTTACGTGCAATACGCCCATGCCCGCATCTGTTCGATCTTTCGGAAAGCAGGCCGATACGATAGCGCAAGCCCTGACGATCTGAAGATGCTGAGGGCTCCGGAGGAACGCAATTTATTAAGCAGCCTGTCCCTGTTTCCTGATATCATCGAGGGAGCGGCGTTGCAGCTTGCGCCGCACCGATTGAACGCCTATTTGGGCGATCTGGCCACCGTTTTTCATTCGTTTTATCATGAGTGCCGAGTTTTATCGGAAGACGCCGAATTGACGCGGGCTCGTCTGGCTCTCTGCCGGGCCGTTCAAATTGTGCTGAAAGAAGGTCTGCGTTTGCTGGGCATGTCCGCCCCTGAATCCATGTAGGAGGTTTAATGAGTGTACTGGTGGTTGGATCCGCAGCGCTGGATTCCGTCAAAACTCCGTACGGCGAAGTCATCGATGCAGTCGGCGGATCAGCATTCTATTTCGCCGCCGCGGCGAGCTACTTTGCACCGGTTAAAATCGTCGCGATCGTTGGCGAAGATTTTCCCCTGGAGAAGATCAATTTCCTGAAAATGAGGAACGCAGATTTCAGCGGTCTGGAAATCGCACCCGGCGATACCTTCCGCTGGGGAGGGATCTATCACCAGGACATGAATCAGCGGGATACGAGCTTTACCCATCTGAACGTTTTTGAAAAGTTCTCGCCCAAACTGCCCCCGGAGTATCGGAAGACCCCCTATGTTTTTCTCGCCAACATCCACCCATCGCTGCAAATGGAGGTATTGGATCAAGTTGAGAATCCCCGGCTGGTGATGCTGGATACCATGAATCTGTGGATTGATACCGATCTCGCAGGTCTCAAGGAGGTGATGGCCAGAACCGATGCCGTCATCTTAAATGACCAGGAAGCACGCCAGATCACTGGTGAACCGAATTTGATCAAGGCCGCCCGTGACGTGATTCAACTGGGGCCCAGGACCGTTATCATTAAAAAAGGCGAACACGGGGCTTTTATCATTTCAGAAAACGATTTCTTCGCGCTGCCGGCTTATCCTCTCGAAAGCCTTTATGACCCCACTGGCGCGGGAGATTCTTTCGCTGGGGGGCTGATCGGTTTTCTGGCCAAGCATGATGATCTGTCGCCGGCGACGTTTCGCAAAGCTCTGGTCTTCGGAACAGTGATGGCATCGTTTGCAGTCGAAGAATTTTCAGTGGATCGTCTGCGGAAACTGTCGGAAGATGAAATTCAGTCTCGGTACCAAAAACTGATTGCAATTACGAGATTTGAATGAAGGGGAAATCGGATGAGAACTCACACTGTTTCATCCGATTTTGACTTGACTTCAAGTCAAAAATAAATTACATTGCTTTTTTAGATTTTTGATGGAATTTTGGAACTTCCATACTGCCGCGTGTCCATTTAAAAACGACAGAACGACGCCTGATGCACGTAAAGACTATCGAGTGGTTGGCGGACGAAAAGAAGGTCCGCCTGATCGAGCAGACGAAACTACCCCAAAAGGTCGAATATATCACGACGGATGATTATCACGTCATCTGCGACGCCATCAAGAGGCTGGCGGTGCGCGGTGCACCGGCTATCGGCGTCGCCGGTGCGTACGGGGTGGCGATCGGAGCTTTGTCCTTGGATGGTGATGATTACGGTGCGTTCCTCAGGGATTTGCGCGAGATTATGGATGAGCTCAGAGCCACTCGGCCGACTGCGGTGAATTTGTTCTGGGCCATCGAACGCATGGAGAACGTTTTAAATGGACATCAGGACGTCGAAACAGCCCGACAGGCCTTGATTGATGAGGCCGTTCGGATTCACGATGAAGACCGGATAATGTGCCGCCGTATCGGCGAGCATGGCGCTGAACTGCTTTCTGACGGTATGACGGTTCTGACCCACTGCAATGCCGGTTCTCTGGCTACGGGTGGTATGGGAACGGCGCTGGCCCCGATCTATGTCGCTCACGAAAAGGGGAAAAGGATCAAAGTTTTCGCTGATGAAACCCGGCCGCTGTTGCAGGGTGCCCGGTTGACGTCCTGGGAATTGCAGGAGAACGGCCTGGACGTCACATTGATCTGCGATAACACCGCCGCGGTGGTGATGCGCAAAGGCTGGGTGGATGCTGTGATCGTCGGATCCGATCGGATCGCCTGCAACGGCGATGTCGCCAACAAAATTGGAACCTATACTGTGGCACTGTTGGCGAAGCATCACGGCGTTCCTTTCTACGTGGCTGCGCCGACTTCCACAGTTGATCCATCAATAGCTTCGGGTGATTTGATTCCCATCGAGGAGCGCGGGGGCGAGGAAGTCGCCGGATTTAACGGACAGCGCACCGCTCCCGAGGGTGTCAAGACCTATAATCCTGCGTTTGACGTCTCACCTCATGAGATGGTTACGGCGATCATTACCGAGCAGGGGATCCACCGCCCACCGTACGATTTTTCATTTTTGAATTCGAATAATTTATAGCGAGTCAAAGTCAATCGTAATTTCAGTCTAAAGATCAGCAAACCGAAAGGTGAAGTTTAAATGAAAAACATAGTCGTAGCATTAACAATTCTCAGCCTCGGTCTTATGGTATTGACCGGCTGCCAGAGTATGTATGTAACTTCAGCTAAGGTCTATCTCCAGCAGAATGACCTCGACAACGCCACTGAACAGTTGCAGTTAGGTCTGAAGGATAATCCGAAGGACGCCGAGGCACATTTCCTTTTGGGCAAGATTTACGCTCAGAGGAAGATGTATCCGGAAATGCTTACCGAATTTGATACGGCACTCTCGCTGAACAAGAAATATGAGGGTGAGATCGAAAGCACTAAAGAGAAACATTTTCGCAACCTTTACAACAATGCCGTTGAGCAATTCAACGGTGACAAACTTGATAAAGCCGCCGAGAGTCTCAGAACCGCTCTGGTGATCGAACCGAACGACCTGGAAGGATGGGCGCTGTTAGGCAAAACCTACATACGACAGAAAAAATCCGATGACGCGCTCGCCGCCCTTGAAAAAACTGTTTCCCTTGATCCAGAATTCAAGATGATTGATGAGCGGATTCTGCTGATGGAGCTCTATTACAACAATGAGCGGTATGAAGAAGCGCTGAATTCAGCGCAGGAAATCATGCGTCACGATCCAAATAATGAAGAGGCCATAAAAGTGGCCGCCTTCTGCTGCAACGCGCTGGGGCAGACGGAAAAAGCGCTGGAATACTATGAGAACATCTTGAAAGATCAACCTGACAATCCGGACCTGATCTTCAATCTGGGTCTTCTGTACGAAAGCATGGAACGCTATGATGATGCAATCGCTCAGTTTGAGAGGGCTCACGAATTAAATCCCGAAGATCTTGAGGCAATCCTCCACCACGCTCAACTGTGCCTGGAGAAAACCGGAGATTACTTGGGAGCCATTGAATGCTATAAGGCTGCACTGAAGATATCTCAGGATAATCCCAGCATTCTCAATAATCTGGGTGTGGCTCAAATTCGAGCGGGGAACGAACTCGAGGATCAATCACTGATTGATGAAGGAACGGCCACCCTCAAGAGAGCTGAGGAACTGAAAGCGAAGAATCCGTAGTTCATGTCGAAACGCGAAATCGAAATACCAAAAGACCTGGATCTTGAAAAAGTCCCACGCCACATTGCCATTATCATGGACGGCAACGGGCGCTGGGCAAAACAGAGGTCCCTGCCTCGCATCGCTGGACATCGTGAAGGAATCAACTCGGTGCGCGAAATCGTTCGCGCCTGTGGTAATTTGGGTGTCGAGGTTTTGACACTCTACACTTTCTCTATGGAAAATTGGCGGCGGCCCAAGCGGGAAGTATCCGCCTTGATGCACCTCCTTCTGGCGACGATCAATCGAGAAGTCAACGATCTCAATCGTAATAATGTGAAGTTAAAAGTCATCGGAAAGATCGAAGATTTACCCGAAGAGCCGAGAAAGGGTATGCTCAAGGCAATAGAGCGCCTGAAGAACAACACCGGGCTTATCTTGAACCTGGCGTTGTCCTACGGTGGCCGCCAGGAGATCGTCGAAGCGGTGCGGCGCGTTTGCGTTGAGGGGAAAAAGGATATCACTGAAGAAGAATTCGCGGAATACCTTTACACGTCCGATATACCCGATCCAGAGCTCCTGATCAGGACGTCGGGAGAACTGCGGCTTTCCAACTTTCTGCTCTGGCAGTTGGCTTATACGGAGATATATGTCACCGACGTTCTCTGGCCGGATTTTCGCACTCCGCAGTTGCATGATGCAATTCTGGCCTATCAGAGACGCGAGCGCCGCTTCGGGCAGGTCAGCGAACAACTGTCTCCTGAATGAGATTTCCGGGCATCTCGGCGAAGGCCAACCCCCGGGTTGGTCTTTGCTCTTTCTTAGGAACCTAAGGTCATTACAGGGGTGTAACTTTCGACCGTTAATTATGCACGAAAAAACCGACATAGATCCGGCTCTTAAGGAAGGTTTTCAAAGGTGCGGCTGTCAGCTCGTTGAGCGATTGCTTCCCAGGATCGTATTAATCCCGGAAGAAGAAGATTCCATCGCCTCCTTAATAAAATTCGCCGATGAGAAGAGACTGCGAATCTGCCCTACCGGGACGGGCTCGAGTTTTCCGGCCAATTATGAACCACCCGAAGATCTAATCTTCATCCTAACCACGCGAATGAACCAGTTGCTCGAACTGAAACTTCTCGATGCGATCGCCGTGATGGAACCGGGGATATTGGCCGCAGAATTGGCGAAACGCCTGGAAGGGACGGATCTGGATTTACCCACTTGCATCGCTGAATACCCCGGAACGATGGGTGGTGCACTTTTGGGACCGGATCCAAAGAACGAAAGGCACGCTCACGTACGGCGACGGCTTCTCAGCCTCCAACTTGTTGATCCGAAAGGACGAGTGCTTTATTTCGGTAGTAACGCAATAAAAAATGTGGCCGGTTATGACTACTGGTCTTTCCTGATCGGTACCGGAAGCAGGTTTGGCGTGGTCACTCGCCTCACACTGAATCTCGAAAAAATGCCACCCCTGGATGCGATTCCACATGTGGAATCGCAGTGTGAGAGTGAGAGAAATGCCGGCCAGTGGATTGTAGCCAACCTCTGTAAGGGATTGGATCCCGACGGAATTTTCGTTCGATGAGCATCCGCACTTATCTCCTCTACTTTGCCCTCGTTATCCTGTTATTGATCCTTATCGGGGCACTTATCTGGCCCTTTCTCCATGTGGATAGCCGCCTGCGGGACGCTTTGCTCAGTCAACTGGGAGCTTCATTTGAAGGCACCGTTGACATCAAGCGGGTTACGCCCGGATTTTTCGCTCTGAACCTGTACGGCCTGGAAATCACCGATATTAGAGAGATCTATTCCCTTGAGGTGCAAGAGGTGCGCGTGGATTTCAGCATTTGGAAATTCATCTCACACCGTTTTAAGATTCTCAATTCGATATCAGACGTTACGATCATTTGCCCGAAGGTGACTATCCGTACGTCAGGGGGGGATTCGGTTTCCACCAACCCAGAACGGCGATCTTCTTCGATTTGGGAATTATTACGGAATCTTCCTGATGCCGTTTGGATCGAGAGCGTCACTCTCGAACAGGGGATTTTACGCCTGCAAAATTCTCGGGGAGAGAATTTGATCACACTTCAGTATCTAAATGGTCAAGTTCAATCGCCGGAAGTGGGGCAACTCAGAGGACGGTTGCACGGCAGTTCGCAGAACGGAATTCAGCAATACAACGAACTCAAAATTCGCTTGGATGTTGAAGAAAAGACGTTCGAATCAACATTGTTGGCCCAATGGGGTTCTATTGAGGTCGGACAGGAATTCAGTTTGCCCGATTCGCTCAAGTTGCGAGTGGATAGCCTCAATGCGGATTTGTACCTCTGGTCGAAAGGCGAATTGAACGGCCTTGACGGAGAGATAAAGCTACAGAATCTGGCTCTTAATGACCGGACGGGTCGGATTATCGAGTGTGATTCGCTGGATTTCATTTTCGGTGATTGGAAACTGTTGGTTCCACCCACCAGAGCGAAGGGATTAACGGCTGAATGGGCTTTCACAGGCGAAATTCCCGATATGAGAGATCCCATCCTGGACTTTACCATAAGCGCTAATTCTAAGGAGAGCGCGCCGCTTACGGATTGGATTCCGGCGGGATCGGGAGTGAAGCCTTCCGGTAAATTAACCCTACAGGCTCAAATCAGCGGCAAAGTTGGATCACCGAAGATTCAACTCCAGGGGAATCTCGAAAAGCTCGATACTGCGATTGACCAATTCCGGGACATCGGTTTTTCAGGGATTATGCGGGAGAGCAAGTTCAAGCTAACCCGATTGGAAACAGTATGTTCATCGGGTGATGTTTTCTTCTCCGGTTCATTGGAATCTGTGAGTGGTCTATCCGAATATCAGGCTGAGTTTACCTGGCGGGGATCAGTCCCGGGAATTCTCAATTCACCCCGGGGATCATTAAAAGGGACTCTCACTGGCTCGAAGGGAACCCATGAACTAAAGGGTCGTTGGATGTCGTCTGATACTTCTCAGGCGCCGCTCGAGCTGCATATGTCCGCTTCATTCCCGGATGATCGTCTATTGGCCGACTTGAGGATTCCTGAAAGCGCATCCTGGGCAGAGGTCGTCGTTACTGATTTTTCCACCAAACCGCGTTTCCATGTGAGCTTTGAAGAGCCGATCAACATACTCAGGAGATTTTATTTATGGGAACATTGGAATCGGTTCGCCGGCTTGTATTTTTCGGGGGAATTGGATGGGACATTGGATGAAATGTCCAGCCGGTTCGAGATGTTTTACGGAGCCGGCCCCTCTCAATTCCGGTTCGATGGCGTCATTTCGGCAGGCCAGGATGAGAATATAAGCTATGCCGGGGCATTGACCTTCCAGCAGGGTTCGAGTCCGGCGTTGAACGGATCGGTCGTTCTGGATTGGCGGCAGCATATTTTAATCCTGGAAAGTCTCGATTTGGACAACGCTATTTATGCGCAGGGATCGTTGGATTTCAATACGGGTGAGTTCGGCCTGACTGAATTGCATATTTCCAATTGGGACGTATCCCGCGGCGTGCAGTTAGCCAATCCCGAATGGGGTGAACGATTGGGGGGCATCCTGAATGGCAGGGTTGAAGTTTACGGCAGTCTCGATGACCCATACGCTTCGATTAATTTTTACGCCTCCAGCGTCCATTATATGGAGCAGACCGGCTTTTGGGTGGTTTTGTCCGCAGAAATCGCCGATGATACCCTTCGCGTCAGCGAGTGCAATATGGGACGGGGAGTGCTGGGATTGGTGAAATTTTCCGGCACGGCTTCACTGGACGGCTCCGATCTCAATTTTAATCTGCTATCGGATCGCGCCGATCTGTCCGATTTTTTCGGTATCATCGGTTCAAACCCTCTGAGGTTGTCAGGCCCTCTTAGGCTGGCGGCCTCAATAGGGGGATCGGCTTTAGAACCCACGCTTAATCTGGACCTGATGGTGACCTCAGGCCGCCTTTACAAAATGCCTTTCGAGCGGTTGGAAGCCTCAGTCCTGATGGACTCGACCACTGAGGATTTATTGGTCGTCAAGGAGTTGAAATTGGTTCAAGCTCCTGATCTGGTCGTGAGCGGCAATGGTACGCTGCCGCTGAGAAAAGCGTCACTGAATCTGCAGTTAAAAGCGCAGGGCAACGTCCTCCACATCCCGCATCTGATTGAAAAAGATATCCCCGTCTCCGAAGGGCGGGGTGAGATTTCTATCGAGCTGGGGCAAACCGAGGGGCGCATTCGACTGCAGAACGCCCGTCTGAGTATACAGAACGGCAGGATGAAATTTCCCGACGTAGTGGATGAGATAAAGTCCATTCAAGCCGACATGCATCTTGAAGGCAATCGGGTGATCATCGCTGAGCTCTCCGGCGAGATTGATCGGCAGCGGTTTCGAATCGGGAATTATTTTAACGCCACCGCAGACAGCGGACAATTGCAGCACCTCTATTTCCCCGGCATGGATCTCGACCTGGGCATTATCACGCTGGAGACGAGCGGGCGAGGGCTCTACGCAAGGATTCCCACACTCATGCTTAAGGGGATCAAGGGCCACTTTCGCATGAGTGGCAAGACGAACGGGGAGCACTTTACATTTGCCGGGCCAATAGATCATCCTCTGATCAGAGGCAAAATTCAGGTTTCAGGGACGATTATCACCTATCCCTTTCCGCAGGGAAAAAAAAGACCCTCCGCCTTCACACGAGCAGTGTTATCGGTGCTCAAGTCCGCACGATGGGACCTCGACGTTCAACCTGAAAGGGGCAACCGTTACGAGAGGGAAATTCAGAGCATGGCGGGTACACCCTTACTTGAAGAGATGAGTGGATTATTAACGACCGTGGATATCAGTCTTAACGTCAATCCTGCAGAGAGCAAGTTGAAGGTGTTAGGTTGCATGGATGACGGCACCTTCGGATTCTTGGGCAGTCTAATTTCCACGCGCGGCACGATCGAATACCTGGACATGAAATTCAACGTTGACCGCTTTACCGTAGAATTTGACGAGCACGACCCGTTGCCCTGGGTTGAAGGCCGGGGCGAGGCGGTCTATTTGGATTCGCTGGGGCAGACTCGCAATATCTATCTAACGCTCTACGTTGTTGACCCAGTTACCGGAGAGCGCACCCAGAGAGGCCGCTGGGGGGATTTTGTTTTCATTATTGAGGACGATGCGGGATCGTCGCAGGAACAGATTTTGGCCGCGATGGGTTACTCTCCTGAGCAGCTCCCCGGTAAAGTTACCTCTATCTCAGGAATGATCATCTCCAATGCGGTGGTGCGCAGGTGGATTCGTCCCATCGAAAGGGAACTGGAAGTGCTGCTGCAGTTGGATTATATCCGTTTACAACCGACCATCGCTCAACACCTATTCGAAACCCAGCTCTTGGGATTAGATCCAGGGCCGGAGAGCAACGTTGATTGGGGAGCATATTTTTTACGCCAATCCCGGCTCTCGGTGGGTAAGTACATCAGCGATGATCTTTTCTTAACCTACACCGGCTTATGGGAGAGTGCCATCAACGCTCAGAACGAAAGGCACTTCGGTTTCCTCCACCGCTGGAACCTGGAATACCGCATTCGTCCGATTTCAAAAAGCCTGCTTATTAATTTCGCCTATGAATACGACAGCCTGGAGCAATTGCGGGATCGGGAGATTACGCTGCGTTATTCTATCTTGTTTTAATCCATATCTACAGCAGAACTAAAGTCTTTCACAACACAGGAGGGTTGGGGTTGTTTCAGGCGATGTAACCGCCGAAAAGGAATTGACTATTTTTTGCTTTAATATCTAAATAGATTTGATTAACTTAAAAAGTTTAAATGCAGCACAAACGAGCGATCATGCGATTGGCGAAGTTCATCATTCTTCTTGTCACTCTTCTCACTGCAACCTGCAGCGTTTTGGCTCAAACGGAGAAAATTCGCCTCATTGGCCTATCGGTCGAGGGCAATGAAACTGCGGATGAAGGTCTGATCCGCGCCAATTCAGGGCTCGTAGTGGGATCTGAGGTTACCGGAGACAACATTCAGCAAGCCATCAAACAGATCTGGCGGCTGGGTCTGTTCTCAGACGTTCAGATCGTCCTTGAACGGGAAACTCCGCAGGGAGTGTTCTTGAAAATCCTGGTGAAAGAGTATCCCCGCCTCGATAAAATCGAGGTGTCCGGCAATAAAAAGATAAAGCGAGATGAAATCGAGGAGATACTCGATTTTTATCCGGGACAAATTGTACGTCCCGATCAGATCCAGTCGGCTCGCAATGGACTGTTGGATAAATACGCCGAAAAAGGGTATCTTTTAGCTCAGGTGGACATTGAAACTCTGACCAGCGAGCAGACCGGCAGGATTTCACTGCGCGTCAATATCAAGGAAGGTAGCAAGGTTAAAATCAAGAAGATCACTTTTCACGGTAATGAGGCGCACGAGAAGAAAGAACCCGGACTTCCACTGAGTCTCGTCGACTGGACTACGGATTGGATGCTTCCCGATGATCCTTTTAGTTCCGGCAAACTGCGCGGCAAGATGAAGAACACCAAGCAGAAGACCTTGCTTCGTTCGGGTGAATTCAATCAAGAGAAATATGAAGAGGATCTGGATAACCTGATCAATCATTACAAGAATCACGGTTATCGCGATGCGGTTATCCTGGCTGACTCCATAAGCTATAGTGAGGATCGCCAACGTCTTTTCATAGATATCTGGATAGATGAAGGCAATCTCTATTATTTCGGGGATTTAACTTTTTCCGGAAATACCCTTTACGATGATGAGAAACTAAAAGAGCAACTGCTCTTTGCCAGCGGAGACGTATACAGTAAGGAGAAGCTCGATCGCAGCGTGCAGGAGAATCTGACTAATCTGTACTACGACCGGGGTTACATCTACGCCAACGTCTCGCCCGTTGAAATCCCCGTTGGAGACGATACGCTTAACATTCACTTCCGCGTTTTCGAAGGAAATGAGTTCAAAGTTCGTCGCATCAACATTGAAGGAAACACGAAGACGCACGAAAACGTGATCCGCCGGGAATTTGTGCTCAATCCCGGTGATACTTTTGACGTTTCCAAGTTGAGGCGGTCTGCTCGCGAAGTGACCATCCTGAATTACTTCTCTAATATTATCCCGGACGTGCAGCCGGTCAACGATCGCGAAGTGGATCTTTTCTTCAAGGTTGAAGAAAAATCAACCGACCAGATTATGACGTCAGCCGGCTATTCCGAGCGGGATGGTTTGATCGGTTCGCTGGGATTCACCATGCCCAATCTGTTTGGCACCGGGCGGCAGTTCAGCATAGACTGGCAGTTCGGCAGCGTGTACCGTACCTTTTCGATCAATTTCACTGAGCCCTGGCTCTTCGACACTCCGACTCTGGTGGGCGTAAGTTTTTTCAATATCCACCGCGGCGGAAGCTATTACGGGTATGACGAGGACGTCATTGGCGGATCCCTGCGCCTGGGCAGGAAACTTCGCTGGCCGGATGATTATTTCAGAATTGATTGGATCTATCGCTTGGAGCGAGCCGTGTATTCTAACTTCACTTCAAGCTTCGCTCAATACAATCCGGGCGATCTGATAGAGGATAAGCCCAGAATCTCATCCGGAGTCACGACAATTCTGACGCGAGATTCTCGCGACAATCCAGAATTTCCCACGGTTGGATCCGTCAACCGTTATTCCATTGAAATCGCCGGTGGCCCTTTTCTCGGGGATGATCAATTCCACAAGCATATCTTCAGTTCACAGTGGTATACCCCGGTGTTCGGATCCCTAGTATTCTATTCCGATACGGAGATGGGCTTGATTGACGCTCTGACTGATGACGATCAGGCAGTTCCCTATATCGAACGCTTTTTCATGGGCGGTTCCGGGCTTTCCAGGGGTGTACCATTGAGGGGGTACGACGAGAGCGCCGTTGGCCCGCAGAGCGGCGGTTTTGCCGTAGGTGGGAAAACCATGTTCAAGCAGTCCCTGGAGTTGCGCCTGCCTGTGGTGAAGAATCCCACTATCTTCCTGCTGGGATTCGCCGAAGCCGGCAACGTCTGGCCCAACTTTGAATCCACCGATATTTTCGACCTGCGCCGCTCACTGGGATTGGGGATTCGCCTCTACATGCCCATGATCGGCTTAATCGGTTTGGACTACGGATACGGATTTGATAATCCAGATCCGGTAACCGGTGAGCTGAAGGGAGAATGGCTGCCGCACTTCCAGTTCGGGCGAGGTTTCTAAATGCAATATCCCAAGCAGAGCAGAGATCATTGATTTTAACTGCGAGATAATCGCTGATTAGAATAAAATAAAATATGACTTAAATGAGGGACTCATGCGGATCAGGTATGCGACAATAATTTTCGTCGTCCTTACAGTAGCTTCTGCAGCTTTCGCCAAAGAGCTAAAAATCGGTTACATTCATTCGCAGCGCATCTTGTCCGAATTCCAGGAATCCGCCGAAGCGCAGCGGACACTCGATGACGAACAACGGGAATGGCTGAAACAGGCCAAGCAGATGGAGGACGAGATCAGCGCGATGGAAAAAGAGCTCGAGAACCAAAGCCTCCTGCTCTCAGAGGAGAAAAAAGCCGAGCGGCTGCAGGAAATTCAGAAGAAATACCTGGATTATCAGCAATTCCAGCAGGAGATATGGGGGGAGCAGGGTAAGCTTTACCAGCGCAACAAAGAGCTCACCCAGCCGATCATTGACAAGGTCAATCAGGTGATCCAAAAAATCGGAGAAGATCTCGATTATGACATCATCTTCGACGCTGCTGTGGGCAACATCGTATATGCCAAGGATGACTACGATCTCACGGATATGGTGCTGGAAGACTTGAATGAATAGAGGGACCGATGCAATATCGGGCGCTTGATCTGGCCCAGATGCTGGGAGGGGAACTGCAAGGCGACTCCGAGGTGATGATCTCTGGAGTGGCCAAGATCGAGGAGGCCCGCCCCGGCGAGATTACTTTTCTGGCCAATCCCAAATACGAAAAATTTCTGACTACCACCGAAGCTTCTGTGGTGTTGGTATCGAGAGACCAGCAGACGGACTTTCCGACGGTGATACGAGTTGAGGATCCATACAACGCCTTCGGTCATCTTCTCTCGGTTTTCTTTCCACCGGAAGAGCCACCCGCTGAAGGCATTCACGGTTCCGCATTAATTGCAGCAGACGCGGAAATAGGTCGCGGCGTTCGCATTGGCGCTCAAGTAGTGATCGGTAGAGGCTGTATTATCGGGGATAAGGTGACCATTTTTCCGGGAGTGGTGATCGGTGATCGGGTTACCATAGCCGAGAAAACCACCCTACGCGCCGGCGTCTCGATCCGCTCTGACGTCCGCATCGGCCGCCGGGTGACGATACAGGATAACGCTGTGATTGGTTCCGAAGGTTTCGGTTTCGCTCCTCAGGAGGATGGAGCTTACCAGAAGATTCCCCAGGTCGGAACGGTTATCATCGAAGATGACGTGGAGATCGGGGCAGGCTGTACGATTGATCGCGCCACTTTAGGGGCTACCAGAATAGAGAGAGGCGCTAAACTCGATAATCTTATACAGGTGGCGCACAACGTAGTTATCGGTGCGGATACAGTTATCGCCGCTCAGACTGGAATTTCCGGTTCGACGAAAATCGGGAAAAATTCCATGATCGGCGGCCAGGTCGGTTTCGCGGGGCACATCACGCTGGGCGATGGATCCATGGTCGGGGCTCAGTCCGGGGTTTCCAAGACCTATCCCCCCGGCAGCAAGATCTCAGGTTATCCGGCAAAGCCACACCGGGAGGAACTCCTGATCCTGGCTTCACAGAAGAGGCTGCCGGATCTGGTAAAAAAAGTAGACCGCCTCGAGAAGGAAATCGCCCGGCTCCGCTCCAAAATAGAAGAGAAGTGATATGCTGAAGATGCAACGTACGGTCAAGAGTTCTATTTCGTATTCCGGAGTCGGGTTGCACACCGGCGAGCCCTGCTCTTTGACCTTCAATCCCGCTCCCGTCGGACATGGGATACAATTTAAGAGACTCGATATCCCCAATTCCCCGCCCATACCGGCGACGATTGATTACGTCGTGGACATTTCCCGGGGAACGATCATCGGTCGGGATGATATCAAAATCCATACCGTGGAGCACGTGCTGGCGGCTCTGGCCGGGTTGGAGGTTGATAACGTGTTGATCAATTTGACGGCGAGCGAGCCGCCCGTCGGCGATGGATCGGCGCTGCCCTTTGTCAAGGCTTTGAATGATGTAGGCTTCGAAGAGCAGCCTTCACCCAGGGAATATCTGGAAATCGAGAACACCATAATTTATCACAATGAAGAAAAGGGAATTGACCTGGTCGCCATGCCCGCACCGATCTTTCGTATTACCTACATGGTTGATTATCCCAATACCGCCCTGGGGACGCAGTACACTTCGCTCTACGATCTGCAGGAAGAGTTCGTCAGTGAATTCGCTTCAGCCAGGACATTTGCCTTCCTGTCTGAAGTGGAAGAATTGAAGAATCAGGGATTAATCAAGGGCGGCAGTCTGGATAACGCGGTGGTTTTCGTTGATCGTGACGTGGATGATTCCGAGTTCGAGCGGTTGAAGAACCTCTTTGGGATGAAATCTTCGGTTATTAGAGGAGATAATGGTATTTTGGACGGGCGAGAGCTGCGGTATTACAATGAACCTGTACGACATAAAACCCTGGATTTGATCGGGGATCTGGCTCTGTTAGGTTTTCCTATACAGGGGCACGTCATGGCGGCGCGCGCCGGTCATGCCGCTCATGTCGAACTGGTGCGAATGCTCCGCAAAGAGTATGAGAAGAATAAGATCATAAGAACTTATGGAGGGAAAACCTCAGCAAAAGTCATCTTCGATGCCGCCGCTATCAGCCGCATCCTGCCGCACCGTTATCCCTTCCTATTGGTTGACAAAATCCTGGAGCTTATACCCGGTGAAAAGGTCAGCGGAGTGAAGAGTGTGACGATCAATGAGCCCTTCTTTCAGGGGCATTTCCCGGGCTACCCGATTATGCCCGGAGTACTGGTGATCGAAGCACTGGGGCAAGCGGGGGGTGTGTTGCTCTTGAATTCGGTAGATGAACCCGAGAAAAAGCTGGTATTCTTCACCGGCCTTGATAACGTCCGTTTCCGTCAGCCGGTACGCCCCGGCGATCAGCTTTATCTCCAGGTAGAAATGGACTTTTTCCGCCGCGGGATATGCCGGATGGTTGGCAAAGCCTATGTGGACGACGTCGTTGTGGCCGAAGCGACCATGTCTGCCGTTGTGCGGAACAAGGAGGACGTATGAAAATTCACTCCACCGCCATTATTGACGCCAGTGCAGAATTGGGCGAAGACGTCGAAATCGGCCCCTACACGATCATCGAAGCTGGCGTTGTAGTCGGTTCTGAATCCAGGATAGGCTCTCACGTTCTCCTGGCTTCCGGCGCGCGATTAGGTAAGGACGTCCAGGTTTTTAAGGGAGCCGTGATCGGAATGGCGCCGCAAGATTTGAAGTTTAAAGGGGAGCCCTCTGTTGCCCTCGTGGGTGACAGGACGATCGTGAGGGAATTTGCCACCATCCATCGGGGAACCGAGGCCAGCGGCAAGACGGTTGTCGGCGCCGAGTGTTTGTTGATGGCCTATTCCCACGTCGCCCATGATTGCGTGCTGGAGAATAAGGTTCTTTTGGCGAATTCGGTCAATTTAGGGGGGCACGTTTATATAGGCGAACAAGCTGGCATCGGTGGGATTGTCCCGGTACATCAATTTGTACACATCGGCAAACACGCTTTTATAGCCGGAGGCACCCGCGTACCCAAAGACGTTCCGCCTTTCGTTCTGGCGGCCAACGAACCTCTGCGTTTCGCAGGTCTAAATACCGTTGGTCTGAAGCGGCATGGGTTCTCCGCCGAAAGAATCGCCGCCATCAAGCACGCCTATAAGTTGATCTATCTGAGTGACTTAAACGTTTCGCAGGGAATCACTCGCATCAAAGAGGAAATGGAAATCACTCCGGACATTCAGGAGATTATTGATTTTATCGAAGGAAGTGAGCGAGGAATCATCTAAAAACTACTCCGGTCGCCTCATTCAGGACGGCACCCATTCAGGCGCCTTTAACATGGCGGCGGATCTCTATTTCTCTCAGGAAAGCGAGCGAACCTCTGAGCCGTATCTGCGGCTTTATGCCTGGGACAAGCCGACGCTGTCCCTGGGTTTTCATCAGAAGATTTCTGAAACGATCCGAAAACGTTGCCAGGAGATAGGCATCCCAATCGTCCGGCGGCCGACGGGCGGGCGGGCGGTACTGCACCATCGGGAATTAACCTATTGCCTCTGCCTGCCGCTCAAGCATCCTCTGTTTCAGAGGGCCCGCGGTGAGCTTTTGCGGCAGATCGGAACGATCTTTGTAAGCGCCGCAAATGAGATCGGCATCGGGGCGGAATTGGTTCGAGTCGGCAGCCGCAATGCCGGAAATAAAGCGGTATTGCGCAAAGCCAGCCCTCTGTGTTTTGATAGCGCATCACGCTGGGAAGTACAAATTTCGGGGCGCAAGTGGATCGGATCGGCGCAGCGGTTCTTCCCCGACGTTTTGTTGCAGCACGGTTCGATTCTGCTGGGCGATAGTGATGTTGATCTCGCGGCTCTTTTTGGCCTATCGGGTCGGTCATCTGAGAAGATAAAAGATCAATCGAGGCACCGCTGGGATCGCCTTGCTGCGAAGATCAAGTTGGACGATCTGCGATCAGCGATTCCTGCTGCTTTCCGCAGATTCTGGGGCATCTCCTGGCGTCAGGAGCCTTTATCGGCTGCCGAAATTGAGTTCGTCGCTTCCTCGGCTCAGGATTATCAGAATCACTGGGGACGAGGACGCCTCCTTGAATCAGACCAAGCGCCAACGAAATTTAATGAGTTGACAACCACTGAAACCTAAAAGGAAATTCGCGGAGGAGTCATGAAACGTATCGCACTAATCTCGATTGTGGTCATTTTGGCCTTTTCTGCGTCTCAAGCGCTGGCTCAGGACGATGACGATAATTTTTACGATGAGATCAAGAAATATGCCGAATCCGAATTGGAGGATGTGGCTAAACCTTTAGTTGAGGCGTTTGGCACCGGCGTCTGCGGCGGTCTCTATCATACGGGGAAAACCCATGGCACTCTGGGATTTGACGTGGGAGTGCGCAGCATGATGGTGTTCATCCCCGAAGGTAAGAGCGAAATCCTCGATTCTTCCGATGTTTCCTTCTTCCCGGTTCCAGTCATCCAGGCCTCGGTAGGCTTGCCCATGGATTTCGAAGTGACGGCCAGGGGTTTCGGGGTCAAATTCGAGGATGAGACCATTTCCCTGATCGGTGTCGGAGTGAAGAAGGGATTCAGTTCCTACATCCCCGTACCCGGATTCCCCGACGTCTCTGCCATGGTGGCCTATCACCGCTTCGCTGCCGGCGATGTTCTGCATTCCAGGCACCTCAGCTTTGACGTCATGGTTTCAAAGAGCTTTCTGGTGATCTCCCCATACGGCGGCTTCGGATACGACATCCACTCGATGAATTTCGAGTATACTTATATTGATCC
>CAZHMN010000018.1:28904-40280 GCA_964533705.1 uncultured bacterium
GCCAACACCACCCGCTTGACGTTGGGTTTGAAACTGACGCCGCTTCCTTTCGTCAATATTTTCGCGGACTACAATATCAGCAAGTTCTCTCAGCTCACCGTGGGTCTGGCCATCAGCTTCCGCTGATGAAAGGCCGCGTTCAGAGCTCTGCATTGAGAAAAGATGAAGAATATCGCCATACTGGGTTCGACCGGTTCCATCGGCCGCAATACGCTGGAAGTTATTACTCAACTGGGGAAGGAGTACCGGGTTTACAGCTTGGCGGCGCGTACACAGGTTGAATTGTTAGCGGAACAGGTTCGCTACTTCAAACCCAGGCAACTCGCCATCGCGGATCCCGGTGGAGAAGATGAAATCCGGGCATTACTGGGAACCAACTCCTTCGATCTGCTCTCCGGGGAAGATGCCCTCGTTCAGCTCGCCCAGGCTCCTGAAACCGACGTGGTCGTCAACGCGCTCGTGGGTGCTATCGGATTGCGGGCCACCCTGGCGGCTCTGCAAGCGGGCAAGATCGTCGCTCTGGCCAACAAGGAAAGCATCGTTATGGCCGGGCATCTGGTGATGGAGGCTGTGGCGGAAAGCGAAGGACTGCTCGTCCCCATTGATTCCGAGCATTCAGCCGTGCTTCAATGCCTGAGGGGGGAAGATCCTGAACAGGTGAAGCGATTGATTCTCACGGCTTCGGGAGGCCCTTTCTTGCGCAAAGCCCTGGAGGATTTCGAGGTCATCAAGCCTGAGGACGCCCTGCAGCATCCCAACTGGAAGATGGGGCCGAAGATAACGGTTGACAGCGCCACGTTAATGAATAAAGGGTTGGAGGTCATCGAGGCACACTATCTTTTCAATCTTGCACCTGAGCGAATTCAGGTGGTGATCCATCCCCAATCCGTCATTCATTCGCTGGTGGAGTTTATTGATGGATCGTTGAAAGCTCAACTTTCAACTCCTGACATGCGCATCCCGATCCAGTATGCTCTCACTTATCCGGAACGTCAATCGGCTGAATTCGTAACGACCAATCTGGTCGAGATCGGTTCACTGGATTTCGAAGCGCCCGACTTCGATCGGTTTCCTTGCCTGAATCTAGCTTATGAATCTCTGAAAAAGGGTGAAGGTTATCCAACGGTGCTGAACGCGGCGAATGAAGTGGCGGTGGAAGCTTTTCTGAGCGGCAGATTGGCCTTCAATCAGATCGCCGATTTAATAAAAGCCGTATTTAAAGCCTTTAAACCACTCGAGACTCTGGATTTGGATACGGTGCTGGAAGTTGACCGCTGGGCCAGGCAATGGTGCAGCGAAGAGATGAATAACCTGAACAGAGACTGAATAAAAGACCCATGATTATTACGCTAATTGCATTTATCGTCGTTCTGGGTGTGATCATTTTTGTTCACGAACTGGGGCATTTCTTGGCCGCCAAACTGACGGGCGTTCGGGTGGAGACGTTTTCGCTGGGATTCCCTCCCCAAATGGTTTCCAAGAAGGTTGGGGAAACGGAGTACGCCATCGGTTGGATACCGTTGGGCGGATATGTGAAGATGTCCGGCATGGTTGATGAGAGCCTCGCCGATCAACCGTTGACGGGCGCGCCCTGGGAGTTCATGTCCAAGAATTTTTTCCAGAAAGTATTCGTCATCAGCGCCGGAGTTTTGATGAATTTTTTGCTGGGTGTCCTGGTGTATTTTCTTCTAACCTGGCGGATCGGCATTGGGGAAGTTGGTCAACCGGTTGTCGGTTACGTGGCGGAGGGATATCCCGCTGCTGAAATAGGCTTGCAGGTCGGCGACCGCATCATCGCGGTCGATGGCGATAGCATTAAGGTCTGGCAGGATTTGACGGAAGCGATTCACCCCCGCACGGGCGATACGCTGACCGTCACCTGGCTGCGTGAAGGCGAAGTTTTTTCTGCGGAGGTCGTACCGGTCGGTTACGAATACACCCGGGGCGACAGCACTCTCTCTTTTGGTCGGATCGGCATTAATCCTCTGCCGGAATTCAGGAAAGTCGGCATCATCAAGGCGTTGGGAAATGGTTTTGAGCTCACCGGCTTTATCATCGTCGAGAGCCTCAAGGTGGTGAAGATGCTGATCGTGGGTCAGGCCAAGATCAACGAGGTCGCCGGCCCTGTCGGTATCGCTCAGCTCTCCGGCCAGACGCTTCGTTCCGGCATCGTTGATTACATCTCATTGATCGCTCAGGTTTCGATCAGCATCGGTTTGCTCAATATTCTGCCCTTTCCCGTCCTCGATGGCGGTCATCTGATTTTCATCGGCGTGGAAGCGATCATCCGCCGACCTATCTCCAGCAAGGTTAAACTGAGCATTCAGAAGATAGGCATGGCACTGATTCTGGCGTTTGTCTTATTAGTTACGTATAATGACATTATGAGAGTTATCTTTGGACAATGATGAACCGATATCCTCTTCTACTGGTCATATCCTTTCTATCGCTGCTCTGGGTTGGCTGCGCCTCCCGCCGTCAACCGGCTGTGACTGAGGAGCAGACCATTCAGGCGGAACCGTCACCGCAGGCGCTGGATCATTTCCTCCGCGGAGTCATCTACGACCAACAAGGTGAACTGACGCGAGCCATCGCCGAGTATCGTCGCGCGCTCAAATTTGATTCGACTTCGGGGAGCATCTATCAAGCTCTGGCCGAAGATTACCTGGCTCTGCATTTGCCGGACGACGCCATTTCTCTGCTTTATACTGCTTTGAAATATGATTCACTGGACGTCGAAGTTCTCCAATTTTTAAGCGACGTTCTGGTTCAGGTGGGCCGGCTTGATTCGGCGGCTTCGCTGCTGGACAGACTGGTGCGGAACCATCCCGATGAACCCTCCTATCACCTCAATCTGGCGAATGTTCATCTTCGGGCCAATCGCGTGCCGGAAGCCATTGAACAATACCGGGAAGCTTTGGAACTTCAGCCCGCCAACCGGGAAGCCTTGGGGAAACTGAGCACGTTACTGATCAGCCAGGGTGATTACCAGAATGCTCTGGATGCGGCTATCAGGCTTTATGAGTTAAGTCCGAACGACGATCGGGTCTGCTTCACGGTCGCATCGCTTTTAGCGGAACTGAACAGATCTGCAGAGGCGGACAGCTTCTTTGCAGAAGCGGCCGAATTGAATCCGGATGATCCCCGTTACTTTACGAATTGGGCCTATATGCACATGAATAATCGGGAATATGACCGCGCTGTCGAAATCTTGCAGAAGGGGACGTATTACCACGCTACCGCGCCCAATATATGGGCGCTGCTGGGGTCTGCCTATCAGTTATCTGACCAGGATTCGCTGGCCCTGGAGGCGCTGGACGTTTCCCTGGAACTGGATGCCAGCCAGATCGGAGCGTATATCACCCTGGGATTTATCTACGACGAGCGCGGGGACTGGGATAAGGCCATTGAAGTTTACGATCAGGCCCTGACGATTTCGCCGGATGATGCATTGTTGCTCAATAATTACGCTTACCTCCTGGCGCAGAAGGGGACTCGCCTGGAAGATGCCATGTCCATGGTTCAGAAGGCGCTGGAGAAAAGTCCCGATAATCCCTCGTACCTGGATACCTACGGGTGGATTTACTTCGTTATGGGTGATTATTCCAAGGCCATGGAGTACATTCAGCGCGCCCTGGAATTGAATCCTGAAAATCCCGACATATTAGATCATATAGGCGATATATACGAAAAAATGGGGGATTACGCCAAAGCCAGAGACGCCTGGATTAAGGCTCTGGAATTCGACCCGGAGAACATCCCGATTCGGGAGAAACTGGCCCGATGATCCCCACGATGAAGCGGGCGGGGATTCTGTTCTTTGCTATATCACTGCTTTTCCTCGGCTGCTCCCGGCCGCGCCCCCGGATCGAAAGTCTGCCTCTTCCCGACATACGTAATTTAAAGGAAAGGATTGAGAAAAACCGGGCGCGTTTGCGGGATTTCAAGGGACTGGGACTGATTCAGGTTTACGGCCCTGAAACCCGGGCAGCCATGGGAGTAAACGTTCGCTATCTCGCTACGGATTATCTGCAGATCACCTTGCGCGGAGCAATGGGGATCGAAGTGGGCACTCTGGCGCTGGCAGAAGGGCGATACCATCTGTCTTACCCCGGTTCTCGAATACCGCCCAGCGGCGAAATCGAAGACATTGTCCTGCCGGAAGAATTTGCTCTGCCGATACGCGGCGCAGAATTGGTGGATTTATTTCTGCCCTTCCCTTCCGAACCTAAAATTCCATCCCGGGCAAGCGTTCAACGCGATTTGGAAAGGCAGGAATATCTCCTCGCCTGGGACGAGGATAGCACCTATTATCAGCTCTGGGTGGATGCCTTCAAGCCGGTTATTACGAAGGAGTTGCTCACATCTTCAGCCGGAGATACCGTTTGGTATAAAGAGTTAGGCTCTATAAAAAAGCGCTCGAAAGTTTTTATGCCTTCCGAATGGAATGTGCAAATCGGCAGTGGTCATAGCGCTATTACGGTGAAAATGAAATTGTCGAGTCTCTGGATAAACAGCGGCCTGGCACCATCCGATTTTGATACCGACGGTAAGGACGATAACGACACAGGGGAGGACCCTTTTGGCGGATGAGATAACTATCTCTGCGGTTGTGCCCCTTTTGAATGAAGAGGAATCCCTTCGAGAACTCTACCGCAGGTTGTCCGAAAACTTGAATTCGGAGGGGAACTGGGAGATTATTTTCATAGACGACGGCAGCACGGACGGCTCGCTTGAGGTGCTGAAAAATCTCCACGCAGAAGATCCCCGAGTGCGGGTTATTTCGTTTCGGAAGAATTACGGCAAATCAGCCGCTCTAAATGCCGGTTTCGATGCCGCTCAGGGGCGGTACGTTATAACCCTCGACGCCGACCTGCAGGACGATCCGGCGGAAATTCCCAATCTGGTCAGCAAGCTCGAGGAGGGATTTGATCTGGTGTCGGGATGGAAGCGAAAGCGGCACGATCCGATCAGTAAAACTATTCCTTCTCGGTTATTCAATTTTGTAACGGGAATTATTTCAGGTCTGCATATCCACGATTTCAACTGCGGATTAAAAATATATCGGCAAGAAGTGGTCAAACAGATGCCCGTCTATGGTGAAATGCACCGTTTCTTGCCCGCCATAGCTCACTGGAACGGATTTCGTGTGGGTGAAATTCCGGTGAAACATCACCCCCGCAAGTTCGGCCGCAGCAAGTTCGGGACTTCGCGCTTCATGCACGGGTTTCTCGACCTGCTGTCCGTTACGTTGGTGTCCCGATTCATGAAGAAACCCATGCACTTCTTCGGCTCGGCCGGGGTGCTCCTCACTCTGGCAGGAATCGTTATTTTGGCCTATTTAACCTGGGGTTGGATGCACGGCATCTGGATCGGCGATCGCCCCATTTTCTTCCTGGGAATTTTATTAGTCATCTTCGGAGCGCAATCCTTTTCTCTGGGTTTTTTAAGCGAGCTGCTGACCCGCTCGACCGCGGATCGCCGCGAGTATTCATTTCGTCTTTTACTGGGGTTTGATCGGGAGTTGAAGTGACCTTTTATCTGGTGGGTCCCTTCTATCCGCTGCGAGGAGGTATCGCCCAGTACATTGGCGTATTAGGACAGAAATTGGAGGTGAGAGGGCACGCGGTAAGAGTGCTCTCTTTTCGCAAGCAATTTCCCAAGCTGCTGTTTCCCGGCCAGACGCAGATCGAAACCAGCCGGGATTACATCAAACTCGATACCCGGCCGGTTTTCATCCCCTGGAATCCCTGCACCTGGTTGCGCACCTTTTGGGCCATTCGCCGCGGCAAGCCGAATGCCGTCATATTCAAGTATTGGATGCCATTCTTCGCACCGGGCTACGCGGCTGTCTGCGGACTGACCAAATGGTTAACATCGGTGCGAATCATCTACATCGTTGACAACGTCATCCCGCACGAAAAGCGCCCCGGAGACCGATTTTTTACCCGCCTGGCGTTTCGCTGGGTTGACGCCTTTATCGTGCAATCCGACGTTGTAAGGCAGGATTTGCTTCGCTGGTTCCCGGAAGCCAAACGCCGTGAGGTTAAATTCGTACATCATCCAATTTACGATTGTTACACCGATACGAATCTGAGCAGGGAAAAGGCGCGCCAGAAACTGGGGCTGAAAGCGGAGGGGAAATTACTGCTCTTCTTCGGGTTGGTTCGGCACTATAAAGGCCTGGATGTGCTGATCGAGGCTTTTCCGCATATCGTTGCAAGCCTCGGCGAAGATGTGCATCTCTTGGTGGCCGGGGAGTTCTACGAAACTGAAGAAACGTATTGGCGTCGGGTTGAAGAACTGGACCTTTCTCATAAAGTCGCCATCGTGAATAAATTCATCCCCAACGAAGATGTGGGAACCTACTTTCGCGCCGCAGATCTTCTGGTTTTGCCGTATAGATCCGCGACTCAATCCGGAGTGATCCAGGTCGCCTTCCATTTTGAGCTGCCGGTCATATCCACAAGAGTGGGAGGGCTACCCGAAGTGGTGCGGGACGGTGAAACGGGGTTTTTGGTTCCTCCCGAAGATCCGAAATCGCTGGCCGAAGCGGTGGTGAAGTTCTTCCGGGATGACACGCGGGACAAAATAATCGAAAACATGAGAAAGGAAAAAGAAAGATATAGCTGGGATAAAATGGTCGAGACGATGGAAGAAATTGCGGGAAAAGATACAGAGGAAAGCACGAAATAGGTAAGAAAGGCTGCGGGATACGAATGGGAATATTGGGAAAACAGATAATTTTCAATAAGCTAAAAATGCACAATGTACTTGACTTTAGCTTTTCATTTTAATATTTTTATAGTTTAATAATTTTGGAACTGCTGTGAAGACATTTCATTCTAAACCTGAAGATGTAGAGCGCAACTGGTATATCGTTGACGCTGATGGAATGGTGTTGGGGCGATTGGCGAGCAGAATCGCGACGGTTCTGCGCGGCAAGCACAAAGCGATCTACTCCCCGCACTTTGATACAGGCGATTTCGTTATCGTCGTCAATGCCGATAAAGTGCGATTGACCGGCAAGAAAGAACAGAAAAAGCAGTTTTTCCGGCACACCGGTTATCCCGGTGGAGGCCGGTTTACCACCCTGGCGGAAATGAGGGTAAAGCATCCAGAGAGGATTGTTATGCACGCCGTTAAGGGGATGCTGCCACGAGGACCGCTGGGGCGCAGACAGTTTCGCAAGCTAAAGGTTTACGCCGGTTCGGATCATCCTCATCAGGCTCAACAACCGGAACCGCTTCCGCAGTAAAAACTCATCTTAGATAGAGGGTTCAATGACTAGTTCTGATCCCGCGCCACGCTTTTATGCGACCGGGCGTCGTAAGACTTCCGTTGCACGGGTGTGGATTACGCCGGGCAGTGGTAAAATGACCGTCAATGGCAAGGACTTCCTGGACTACTTCGGTCGGGAAGTTTTAAAGTTATTGGTTGACCAACCCTTTGAGGCGGTTGACGCTTTGAATAAATTTGACGTCATCGCCGACGTTAAAGGCGGCGGCAAGAGCGGCCAAGCCGGCGCCATGTTGCTGGGGATTGCCCGCGCCTTGGTCCAATATGATGAAGAGTATCGGGCAGCGCTTAAAAAGCAGAAATTCCTGACCCGCGACCCCCGTGAGAAAGAACGGAAGAAGTACGGCCAGCCGGGCGCTCGCAAGCGTTTCCAGTATTCCAAGAGATAATCCGGTACTTTCGATATACCCCAGGCATAAAGTCCCACTTTTTCGTCTGGCGGAATCATTCACAATTGGAAATATCACGTCTTCCGATCGCATCCCCGGGTGTTCCATGGTGTCCATTGGAATCGGGAAGCGAGATGACGAAGATGGATGCAAAACCCGATAACAAACTAAAGAGGAAATAATGCCAGTCGTTTCAATTCAGCAGCTTTTACTAGCGGGCACCCATTTTGGCCACCTGACGCGCAGGTGGAATCCGAAGATGGCCAAATACATCTTCGGGGCCAAACATGGCATTCATATCATTGACTTAAAGAAAACCCAAACCTGCATAGATAATGCTTGCGAAGCTCTGCAGGAGATCGTAAAGGGAGGCGAAAAGGTCCTATTTGTCGGCACCAAGAAGCAAGCCAAGGATATCATCAGATCGGAGGCGACGCGGATCAACATGCCCTACGTCTGTGAACGCTGGCTGGGTGGTATGCTGACTAATTTTTCCACAATTCGCAAGAGCTTGAAAAACCTCCAGAACTTAGAGAGAATCGCATCCGACGGCACATATGAAAAGATCTCCAAGAAGGAGAGACTTTCATTTGAGAAAGACAGAGCTAAGCTGGAGAAGGCGCTCGGTGGAGTTAGAGATATGAAAAAAGTCCCCGGTGCTGTCTTTGTCGTTGACATCAAGAAAGAACGTATTGCCGTCGCCGAAGCCCGCAAGTTGTCCATTCCCGTCGTGGCTATTGTGGATACCAACACAGATCCCGATATCGTTGATTACCCCATACCCGGAAATGACGACGCCTTTAAATCCGTTGGACTGATCACCAGAGCGCTGTCAGACGCTATTGAAGAAGCCGCAGCAGTCGCGGCCAAAAGGCGAGTTGCCGAGATGGCCGAAGTCACAGGCGTAGAGGAAAAGGAACAGCCCAGAGCTCAAGCCAGACGTCGCCGGCCCAGAAGGCGCCCCCCTCGGAGGAAACCTGAAGCGGCTGGAGCCGGCCAAGGCAGAGCAGAACCCACTGCTGAGCCTACAGAAAAGACGACAGGACCTGCTCCAAAATCCGATACGGGTGTAGAGAAGAAAACCTCGGAAGGAAGCGCTGATGCTGATAAAGAGGAATCGGCGAGAAAACCATCGAGGGAGTCGAGCAAAGCCGACGCTGAAGGACCAAAACCAGCTGCCAAGGAAAGTAAACCTGAAAAGAGCGAGGCTTAGTCGGCGGATCGAACAATTCGCGCTGGACGGATAGACGACATAGATAACGCGAAAGGATTTACGGAAATCACCCCCCACCGTGTACACGTTTTCGGAGAAATGAATGAACATCACTTCAGGAGCCGTTAAAGATTTACGCCAGAAAACCGGCGCTGGCATGATGGATTGCAAAAAAGCTCTGGTAGAAGCCCAGGGTAATGAAGAGAAGGCCATTGACATTTTGCGGAAGCGCGGCCTGGCTCAGGCAGCCAAGAGAGCTGGTCGTGAAGCGAACGAGGGCTTGATCGAGACCTATATCCACACCGGGTCTAAGCTGGGCGTGATGGTAGAACTCAACTGCGAAACCGATTTCGTCGCCAAGACGGATGAATTTAAATCGCTGGCTCGAGATATAGCCATGCACGTCGCTGCTACCAATCCGATGGCCATATCAAGGGATCAAATTTCGCAGGAAGTCATCGAAAAAGAGAAGGACATTTACCGCGCCCAGATCGAATCCAGTGGAAAGAAAAAACCACCTGAAATTATCGAGAAGATCATATCAGGCAAGCTGGAAAAGTTCTTTTCTGAAACCTGCCTGCTGGAGCAACCTTTCGTGAAAGATACGGATAAGACTGTGGGTGACCTGGTGACTGAAACGGCTGCTAAACTGGGCGAAAACATCGTGCTGCGCAGATTTTGCCGTTTGCAGGTGGGCGAGTGAAGAAGGCTCCCTACAAGCGTGTTCTGTTAAAACTGACCGGCGAAGTTATGGCCGGGGACAAGGGATACGGTATTGATCCCGACGGAGTTTCCCGGATTGCCAGCGACATCCGAGAGATTCATGACCTCGGAGTGGAAATCGCCATCGTCATCGGTGGCGGGAATATCTTTCGCGGTATGCAGGCATCTGCACAGGGCATGGATCGTGCCACGGCCGATCAAATGGGGATGCTGGCGACCATCATCAACGGCCTGGCATTGCAGGACAGCCTGGAAAAAATGGGAGTCGTAACCCGCGTTCAATCGGCCATTGAGGTTCAGGAGCTCGCCGAACCTTTCATTCGCAGGCGAGCCATCCGACACCTGGAAAAAGGTCGCATCGTCATCTTTGCCGCGGGAACGGGCAATCCCTACTTTACCAGCGACACGGCCGCCACGCTGCGAGCCATCGAAATTCACGCAGACGTTATCTTGAAAGGCACGAGGGTTGACGGCGTCTATGACAGTGATCCCGAGAAGAATCCGCAAGCGGTTCGCTATGATACTCTGACCTACACTGAAGTCATTCAGCGGGAACTGAGAGTTATGGATGCGACCTCTGTGGCGCTGTGCATGGACAATGAAATTCACATCCGTGTTTTTAATATCATGACTCCCGGAAATCTGAGGAAGATCATCATGGGAGAAGAGGTCGGTACACTGGTCGTGAGGTGAAAACATGGATCATCCCATTCTGGAAGATACCGAAGAACGCATGACGAAATCAGTGGAAAACTTTCGTCATGAACTGGTTAAAATTCGAACGGGTAAAGCCTCGATTTCCCTCCTGGACGGCATTCGGATCGAGTATTACGGCAGTCAGGTGCCAATCAATCAAGTTGCCAGTTTATCAACGCCTGAACCGCGCCTGATCGTGATTCAACCCTGGGAAAAGAATCTGATCGGTGTGATCGAGAGGGAGATTCAGAAGAGTGACCTGGGATTGACGCCAATCAACGACGGGACATTCATTCGGCTCGCCATTCCTGTACTGACCGAAGAACGGCGTAAGGATTTAGTCAAGCTGGTGCGGCGATATGCGGAGGATGCGCGCATTGCCATCCGCAACATCCGGCGGGATGCTAATGAACAGTTAAAACGCGAGGAAAAAGCGAGCAACATTTCCGAAGACGAGCATAGAAAACTGCAAGACCAAAATCAGAAACTCACGGATAAATACATCGAAGAAATAGACAAGCTGCTAAGTAAAAAGGAAGAAGAGATTATGGAGGTTTGACCCTCCTCAAGGCATGAGTTAAACGAGAGGTCAAGAACCTCCTAAAAGATACTCAGGAGGAAAAAATGCCACGTATGATTACTGACGAGTGTATTAACTGCGGTGCCTGCGAACCGGAGTGCCCTGTCGGTGCAATATCAGAAGGAGAAGAGATTTACGTCATTGACCCGGAAGTCTGTGTGGATTGCGAAGGACATTACGATTCTCCGCGTTGCGTTGAATACTGCCCGGTTGATTGTATTCCCCCTCTGGAATAGGAGTGGTATAAGCAAAAAGTCCGGCGATTGCCGGACTTTTTTTTGATAGAAGCTGATCACTTACCCGATGATCCCAGCCACAATCTGTGGTACCATATTGGCCTGTGCCAGCATGGAAACGCCGGTCTGCATCAGGATTTGCGCTCTGATGAACTCGGACATTTCGGCTGCCACGTCGGCGTCGCGGATCTGCGATTCGGATGCGGTGGCGTTTTCGCGGGCGACCATCAGTTGCTCGAT
>CAZHMN010000019.1:0-6016 GCA_964533705.1 uncultured bacterium
GTTGGGGGTTCGATTCCCTCTGGGTGCACCAGGTGAAAGACCGAGAAATACCATAATCCCCACTTCTCTCAATTACTTCACGGGCGAGAATGTGGGGATTATCATTATCAGTGCCTGGGGAACTGCATAGCACCGGTGCATTCAACCGCCATGTGAATCGCAGCGGTATACCAAAGAAAGAACAGCCCTTTACATATTGTACACAATTCCTCCACAAACACCAAGGGCGGGGGATCAGCCCCGCCCTGTTGAATAGCTCACTTGAGGATCGTGAGTTTTCTCGTGATTCGCTCCGTCGGCGTTTCCAGCCGCACCAGATAGATCCCCGAGGCCTGGCTGCCTCCATCCCAGTTAACCTGAGTCAAACCTGCGGGCTGTATGCCATTCACCAGCGTCGCGATCTTTTGACCCATCAGGTTGTAAATGGAAAGCGTGACCTGCTGCGGGGAAGACAGGGAGAAGGTAATTTGCGTATTGGGATTGGCCGGATTTGGTCCCAATCCCAGTACCGGTCCTCGGTAGCCGGGTAAGGTGGGTTGGGTGGGCACGAAAACGTACCCGGTTTCTTCGGCGGTCTTCAATATCCAATTATCAGGATCGAATTCTACGTCAGTAGGCGTTCCCGCCACCATGAAGCTGAAGTTCTGTTCGCGCTGGTTGTTCCACAGGGTGTGGACCTCCTCGCCGACCGTCGTCGTTACGCCGATTTCAACGGGCATGGTGAAGACCAGCGGCGTTTGGTTCAACATGGACTGCACCTGCGTTATAGACACATCCACAATACTGCTGTCCGCGCCGTACGGTGTGGATTGCCAGCCCCACTCGTATTCGGGGTAGCCGGCCATGTAGACCCACTCGTCGAAGAACCAGTCCAGATCTTCGCCGGAGACGTCCTCCAGTGTCTGTTGGAGATCGGCCGTTACGGCTGCATCGAAGGCGTAGCGGTCGCGCCATTCGAGGAAGAAGTCCCAGAAATCCTCTTCGCCAAGGACGTAACGGATCATGTGCATGATCCAGCTGCCCTTTTCGTAAACTGTGCCCCCCCACATGTACTCGGGGTCGTAAATAGGGAAACGTCCCTGCCAGCCCAGTTCGGACTGGAAGTAGGTATTTTTGAAATAGTTCATTCGGTTCTGAAAAGCCTGCCAGCCTTCGTCATATTCAATCCAAAGTGCATCGCAGTACACGGCGAAGCCTTCGTTCAGCCAGATGTCCATCCAGGTGCCGCAGGTGACCAGGTCGCCCCACCACTGATGGGATAATTCATGTACCATAATCCAGTGATAAGCATTGGTGCCAGTAATCAGACTCGCTCCGTAGGAGGTCAACGTCTGGTGCTCCATGGCTCCGCCGAAGGGAAAGGCGGCGTGGCCGTACTTCTCGTCCATGTACGGATACTCTCCGAATACCGATGCGAAGAAGGCGATCACGTCGGGCAGATCGGCGAAATCAACGAGCGAGAGCGCAGAATCTTCCGGATAGATATAGTAATCCAGGGGCAGCGAATCCCCGGAAGTTGTCACGTACCAATCCTGCCAGTAAGCGAAGTTCGTCGCCGTTACTGCGATCAAGTAGCTGGTGATGGGATAGTTTTCCAGCCATTCGTAAGATCTCCACCCCGGTTCCGGGGAAGTGACGCTTTGCAGCAAGCCGTTACCAGTTGCATAGAGATCACCAGGAACCGTCCAGACCATGCGGGCGGTGGATTTCTCCGAGGGAATGTCCTTGCAGGGCCACCATAAACGGGCGCCTTCCGGCTCGGACAGGGATGAAATAATGGGAACGCCCATGTGCTCACTGAAGGAGAGCGCTCCCAGGCCGCCTCCGCCTAAGGGAAAGCCGTGGTAATCAATGCTGACCGTGGCGGAATCGCCGAGATTCATTGACTGCGGCAGATCAATGGTTAAGTTGTCGGGGTAGGAATGCGTGTAAGTCGTTGGGGTGCCATCCACCTCCAGATTGTCAATGTCCATGTTGGACTCCAGGTGCATAGCCACCTGAGTTAACGTCGCTTCCGTGCTGGCGAATAGCATGTCCACGTGACCGCTGACTGATTCGTCACTGGGATCGAAACGGATTTCGATATTGTAATGCAGCACGTCATAACCGGTTTCATCGTCTGTTGCGTCCCATCCTGCTTGAGCAATCCGCTGTGCTTCCCACTTGGGAGGCAGTTCGCTGTAGGTCTTAGGTTGCTGGACAGGTGATGCCGTCAGATTTTGTGCGATAAATGCGATTAAAAGAGCGATTGATGCCATCATCCGTGTTGCCATGTCGACCTCCTGATGCGGTTTCAGATTATTTGCGCGTTAAAATATAACAACAGACGCGCTAAAAATCAAGGAATAATATTTATGCTTGATAAAAATAGTCGAGGGGAAGAAGAATAATAAAAGAGAAGAAATAAGCCTTTCGCTTGCAATTTCGCCATTCATTTCTTAAATTTAAAGTTCAAAATTACAAAAGCCTACTGAAGAAGGAGAATCATGAGGAAATCATCAAAACTGCTGTTTATGAGTGCAGTGTTGGGACTGGCCCTCTTTGCCTGGGCGGCGGGAGCGCAGGAAGATCCCTACCGCGCGCTGATAGACGAAGTGGGAGACGGCGGCATTTACGAAGGCGCCGATTTGGCAATTGTTTTCGATTCCACCTTCGTGGACGTTGAAAACACCGGCCTCTCTCACGTCGTCAATCACAGACTCATCAAAGTGCTCACCTGGGACGGCGCGAAACGGATGACCGGACTGCGCTTCGACTACGATCCCGCTTCAAATCTGTTTGAACCGCGCCGAGTGGTTGTTCACCGTGCAGACGGCAAGCTGGAAGAGATTGATGTCGGAAATGCTCTGGATCACCCGCAGCCCCAGCACATGATCTACTGGGGGCCGCGCATGAAAGTGTTGGAGCTGCCCCGTTTGAACGTCGGCGACGCCGTTGAACTCAAGACCTATAAGAAAGGTTTTCAGATCGCCTACCTCGAGGAGGAGCTTCCCGGCGATGAAGATGAACGCTATATTCCTCCAATGCGCGGTCACTTCTACGATACTATCCTCTTTAGAGAGGGGATGCCCTTGCGCGAGAAGGTTTACAACCTGCGCATCTCCCGCGACAAACCAGTACAGTACAGGGTTTACAACGGCGAAGTTTATTCTTCGCTGACCTTCGATGATGATCTGCTGGTTTACACCTTCTGGCTGAACGAACAGCCCGCCGTCAAGCGCGAGCCACGCCAGCCCGGCGCTTCGGACTTCGTCCCCAAAGTGGTGATGGCTACAGTAAAGGACTGGCCGGAAAAATCCCGCTGGTTCTTCGAAGTGAATAACGAAATCCTCCAGCCGGATGAGAACGTCTGCCGGAAAGCCAGAGAGATCGTCGAAGGCTTGAAAACCGAAGACGAGCAGATCGCGGCGATCCTGCACTGGACGGCACAGAACATCCGCTATTCGGGCATCAGCATGGGCAAGGGCGAAGGTTACACCCTGCATTCCGGTATGATGACCTTGAACGACCGCTGCGGCGTATGCAAGGACATTGCCGGCATGTCCATTTCTCTTCTGCGAGGATTGGGATTCACCGTTTATCCGGCGATGACCATGGCCGGCGCCAGAGTCGAAACGATCCCCGCCGACCAGTTCAACCACTGCGTCGTGGCGATTAAACGAGATGACGGTTCTTACACCATGATTGATCCCACCTGGGCACCCTACGCTATGGACGTCTGGAGCCGGGCCGAGGGCGAGCAGCATTATGTGATCGGTTCACCCGAAGGCGAAGACCGTATGGCCATCAGGAGTTTCACAGCCGAAGAGAATCTGACCAAGATAAATCTTCGAGGTGCCTTAAACGCCGATGGCGATCTGGAGGGTACGATCTCCATAGAGGGGACATGCTATGGCGACACCCGCATTCGCCGGGGCATCGCTTACCGGCCCGCGGAGCGCTATGAAGCCATGTTCGCCGACTGGATTTCCCACATCGCTCCGGATGCTGAGGTCTTGAACATTGCGCAAACCGACATAGATGATCTCTCCAAACCTTACCGGCTGGAAATCAGCTTCCGCGCTCCCGGTTATGCGATAAAAGCGGAAAATATGCTGCTCTTTTCACCGGTCACTACGAATTTCGTGCAGAGTGCACCGCGAACCTTCGATCTGGTTTACGAATACAAAGCCGACGAGCGCGAAAATCCGCTGCACGTCTGGAATCCGCGACACGTCGTGCTGACCGAATCCATCAAGGTTCCGGGCGGCTATAAGCTGGTCAATGTCCCGGAAACCGAGGAATTCGGTGGAGAATGGGCGTCGTGCAACATCGAAGTGAACCAGAAGGGGCGCGCTTTCAACACTTCGGTTGATTACAAGGTGTACAAGCGAAGCATCCCCGTGGATTATTACGATGAGGTGAAGGGTTCGTACGATACCATCAAGGACTTCGCCCGGAAAACCTGGCTGCTCAAGAAAGGATCCTGATCATGAAAACAGCGAAATATATTCTCTCCGTACTCGTTCTCTTAATTAGTGCCGCGGGTCTTTGGGCAGCCGATATAGATGAGATCCTGTCGAGGCGACCTCAGGCTGCCCTTCTGCCACCCTCCGATACGGTGATCCTCTATCACGGCACCACGTTCACCATACATGATGACGGCCGCGTGGATCGGCAGGAGCACATCGTTCGTTACCTTCGCAACCTCAACGCCTGGGACGAATACGGTGATCCGCATTTAGCCTTTGATTCTGAAAGGCAGGAGCTGGAGATTTTGATCAGCCGCACGCACACCACGGACGGCAGAAAAGTGGATACCACTCCCAATGGATTCAACCCCATTGTTCCCTTCGGCCTCGATAAAGTCGCCGATTTTACCTTAATGCGCCAGATGGTGGTAACCCACCTGGGCATCGAGCACGATGCGGTGACGGAACTGAAATACGTCATCCGAGATAAGGAACCGCTGTATCCCTGGGGTTGGGGAGAGGTCCTGTTCGGCGGCCCCGAGCCCACTCTCGAACGGGAATTGATCGTCAACGCCCCGCGCAACGCCGGGTTGACCTCCGTTGTGGAGAACGGCGCACCCCGGGCTGAAATTAAATTGAGCGGGGATACTGAAACCCATTCATGGCGCATGACCGATTTGAAAGGCGTTGATCTGGAAGAGGCCTCATCCCAGGCGAGCCTTTTCCTGCCCCGTGTCTCCTTCAGCACCTGTCCGAATTGGGAAACGTTTACCGCTATGCTGGAGAAGCGCTTTGACGAAGCAGTTAAACAGGACGGTTCTATGACAGACGCGGTGAAGCATCTGGAGGAGATCAGCGATATGCAGATGCGGCTCGATTCCACAGTGGCTTTCGTTGCTGATCGAATCGCCGTGAAACGCTTCGATGACCTGGGATTCTTGTTGAAGTATCGCCCGGCGGGACGCACTTTCTCAACCGGTTATGGCAGCCCGGCGGATCTGGCCGTTCTGTGCGCCGTTGCCTTGAAAGAACTGGGGTTTAACTTGGAAGTATTTCTCCTGAGCCCAAGGATTTTATCACTCCCCGGTGTCACAGGAGATGAAGTTTATTCCATCTACATCAATGAACCTTCCTTCGACTGCTGTCTCGATCCGTCCACGGGAAAAATCGAGTATCTGATCCCGGATAAAGTGGACTACTTCGGCGTCTGGCCGGCATCCAAGCCCGAGACTTCGCCGGCCTCTCCTTACCAGGGGAATCGGGTGGCCCTCCAGCTTGAGGTAACCTTTAATGAAGATACCAGCGCTGAAGGTTGGGTGCTGATTAAAACGCACGGTTATCTTGCGGAATTTGAAGCCGCACGGAACAGAGGCGCCGAAGAGCTGGTGGAGAGCTGGACCGGTGATCTTTTCGCTAATCCGGAAGTGAAAAACGCCCGCATTCTGGTGCAAGAGAATGACCGTGTTGAAGTGAAAGCAGATCTATCGTTTCCACCAGTTGAAGAGACGATAGATGGCCTCTTGCGCATTCCCGTTCCCTGGAACATTGGCGAAATCGAAGGTCTT
>CAZHMN010000019.1:6116-39644 GCA_964533705.1 uncultured bacterium
AGAGGATTGGGGTGCATGGCGGCGGGCATTGCTCAACGCTCAGAAGGAATCGAGCAGGGTTATTTTGCTGAACATAGAAGGGTAAAACCCAGGTGGGGGAGATGAAAACCTGCATCCGCACTGTTCTGGTTGTCATCGCGGCCTTCGCCTTGCTGTGCTGCGTTGCTTGCAGCGGGGAAAAGACCAAGGAACCGGCAAGTTCTGTGCGCTTGCGTGTTGTCTGCACGTTTCTACCGATTTATGTGATCACCCAGAATGTGGCGGCGGACGTTCCCGGTGTGGAAGTGTTAAACCTCCTGCCTCCCACAGTCGGTTGCCCCCATAACTACGCCATGACGCCCGGCGATGCCATCCAATTGGAAAGCGCCGATGTATTGGTGATGAACGGTCTCGGTATGGAGCGGTTTCTCGAGGGCAGTCCTTACCTCAAACGCCAGGATTTGCAGGTGATCATCGCCTCGGAAGTCGTCGAGCCGATTCCACTCGAATTTGGGCGCGAACGTCACGAGCAAGCCTATGCTGAAGACGAAGGCCTGCCCAATCCTCACGCCTGGGTCAGCCCCGCAGAAGCGGCCAGAATGACCCGCCATATCGGCGCGCGCCTGGCTGAAATCGATTCGGAATACGAGGCGGAATATCGCGCCAATGCGGAGAAATATGCAGCGACCCTGGATTCGCTCGCCGCGCGTCTGGCCGAAAGATTGAAAGGGGTACGGAATCGCCGCATCGTCACCTTCCATGAAGCCTTCGATTACCTGGCCAGGGATCTGAATCTACAGGTCGTCGCTGTGGTCGAACCCGATCCCGGAGTCGAGCCCTCTGCGGGAAAAATGACCGAACTGATCGCTCGGATCAGGGATAGCAAACCGGCTGCGATCTTCGCGGAACCGCAGTATTCAGACCGCCTGGCGCGTATGCTGTCAGAAGAGACCGGCGTGCCTTTCTATGTTTTGGATCCCGCCTCTTCGGGGGCGGATGATCCCCTGTCTTATGTCAGGATCATGATAAATAACGCCATTGTTCTCCAGCAGGCCCTGATCAAAGAGTTAAATCCTTAACACGATTATGGCGCAAGCGGCGATAACTCTCGAGAATGTCAGCGTTGAGTTGGGAGGGCGTCTCATCCTGGAGGACGTAACCTGCCGGATCGAGAAGGGCTGTCTAACCGGCTTGATGGGCCCCAACGGAGCGGGTAAAACAACCCTCCTTTATGCCATTTTAGGTCTCCTGCCTTATAAAGGGCGAATTCGCTTCGATGCAGGCGGCGGCTCCAGGCCGCGCATCGGTTATGTCCCCCAGAAAATAGATCTGGATCGAGGCGCCCCCATCACGGTCAGGGATTTCCTGGTATCGGGCTTATCGCGCCGGCCGCTCTGGTCCGGCGTCAATAAAAACGCAGATGAGAGTTGCAAAAAAGCGCTGGATCGAGTGGGCGTCCTCGGTGTTTTTAAATCGCCCCTCGGCAGGATTTCGGGAGGCGAATTGCAGCGGGTGTTGCTGGCTCAGGCTTTGCTTGGCGATCCGGAAATCCTAATTCTTGACGAACCCGCAGCCGCCGTTGATATAAGTGGTGAAGCGCTCTTCTGCGATCTCCTGGAAGAAGTGCACAATGACCTCCATCTCACCACGTTGCTGGTGACCCACGATTTATCCGTCGTCGCCACACACGCCCACTTCGTGCTTTGTCTGAACCGCGTTCTCATCTGCGCAGGGGCAGCCAGAGAGGTTCTAACGCAAGATAATCTGAGACGCGTGTTCAGCCCGCACGTCGAACTGTTTATCCATAAAAACGGAGGGAAAGACAACCCGTATCGAATAGGTCATGGATCTCCTGATTGACGTATTAGGCAAACTGCTGCATTTCAACTGGCTCGAACCTCTATTCATGAGGCGAGCTTTGCTGGGATTATTCTTGATTGCACCCGCCTGCGCCGCGATGGGAGTGCAGGTGGTCAGCTTACGAATGGCATTTTTCTCGGATGCCATATCGCATTCCGCCTTCACCGGCGTCGCCCTGGGATTAATTCTTGGAATGGATTCCCGCTGGACCATGATCGCCTTCGGCGTGCTGGTCGGCTGCGGTGTACTGGTTTTTGCCCGCAAAGCCGAATTGGCAACGGATACGGTTATCGGTGTATTCTTCGCCGCGGTCGTTGCTCTGGGTATTGTGATCGTCTCAGCGAAACGCGGATTGGGAAGGTATTTCGAGGGTGTACTCTTCGGAGACATTCTGGCGATTAATGGCGCGGAGTTATGGATTATCTTCGTACTCTGCGCGGCCGTACTTATCTTTCAATGGGTCGGCTTTAACCGCCTGCTTCTGATGGCCATCAATTCGCCACTCGCCCACTCACGGGGTTTTCATCCCGCTCCCTGGGAAATGGCCTACGGTATCCTGCTGGCTCTCCTCGTGATGGTCAGCTTGAAAGTCGTTGGATTATTGCTGGTAACCGCTCTCCTGGTAGTGCCGGCGGCGACCGGACGGAATCTGGCGAGAGGCGCCGGTGGGCTTTTCTGGTGGTCCTGCCTCGTCGCAGGATTTTCTTCGATAATGGGACTTTATCTCAGCTTTAAATGGAATTCCGCCACCGGAGCCACGGTCATCCTGGTTTCAGTGGCATTCTTCCTGATGAGCTTTCTCTATCGCCAGTTGAGAAATTAGAGGGAAATTGTCGGGGAAGAGCATAAAATGGAAAGGGCGGCCGTCAGCCGCCCTTCTTACTGGTATGGAATAAAAAAACAGAGATTATTCTTCCGGAGCCTTCTGCATTAGTTGTTTTAGTTTGTAGGAGAGCGTCATTAACCCTACGGAAAGGTGTTCGTTCTGCACGACCGCATTGTGCGACGCCGTAATGTTCACAGGGGAGAAGTTCCAGATGGCTTTTATCCCTGATGCGACCAGGAGATTCGCCGTGCTCTGGGCGGCTTCTGTTGGAGTAGCGATGATTCCGATCATGACGTTCTGCTCTTTGACCACAGCGGGAATCTCGTCAATGTCCTGGACTCGAACGTCACGAATGGTAATACCGATCAACCGGGGATTGATGTCGAAAAGGCCCACCAAGTGCAAGCCGATATTTTCAAATTTGCGGTAGTTCGCCAATGCCTGCCCCAGGTGGCCCAATCCCACGATGATCATGTTCTGGCGCTGATCGAGCCCCAATATCTTCTCAAGTCCATCAATTAAATCCTTAACTTTGTATCTGTATCCCGCTTGCCCGAATCCACCAAAGTGGTGAAAATCCTGACGAATCTGAGTGGGTTTTAAATCAATCTTTGCTGCTAATTCCTTCGATGAAATTTCTTTGTAGTGTTCCTGTGGCAGCAGGCTGAGGCAGTTCAGGTAATGGGCTAACCGAGTGATGGTCATCTGGGGGATTTTTTTCTTTACACCCTTGTCGTCCACTCATCCTCCTTTGTTAATATATTAACATAAATTACGCGAATTTTCATCTGAAGTCAAGCGGTTTGTGAATTTTTTCATTCAATAACGTGGCGAGATTCGTATAATAATTGTTCTAATGACGTTCGGCAACCTACAGTTAGAGCATTCGGATATTGAAAGGTTGCAATTTCCACATTGATATTCAAGAGTGCGAATTGAAGTGCGCCAAAATTGAGTTTTCAGCGTGGATATTCAGTGTCAAGCCGATCATACCAAAGGTCATCCCAGCGAACAGTGCTTGATTCCCGTTTCGCCCGATTCAACGAAAATTGCTTGCCATTGAAACGAAATTTATTTATATTTTATCTTTCTTAGCAATTTAAACTGGTGTGAAGGAAAGAATTTTATCTGGGATGAGGCCGACAGGGAGGCTTCATTTAGGACACTTATTTGGAGTCCTCGAAAATTGGGTCAGTCTGCAGGATGAATATGAAAATTTCCATCTTATCGCAGATTGGCACGCCCTGACGACCTCGTACGAGCATACCGAGGAATTTGCCGAGGACACCCGTCATATGGTGATTGACTGGGTTTCCTCCGGCATAGATCCTGCAAAGAGCCCGATCTTCGTGCAGTCGCACGTCTGCGAGCACGCAGAGTTGCATCTCATCCTTTCCATGCTGATCACAGTCCCCAGGTTGCAGAGAAATCCTGCCGTCAAAGAGCAGGCGCAGGCTCTGAATTTGGAGGATAGGATGGGCTATGGCCACCTGGGGTACCCGGTCTTGCAAGCCGCCGATATTCTGCTTTACAAAGGCAATCTAGTCCCGGTTGGTGAGGACCAACTTCCCCATCTCGAAATAGCCAGGGAGTTGGCTCGCAGATTCAATAAACTATATGCACCCGTCTTTCCCGAACCGCAGGCCAAGCTGAATGTCTTCAGCCGGCTGCTGGGGACGGACGGTCAACGCATGTCCAAATCGCTGAACAATACCATATTAATCGCCGAAAAACCGGATGATCTGTCTTTGAAAATCCGTAAGTGTTATACGGATCCGAAGAAAGTACGGAAAGGGGATCCGGGAAGGCCGGATGGTTGTCCGGTTTTTGCCTATCGTCAGAAGTGTCACCCACAATCGGTTGATGAGGTCCGGGTCGGTTGCGAAAGCGGTCAATTGGGCTGTGTGGAAGACAAAAAGGATTTGACCGAAAAATTGATGGCCTATTTGCAACCGATCTGGGAAAAACGCCGCTATTACGAAGAACATCCTGATTTAATTTCACAAATTATTGAAGATGGAGATAAGCGTGCCCGGGCGGTTGCCCGTCAGACCATGGCAGAAGTCCGGGACGCCATGAAGCTTCCATGAGTCACCAGAACATCCAACCTCCACAAACTGGGGATAAGTTCGAGATCCGGGGCAGCCCCGCCGGTGCCGGCATCCATCTGTCGCTGCCGGTATTTGAGGGGCCGATGGATCTTTTACTCTATCTAATCAGGCGTGAAGAGGTGGATATCTTTGACATTCCCATCTCTCTGATTGCGGATGAGTACCTCCGATCATTGGAAGTCCTGGAGGCGCGCAACCTGGAAGTGGGCGGCGAATTTCTGGTCATGGCCGCAACCCTGCTCTCCATCAAGGCGAGGATGCTGCTGCCCAGACCCAAGAGCGATGACGGGGAAGCACTGGAAGATGATCCCCGCCGCGGTCTGGTTGAGAGAATACTCGAGTACAAGGCTTTCAAGGAGTCCGCTGAACTCTTCCGCCGCCTGGAAGAGGAGCAGTCCAATCGCTTCTGGAGAGGTCCCGCGAATTTGGACGATGAATCAGCACCCGATTTTGAGCCTGTTCTTCAGGACGTTACTCTTTATGACCTCTTGGCCGCCTTCAAACTGGCAGTAGATCGCCTTCAGGCTGAAAAACCGCGCTATGACGTTGACTTGCCCCCTGAGAATTTGAATCAACGCATGGAGGATTTAAGGATTCGTCTGCAGGAAAGAAAGAGGATTTCCTTTTCGGCTATCATCAAGGAGCTGAAGACGAGATTCGCGGTGATCATCACCTTTCTGGCTATTTTGGAGCTCGTGCGTCTCGGAGAAATCAGACTGAAGGGCGTGGTCGAAAATGATTTTCTTCTGGTGGCTCGAAAACCATGAGATGACGTCTGACATTCGCGGATGAAAAATAACTCGACCAAGCTAATAAAGCATCTAACCGGAAATAAATAGAAATAATATGAGGCGATGATCCCTGAAGAGAGACAGCGTATCATAGAAGCGTTGCTTTTTGCCTGTGACGTGCCGCTGACCTATACTCGCGCCAGGGATATTATCGGTGAGATATCGGCCGAAGAGTTCGCTTCAGACGTCGAAGCGCTGGATGCGTTTTACCGCCGCAATAATCGAGCTTTCGGAATCGTGAGAACCGCCGGTGGCGTCCAACTTTGCTCTAATCCGGAGTTCGCGGTTTGGATACGGCGCTTACTGAAGGATCGGTTGCGAACGCGCCTCTCAGGCCCCGCTCTGGAGGCCCTGGCGATTATCGCTTACAGGCAGCCGATTACCCGTTCCGATATCGAACATATCCGGGGTGTGGATTGCGGCGGTGTCCTGGGGACGCTGATGGAAAGAGGCTTGATTACTGTGAGTGGCCGTGCCACAACGCCGGGACGGCCCCTATTATACGTCACCACACAGGATTTCCTTCGCTATTTCGGTTTGAACGGGATTGAAGATCTACCCAAGATTAGAGAGCTTCAGGGTTTGGTTGAGACAGATCCACGGCAGGTCAAAATGGACTTCAGCCGTGAAGCTCTATCCGAAGCTCAAATTGCTGAGCGTGTGGGGGAAGCGAATTTAGATTTAAACCCTGCTGGTGAGGAGCATCAACAGGATGAGTAATTTCGTTTAGTACGAGGCAGATGAGGTTAAAATGGATATAACCGGCAAAAAAGTCATGGTGTGGGGAGGTTGGGGATTGGTAGGCGCCGCCGTCTGCCGCCGTTTATTTAGCGAGAAACCGAAGACAATCATCGTGGCATCACTGCTTCAGAAAGAGGCGGAGGCTGCTTGTGATAGATACTCGAAGGAAGCTCCGGAAATCGAGTTCATCCCTGAATGGGGCGACATTTTTGTCAGAAGCGAGTTCCGCGACCTCCATCGTGAAGAAATTCTATCTGATTCGGAAAAGCGCCGGCGGCTGATGCTGGATTCAGTCGATAAATTGTCTGAGGAGATACTGACTGAATCCACTTTGTATAAAATGGTGGAGAAACACACCCCCCATCTGATTATTGACTGTGTAAATTCCGCTACCGGACTGGCCTATCAGGATACTTTTACAGGCAGCGGTCGGGTGCTGCGGGAATTGGAGAATGCCCGAAAACAGGGGAAGCTGACCGATACCTTGGATGCTGAAATCGAACGCCTCCTGAGTTGTTTGTCCGTGCCCCAACTGATACGGCATATAGAAATACTAAAAGTGACCCTATCTCGTTTCAAGGTGCAGGGTTATTTCAAAATCGGTACCACCGGCACCGGTGGCATGGGGCTGAATATTCCCTATACGCATTCCGAAGAACGTCCCTCCAGGGTGCTGATGGCCAAGTCGGCCGTCGGCGGCGCCCAGTCACTATTGCTGATGCTCTTGGGGAGGACGCCCGGGGAGCCGATGGTCGGCGAAATCAAACCCGCCGCCGCCATAGCCTGGAAATCAATCGGCTATGGTCCCGTCGGCAAAGGCGGCAAACCGATTAACATCATAGACTGTCCACCTGAGAAGGCGATAACCTTGCAGGGCACTTTCCGATCCAAAATGCCGGATCAGGGTGTGCCCAGCAACGATATCCTGGAATCGGTTTACATTGATACCGGGGAAAACGGCATATTTTCCTACGGCGAATTCTTCGCCTTAAGCGCCATCGGCCAGATGGAATTCGTGACCCCGGAGGAGATCGCAGATTACACCTTGATGGAAATTAAGGGCGGGACTAGCGGTTACAACGTCATAGCAGCCTTGGATGGGTCAGTTTTGGGACCGACATATCGGGCCGGCGCCATGCGAGACAATGCCCTGGAGATCATGCGTAATCTGCAGAGGAAGCACAATACGGAATCCATTGCCTTCGAACTCCTCGGCCCGCCGCGCCTCTCCAAGTTGTTATACGAAGTCCATCTGATGCAAAAAGTCTGTGGATCGCTTTCGGCGGTGACCAAAAGTAATCCGAAAGAATTATCCAAATCCGTCGAGCAATACATTCTCAACGAGCGCAATATCAGGGCCCAGATCCTCTCGATTGGGATACCGATTCTCCTCGCCGACGGCAAAACGATGCTGCGGGGGCCTGAAGTTAAAATCCCGGCATCGAAGGTGAAGGATCAATTTAAGATCACGGCACAGAAAATAGACGATTGGGCGGCCGCTGGTTGGGTGGATCTGCGTGAAAAGAATTTTGCCCTCTGGCAGGAGAGACTGAGCGAAATCAAGGCGGAAATCGAAGCTTTACCCGGCAATGAGACGTCATCGGCGTACCACTGGCACCGCTCCTACTGGGGCGATGATCGCGCCGCACTTGATCCCGGCAAGATCGTGGCCTGGATTTTCGTACGCAAGGAGGGCGAAGTCGGGGGTATGAGGATTAAACGTTGACCCGGAGGGCTTCCGGTCAACGGTGCCGCTTGCCTATTATCGCCATAGACGGTCCAGCCGGCGCCGGAAAGACCACCACGGCGAAAGAAGTGGCCAGGCGGTTGGGGTTCATGCACCTCGATACCGGTGCCATGTACCGTGCCATAGCGCTGAAAGCACTCCGCACCGGCTGCAATCTAAATGATCCCCGAGATCTCGCAGCTCTGGCGGAGACGACGAACGTTGAAATCCGGCATGCAGAGGGTACTCAACGGATATTCTTAAACGGTGCGGACGTTACGGATGAAATCCGCACCCCTGAGGTCAGCAAGGCTGTAAGTCCCGTCAGCGAGGTGCGCCAGGTGCGTAACAGGATGGTCACCCTGCAGCGTAAGCTGGGGCAGGGTGGCGGAGTGGTCGCCGAAGGCCGTGACATCGGCACGGTGGTTTTTCCCGATGCAGAGTTAAAAATCTTCCTTACGGCCGATCTGAAAGAACGCACCAGACGCCGCCGTTTGGATCTGGAAAGGCTGGGATTGAACACTGATTTCGAAGCTCTTGAAGCTCAAATCGTTGAGCGGGATCACCGCGACCAGAACAGGGACAACAGTCCGCTGAAGAAAGCTGCCGACGCCATCGTTCTCGATACGACGAATCTGAGCTTTGAAGAGCAGGTTCAGGAGATCATTCGTCATTATACGGCCAGATGCGGTTGACCTACAGGTTGAGTGCTTTGGGAGTTCGCCTCTTGGCGCGCCTTCTCATCGGCCTACGGGTGAGGGGAGTGGAAAAAATTCCCGAACGCGGTAAGTTGATCATCGCGGCGAACCACCAGTCTTATCTCGATCCCCCTATTTTGGGAGCATGCCTGCGCCGTGAAGTCCATTATCTGGCAAAAGCTGATCTTTTTAAATATCCCGTTTTCGGAACTATCATCCGCCATCTCAATGCCTTACCACTCAAGCGCAAGGATCCAGATATCCAGGCCGTTCGCCAGGCTGTGGAGATTCTGCAAGGTGGCGAAGCGATTGTGCTCTTTCCTGAAGGAGGCCTGGGGCCGACGGTAGATCTTCGACGGGCTTACAGCGGCGTGGGTTTTCTGGCCTATCAAACTGGGGCGGATGTTTATCCAGTATACATAAAGAATACCCGAAAAGCCTGGGCAAGGGTATTTAAAAGGTGCCCGATTGAAATAAATTTCGGCGATCCCATCCGCTGTGGGAAGTTGTCAATGGGAGATACTAATAAGAAACAGGATGCTTATCTGGCTTTTTCCACCGAGGTTATGCAACGGATAGCCGCCTTAAAAGCTGTGAATGGATGAGTGTGAAAGCGGTTGTAGACCCCCTGGCTGGTTTTTGTGGTGGGGTAAAAAGAGCGATTGACCTGGTCGAAAAAGCGTTGAGTCAGGGTGAAAAACTGGCGGTGAAGGGCGAGTTGATTCATAATCGCCTCGAAGTCCAGAGACTGCACAAACTGGGTCTTGAAAACATCCACCAACTGGAGGAATCTCAGGGTCGGTCTGTGCTGGTGCGCACGCACGGCGAAGAGGGAAAATTCTTTAAGCAGGCCCGCAAACTGGGTATTAAGTATCTCGATGCCACCTGTCCCAAAGTCATGCGTTCCCAGAAGATTATTCGACAGGCGCATCGAGAGGGCAAGCAGATCATCATTGTGGGACACTTGAATCACCCCGAAGTTATCGCGCTGCAGGGGCATTGCAATGAGGATGCCATTGTGGTCAATCAGGAGGATACCATCCCGCCCATCGACACAAACCGGCCTACCCTGCTGATCGCGCAAACCACGGTCGCCCCTGAAATCTTCCTGCTGTGGCAAAATCGCTTCAAGGAACAAGTCAGGGACTTGCAGATTTTCGATTCTCGCTGTTCCTTTGTCACGCGCCGGCAGAAGGAACTGGCAGAATTCGCTGCTGAGCACCCGGCGGTGATCTTTGTCGGAGGCCGGCACAGTTCTAACAGTAGATTGCTTTATAATATTTGTCATAAAGTTAACAGGAATACGCAGTTCGTCGAAGATGAGACCGAATTGGATGCCGAATGGTTGGGAAATTTCCACCGAGTCGGAATCTCTGGATCCGCTTCGACACCCATGTGGCTCCTGCAGAAAGTTGCGGAAGCGGTGACCTCAATGAATTCCGCCAAACCGAAAAAACCGAGGAGCTAATCGTTATTTTAGAAAAGTGACCTGCTATTAAACCAAATCAGTATCTGATCTTTAACCCTCAGGAGGTGTTTGACCATGTCAAACCTTGAAAATCAAAAAAACCAACAAGAGCAGGAAAACCAGAAACAACAAGAGCAACCGGAAGAAGCACAATCTCCGGAGGAACCGAAGAGTGAAGAAACGCCGGTGAGTTCAACTTCAACGGAAGAGCCGAAGAGCGAAGAAACTCCGGTGGGCCCAACTCCAACGGAAGAGCCGAAGAGTGAAGAAACTCCGGTGAGTCCACCCCCGCAGGATGAACCCGAACGCGTCATTCCGATCGAAGAGCTGGATGATGAAGTGGAATACGACCGGGAAGAAGCGGCCTTCATGTCCAAACTGTATGAAGATACTCTGGTGAAAATTAAGCCGGGGGAAATCATCGCAGGTAGGATTGTTTCCATTAACGATAGGGAGGTGGCCGTTGACATCGGCTTCAAGTCGGAGGGGACTGTGCCCATCGAGGAATTTGAAGACCCTACGACTCTGAATATTGGGGATACCATTGAGGTATTTCTCGAAAATATAGAAAATCAGGATGGTCAACTTGTACTGTCCAAAAAGAAAGCCGACTTCGCCCGGGTGTGGGATCGCATCATGGGCATCTATGAACGAGGTGAGACGGTTAAAGGCAGATGCAATCGCCGTATTAAGGGTGGCATCGTAGTTGACGTGATGGGAATTGATGCCTTCCTTCCCGGGTCCCAGATTGACGTCCATCCGGTGCGCGATTTTGATGCCTGGATTGGTGAAACCTGTGATTTTCGTATCGTTAAAGTCAATGAGACGCGAAAAAATATCGTTCTCTCCCGTAAAGTCCTGATCGAAGAGAATCTGCGCGACGTTCGCGAGAAAATCCTCACCGAAATTCAAATCGGGCAGGACATCGAGGGTGTCGTCAAGAATATCACCGATTTTGGTGCCTTTGTGGACCTCGGTGGAGTGGACGGTCTCTTGCATATTACCGACCTCTCCTGGGGTCGAGTGAACCACCCTTCCGAGGTTGTGTCCTACGATGAAAAGCTGAAAGTCCGCATCCTCGATTTCGATCCGGTGCGCAAGCGCATTTCCGTCGGCTTAAAGCAGCTTCAGCCCCACCCCTGGGAAGGCGTGGAGGAGCGCTATCCTGTTAATTCCAAGGTAACCGGCCGCGTCGTTTCGATCACCAAGTACGGCGCTTTTGTCGAGCTCGAGGAAGGGATTGAAGGACTGATTCACATCAGCGAAATGAGCTGGACGCAGCACATTAAGCATCCCTCCCAGATCCTGAATATTGGCCAGGAAGTGGAGGTCGTCGTTTTAAGCATTGATCCTGAGAACCGCAAAGTATCGCTGGGCCTGAAACAGACTGAAGAAGATCCCTGGGAGAAACTGGAGCAGAAATACAGCGTCGGAACCACGCACACAGGAGTCGTCCGTGACCTGGTTCCCTTTGGCGCTTTCGTTGAACTCGAGGAAGGCGTCGAAGGACTGGTGCATATCAGCGATCTTTCTTGGACGCGCAAAGTTCGTCACCCTGGGGAAATTGTCAAGAAAGGGGATGAGATCCAGGTAACGGTCTTGAGCTTCGACCGAGATGAACGCCGTATCGCACTGGGACACAAGCAGACTATAGAAAATCCCTGGGAACTGTTCGAGAGCAAATATCCCGTCGGGTCGCTTCTGCCGGGCACCGTTATTCGCACCGTGGATAAGGGAGCCATTGTGGAATTGGAATGGGGATTAGAGGGTTTCCTCCCCGTATCGCACTTTGGAAAGGATCCCAAAACCGGCAGAGGCAGAGCTCTGAAGGAAGCTGAGCGCCTGGACGTTGAAGTCATTGACTTCGACAAGGAAAATAAAAAAGTCGTCGTCTCCGTGGCAGCAGTCCAAAAACGCCAGGAAGATGAAGAGTATAAAGCCTACCTCGAACAGCAAAAATCCATAAGCGAAGCCGAAGTGCCCCCTGAAGCCGCTAAAGAGGAAGAGCCGGCCGAAGCCTTGCCAGAAGAAGCAGCCGAAGATGAGGTTACTGAAGCGCCGCCTTCGGGAGAACCGAAAGGAGAAGCTGTCGCAGAACCCGCCGAAACCGAGCAAGCCGGTGCTGAAGCAATAGATGAAGCAGTGACCGAAGCAGAAGAAAAAGTTGCCGAGCCTCCGCCCAAAGCCGATGAAGAGGAAAAAGAAACCGAGGAACCGGCCAAAGAGCAGGAGGAAACGGCTCCAGCCGCAGCAGCACCCGACGAAAAGAAGGAAAAGAAGGGAAAAAAGGAAAAAAAGGAGGCTGAGCCGAAAGAGGAAAAATCTGCGAAAAAAGCGCCCCGCAAGAAGGCGACAACCAAGGCGAAAAAGGAGAATGCAGAAGTAGAGACCGAAAAGAAGGCCGAGAAAAAAACCAAGGCAAAAAAGACGACGACTAAAAAGAAGGAAACTGAGAAGAAAACGCAATCAAAGGAAAAGGTCGAAAAAAAGAAAAAATCAGAGGATTAGTGAACCAATCCATCGCCTTTCATACGCTGGGCTGCAAGCAGAATCAGTTTGACAGCCAGTCTCTGAGAGTTCGCCTCCTCGAGTTAGGTTTCCGCGAAGCCCGGAAACTGGAAAGCGCCCGTTGGATCATTGTCAATACCTGCGCCGTTACCAACCGAGCCATCGCCAAAGCGCGCGGCGAGATCAGCCGCCTGCGTCGCCTCAATCCCGATGCCGAAATCATCGCCGTGGGATGCGGAGTCCGATACCAACCGGAGCATTTCAGCGCAGCGGATTACGTTGACACTTTTCCGCCGGCTTTGAGACTAAAAGGTGATGATGGAGAAAAAAACGAGATTGGAGCGGATTTACCTTCACCTCATGGCCTAATCCCAGCAGGCAGATCCAGGGCAATGCTTCGTATTCAGAACGGCTGCGATCAATTTTGCAGTTATTGCATTGTTCCCCATCTGCGTGGGCGGTCGAGAAGTGTGCCGGCTGAGGACTGTATTGCAGCGTTAAGGGAATTGCTTGCGGGCGGAATAGCCGAGATCGTTCTCACGGGGACGAACATTGCGCTCTGGGGCCGCGATCTCCCGGGTTCTCCGACCCTAATTGATCTACTGAAAAGTTTGGTCGTGGAAGCAGGAGATTCCAGAATTCGCCTTTCCACCCTCGAACCCCAGCTTATTTCACCCGATTTCATCGCCTGGTGCGTGAGCCAACCGCAGATCTGCAGGCATTTTCATCTCGCCGTTCAATCCGGTAGTCCCCGCATTCTCACCCGGATGCAAAGAGGTGAAGGCCCCTCCGATCTTTACGGTTTTCTTCGGGATCTCAAATGCAGCAGACCGGAAATTTCAATAGGGGCGGACGTCATTGCCGGTTTCCCGGGTGAAACCCAAGCTGATTTCGGACTAACACTGAATCTAATCGAATCAATTCCTTTCGATTATCTGCACGTCTTCCCCTTTTCCGAACGCCCCGGCACAAAAGCCGCAAATCTTGGCGATAGAGTACCTGTATCAGAGAGGTTGAAACGCGCCAAAGTACTGCGTGAAAGGGATAAGCTGCAGCGAGAAAGTTTCATCGAGATCAACGCTGACAAAAGTCAGGACGTCGTCATTCTTGAGAGAAACCGATTCGGCCATCGAGAGGGTCTGACCTCTAACTACAGGCATGTCACCTTTAACGATGACTTTCAACCTCCTGGTTACCGCTTTACGGTCCCTATTGAAAAATGCGGATCGTTCGCGTATAAATAACGGATATTTTCACTTTCCCAAAGAATAATAATTGAAGCGAAGACTAGCATGAACTGAAAACTAACTCAGGTGATTGATCATGATCAATACAGAACGTTTAAAACGACTCTTTCTGGATCTCGTTCAGATTGATTCGCATTCTCGAGAAGAAATCGAAGTCGCCAATTATATCAGAACCCATCTGGAATCTCAAGGTGCCGTGGTTACGATGGATAATACCGCCGAAAAAATCGGCGGCAACTGCGGAAACATGTTGGCGCGCTTGTCCGGACCGCTGGAAGGTCAGGTGGAGCCATTGCTCTTCTGCGCCCATATGGATACGGTCGTTCCCGGTAAGGGGGTAAAGCCTGTTGAAGACGGAGAGATCATTCGCTCTTCGGGGGATACCATTCTGGGATCGGATGATAAATCCGGTATAGCGGCCATCTTGGAAATGCTCTACGTGTTGCAGGAGAACTCCATACCGTTCGGTGAACTGGAGATTCTCTTTACTGTGGCTGAAGAAGTCGGCCTCCTGGGTGCTCGCAGTTTTGACACCAGCGTCATCAGGTCCAGGCGTGCGTACTTTTTGGATAACGAGAACGTCTTCAGTATTGGAGTCGGCGCTCCTGCCGCTTACCGTATGACTTATAACGTGATCGGCAGAGAGGCCCATGCCGGTCTGGCGCCGGAAAAAGGTCTCTCCGCTATTCTTGTGGCAGCCAAGGCGATTCAAAATATGCCTTTGGGACGTATTGACGAAGAGACTACTGCCAATATTGGTGTAATTGAAGGAGGATCAGCCACTAATATCATTGCCAAGTTAGTTACATTACGAGGAGAAGCCCGAAGCCATAACGATGCTAAACTCGAAAAAATCGTCAAAGCCATCCGGGACGCTCTGGATAAAGCGGCCGCAGAATCCTTCGTCGAAGTCGACGGCAAACGATACACCGCGCGAATTGAAGAAACCCGCAATCTCGAATATAAATCCTTCCGTATCGCCGAAAGCAGTCCCACCTACCAGTTGCCAGCCGCCGCCGGCAGAGAGATTGGACTTAATATGGAACCGGAAATCTCCGGTGGAGGCAGCGACGCCAACATCTTCAACGCCAAAGGGATCGAGTCCGTCATTCTGGGCACGGGGATGCGAGACGTTCACACCGTTAAAGAGCACATCCGAATCGAAGATCTAAACAATAGCGCCAGGCTCTTGGTGAACATGATTCATTTACATCACCAATCTCGTCCCTAAATGTCGCGCCTGCGATTCTTCATCCACTCACTCGCTCATCTGACCACTGATGGTTATGGAGGATTCCTCGCACCACTTCTGCCTCTCCTGGCTGCCAGGCACGATCTGAGCCTCGCCGCTGCGGGACTCCTGGTGACCTCTCAGACTCTCACGGCATCGCTTTTCCAGCCTATCTGGGGCTGGATCAGCGACCGGCGACCCAGTCGCTGGTTCATCGTCTGCGGTGTTTTCGCCGCCGGCCTCTTCTTCAGTTTAATGAGTCTGGCCGGGAACGTCTATGCGCTCGTCTTAATCATCGTTGCGGGCGGGATGGGTATCTCCTGCTTTCATCCCATGGCGACGGCGCTGGCGACCAACATGGTCTCAAAGCGCAAGGGACTCGCTATAGCCTTCTTCGTGACGGCGGGGACAGCCGGTTATGCGTTGGGTCCCGTTTTTATCTCCTGTCTGATCGAATGTGTGGGTCTGAACCTGATGCCGCTGGCGGTTGTCCCTGCCGTGGTGGTTGCCGGCCTCTGGCTGTTATTGGGCCCGACGGATGTCTCCGGGATCGGCAAAAAAAACGCTGCCAAATCGAGCGAGCAGATTCCGGTCGCTACTTCCCACTGGCCCGTGGTATTGCTGTCCGCGACCAGCATCATCCGAGCTTTTGTACTGCTCACCTTTACCAACTTCCTTCCCTTCTATCTGTTGTCCCTTGGTATGGATTTGAGTTCTCGGAGTTTCTATCTCTTTGCCCTTCAAATCGGGAGTTCGATGGGCAGTTTGATCGGTGGGAGCCTTTCTGACCGATGGGGGCGCTGGCGGATGATGTTCTGGTCACCCCTGGTTGCACTACCATTGTTTTATCTTTTTCTATTCACGGGGGGGCTTCTATCTCTGGCGCTTCTCTTCCTGGCCGGGATACTGGTGTTCGCCTCAACGCCGGCCGTGCTGATCGCTTCGCAGAAAATCATGCTGCGGCGCCAGAGTATGGCTTCCGCCCTTCAGATTGGATTCGCCTGGGGGACTGCTGGGTTGCTGATGGGGCCGGCTGGAAAGGTGGGGGAGATGATCGGGATTGATCGGATGTTGTTAATGGTCGCTTTGCTTCCTCTTCTGATGAGCCTGCTGGCCTTGCCGCTGAAGAAATATCAGAGACAGTTCGAACCTTCCTGGATACAAAAAAACTCTAAGACGATCGGATCGCCATTTGATTCCCGGAGAAATTAACGCTGAGGGGATTCTACGGGTTTGCCGAGAATTCTCAGAGTCAGGACGACGCCAAGTCCGCCGATCAGCAGACTGAGCCACGGCGAAAATCCGAAACCAGCCGGCAGATATCCAACGAAAAGGCCTATCATTCCTGCGACGAGCGCGTAGGGAATCTGCGTCCGCACGTGATCAATGTGGTCGGCACCCGAAGCCATGGAAGACATGATGGTCGTGTCCGAGATGGGGGAAGCGTGATCGCCGAATACGGATCCCGCCAAAACCCCTCCGATGCTGCTGATCATGATGGAGTGGCTGACTTCCGGGCCGAATCCCGCGGCGAGGGGTAAACTGTAGCTGATCGGTGCTACGATCGGCATCAGGATGGATAATGTGCCCCAGGAAGTTCCCGTCGCGAAAGCGATGGCGCCTGAAATCACGAAGGTCAGTGCGGGAATCAGATGCGGCGACAGAATGCCCTCGGATATCTGTACGACGTAAGCGGCCGTTCCCATCTGCTGACAAATCCCCCCGATGGACCAGGCCAGCAGGAGAACCACGGCCGCGGCCGTCATTGATTTAATACCCTCTACGAACGCTTCCAAGACCTGCGATAACGTCAAACCAGCTCCCCATATCGCCAGTATCCCCGCGCTCAGCGCCCCCAGAAAGCTCGACCACATCAGCACCGCGAAGGAATTCGCCTGTGAAATAACCTCGTAAAGTGGCGTTCCTGCCGCCTCGGCGCCCATCTGTGAACGCCCGTCGGCGATCAATCCTGCGAAAGTGGCAACGATGACGACCGTGACCGGAAACACCCCCCAAATCCAGGACCTGGAGGTTACGGGGACCCTACACTGATCCATGCTGTCGGTTCCCACCAGCGGCCGGGCGTTATCCGCCAGTACCTGCCCCGTCTTCCTGCAGCGTTTCTCCGCCGCCAACATGGGGCCGAAATCCCGGTTCCAGTAACCGACCAAAAAGACCAGCAGAATCATGAAGAGAGGATAAAAACGGTAGGGGATCGTTGCAATGAAGACTGAATAAGCCTCGTTGGCATTCGATATCGCGCCCGCGGGAACCAAACCGTCGGCGATCAGGCCGACCTCGAAGCCGATCCAGGTAGATATCAGGGCAATCGAGGCGATCGGTGCCGCCGTGGCATCCACGATAAAACTCAGCTTCTCCCGGCTGATGCGGAGACGATCCGTCAAGGGACGGAAGGTATTGCCCACGATCAGGGTATTGGCGTAATCGTCGAAGAAGATGAAGATCCCCATCGCCCATGTGGCGATCTGTCCCGATCGAGGACTCTTCGCCCAGCGGCTGACCTTCTGCACGATGCCCGCCGCCCCACCGGCCGCTCCCATGATCCCGACCATCCCCCCCAGCGTTAAGCTAAAAAGCAGAATGGAGGCGTGATCACTGTCCGCCAGGGCGTTCACCAGGTGGTCATCCAGCGTTCTTAGGAGGCCGGTGCCGACCGCGCCACCTTCCAGGTAGGATGCGCCCAACCATATACCACCTAATAGCGCTAAGACAACCTGGCGTGAAGACAGAGCTAAGGCAATGGCCAATATCGGCGGCATCAGCGACCGAAAGCCGTATCCAACGCCCGTATCCGGAGTTCCGATGAGGGTCAATGCCGCGATTAGGCATAACGCTGTGGCGGTGATAAGTCGCAGATTGGTCATGGAATCGGGCCGGAAATATACGCCAAACTAGCTTTTGCTTCGTCGCGAATGTGTCATTCGCGTCGCATCGGACGCCAAGTTAAGGAAAATACCGATAAAGATCAAGCCCAAAGCCAACAATCCGCCTTGTACTAAGTCAATTTGCAATAGGGAGACTACCGAGAGCTCAATCACGTAACCGTTCGTTTTTATTTGCATTTTGACGTTCTTATGGCTATATTTCCAATAGCCAGAGTATGTTGTCAACATCCTGCCGAAATCGATGAATAATGGATTAAGGTGGATTTCTACCCAAACGGTATTCCGTTTGCTGCTTCGGGCCGGGCTTTTCAGCGCTCTCATTCACTTGTTTTTTCTGAGCCCACAACCCTGCAGGGGCGAACCCGCCTTTTTTCTATCAGCGAAGAACCTGTCCTGGGCCGATTACAAGCCCGATAGGGCACAAGAGATCGCTCCTGTCATTGATCTTTGCGGCAACTGGGAATATCGAGCCGGAGACAAGTCCGGAACTATCGCCGTGCCTTCCAGCTACACGGATTTTGATGGCCCGGTTACTTTCACCAAAAAGTTCGTCGTACCGGGCGAATGGCGAGGCAGATCGCTTTTTCTGAAACTGTTTGGCGTTCGCCATCGAGCTGCCTTTCAGTTGAACGGCGCCCTGCTCGGCTCCAGGCAGAGCAACGGTGTTCCGTTCGAGATTCTGATACCCGAACAGTTCGTTAAATATGATTTGCCCAATGAACTGGTCATTGAAGTTGACAATCGCAGATCTGCTTCGAGAACTCTTCCCCTGAGATCCTCGATTTTTGCACCCAAAAATTTTGGCGGTATCGTTCGGGAAATTTTCCTGGAAGCTCGCCCTCCGGAGAGAATCAATCAGCTGCAAATCCAGGAGCAGGAGATCGCTGAATATCCCCAGAACTCAGCTCTCGATCGTGAGGCGAAGATTGAGGTGACGCTATCGCTCCAATTGCAGAGCGAGAACGGCCCGGCCGATTTGCAGGTGGAGGTTTATGACCGCAGGAATAACAGGATTATTCGGAAAAAAACCACCCTGGAACCGAATCCGGAAGACAGGATTTCAACGAAGGAATTTCAACTGGCAATTCCTGATCCCCGCAGATGGAAGCCTGGTGAAGCGAACCTCTATCGCTTGATATGCAGTTTGAACCGGGGCCGAAAAGAGCTGGATCGGGTGGAAAAATCCTTCGGCTTGCGATTTTTTCCAATTTCGAATGGAAATCCAGACCAAACGGCCATTGACAGCATCCGGGAAAAGCTCGGGATTTTGCAGGGGATTGTCAGGGTGGAGCAGTGGCCCCAGAGCGGCGTTTCGCCTTCAAAGCGGGAGCTGGAGAGCGAAATCTCACTGATCAGAAATTTGGGCGTGCGATGGGTGCGCTGCGCCTTTTATCCGCCTCACCCTTACTTTCTTAATCTCTGCGATAGCTTGGGCATCGCTCTCTTCGTTGAGATCCCCCTGTTTGGCGTATCAAACAACCTGCTCGCCGAAAATCAGTTGCAGTCCGCAGCTACCACGGCGATGGATGACCTGTTAATGCTGGCCGAAGATCATCCTTGTATAGTGGCTGTGGGGTGGGGATCGGGACTGGAACCAACCGCCGTCAGAAATGGAGGCATCTTAGCCACCCTCTCGGAGAACCTGCCGTCGAATTTGCCCTATTACGCGCATACCATTGGATCGGAGGATCAATCCGCCGCGGTACATCTCTTCCCGTTCGGACAGGCCTCTGCCGCCCATGCTGTTATTGGGATTTCCGACATCACAGCATCGAGTGGTTCTCTATCTGGAGTGGATGGAGATCTTGAACAGGTTCGCCAATTGGTGAATAAGCTCAGCGAACTCCCCGGTGCACAAACCGAGTTTTTTCTGAATTATTTTAATAATTGGTTTGGCGATCGTCCGCTGATTTATAATCCACCGGCAAGATCAGCCTATCTTCACGAGACCGGGTTAACCGATGGTGATCGTCGGCCCCGCACCGCCTTTTTCAAACTTAAGGAGTACTTTCAAAGTGGGATCGTCGCCACAACCGAACACAGCGAAAGACCACCCCGGGAATCTCCCTGGGAGTTTCTGGTCATCGGTGGTCTCTTTACCGTTTTTGGGTTGTGGATGGCGCGCAACGACAAATTGTTTCGTCAGAATTTGCACCGTGCCATGGCACACTCCCTGGGGTTTTTCAGCGACATTAGGGATCGCCGTTTTCTGCAAGGATCGCAGACCGGAATAATCGCTATCATGCTCTGCGTCGGAGTGGGTAATTGGCTGGCGTCGCTGGGATTCCACTGGCGCCTCCTGTCGGGCTTCAGCGCCCTGATGGAGCACCTGGTCGGCAACGATGCCCTACTAACCATGTTGCGGATGATGATATGGATTCCCATTCGCGGAGTTTTGTTTGCCAGCCTGGTTGCCCTGCTGTTGACTTTATCCGTGGCCTTGATCATCAGGATCGGAAGTTCCAAAAAGACTTCCCGGCTTTCTCTGGTTCAGTCTCTCAGTCTGCTGTCCTGGTCGAGCGTTCCCGCGTTGATGATTTTACCCATTTCAGCGCTGTTCTTGAGGTTTTCTGGCCTTCCAACCCTGCAGTGGGCCATTGCTCTGATTATCGTTTGGGTGTTGGCCTGGTCGTATATGAGGCTGATCAATGCTTTGAGCATCGCTTACCGCAGTGGTATCGGCAAACCTTTGGTGCTGGTGGCGGGATTGCCGTTATTGATATTAGCCGTTTATTTGATCAGGCTGCAGGTTACCCGCCAATCCCTGGACTATATCGCTTATTTTGTTAACCTGTTTACGGCAGGGTAAGGGGCTGAAATCAGGGCCTGCCAGAACGGCGTTGGGATTTCATGGTAAAGTGCTTTTCATTCAGGGATCGTGCGGAACAACCCACCTGCAATGCGGTATAATCGGGTAAGAGAAAAAGCTGTGGTAATCCCCAAAATTCCACCTTGGATTATTGAATCCTGTGATAAGAATAAATGATCTTATAAATGCAATGACAATACTTTCGATGCGAAACGGTGTCTTCTGCGCGGTAGCACTGATCATATCCATAAGTGTGGAATCATCCCCGCAGCTTCAAGATAATATCGGCAAACTACCCTGGAACGAACAATACAAATTCATCTATGAAATTCCACCCATCACTTTTCACTATCACCACGGCTTCCTGGCGGGAAGCTACCCTGCCGGAGTAGAAACGACCGATGTGAGTTTTCACGATGTCAGCAAGTTTCTGGGACATATTTGTCTATGCGGCGCTGGAGGATTTATGATTACGAGTCTTGCCGTAGATTACATCACCAGTAATGAAGAACCGCTGGAAAGGGGTGAGTTCACACTCATCAGCAGCCGAGATCACACCGTTAGCGATGTTATCGCCTTCATCCTGGGGTGCAACAAAAGGAATATCCCGGAAGCCAACCAATATTTCATCGATACCGGTATTGATTCTCCCAGACGGGAATACCATTACTTCATCGGTTATAACCCCGAAAAAAAAGCGGTTCATATTATTTACCGCAAACACCTTTTGGTAGGCAACGAAGAAATGGACCGACTGTGGGAGATCGAGCAGAATTTCGACCGGAACCCGGGTTCAGTTGACATTGCGGAATTGGAAATGTATAGAAATGCCATGCTAACTATGGTGAAGGATGTTTTGTTAGAGCGAAAAGCGGATTTATTTGAAGTTGAAGCCTACGATTATCAGGCTTTTGAAAAGAGAATTGAACAACTGAAGAAGAACAGATAATCCGGTTATCAAGTTATAGTTATCCAGTTCGTTCAGCAAATTTTTCATCGTTCTTGCCCCTGTTATCATTCCTGATTCCCCCTGCTGTCATTCCCGACCTGACCGGGAATCCAGCTTACAGTTCCTTTCAGGGATGAACTCCCGCTTACACGGGAACGGCATGGGTGAGGTTTATTATACTTCAAACATGGAATCCCAGAATGGAGTGGGTATCCGAGTTAGGGAGTGAATCAATTTTATGAGCGAGGGGTATTTTCATGAAATGGATATAAACTGACGTCACTAAAGAATGAATTTCCAAATCAACACTAACCCATGAATCCAACGCAGAGAAACTCAACCAACCGCACTCGCATCGTCGGTGAGGGTTACACCTTCGACGATCTGTTGCTTTTACCCGCTCGTTCGGAAATCCTGCCCTCACAGACGGAGGTGCGCACCCGGCTGTCCCGGAACATCAAGCTGAACATCCCTCTGGTTTCCGCCGCCATGGACACGGTCACCGAATCAAACCTCGCCATCGCGCTCGCCAGGCTGGGCGGCATCGGGATCGTTCACAAGAATCTTTCTCCCGAAAGACAAGCTGCTGAAGTGGATAATGTCAAGCGTGCTGAGAGCACGATTGTCTTAAATCCCATTACCATTTCTCCGCAGCAGACGGTTCGGGAAGCGATAAAGACAATGCAGACTAAATCCATCTCTGGCATCCCCGTTGTAGATGACGATAAATTGGTGGGCATCGTTACGCATCGCGATTTGCGCTTCGAAACCAGCCTGGATCACTCCGTCTCCCAGGTGATGACAAAGGCTCCTCTGGTCACGGCGCCCCGTAACACGACACTGGAAGATGCTCAAAAAATCCTCCAGAAGCACCGCATCGAGAAGTTGCTGATCGTTGACAATGACGGCAAATTGATCGGTCTGATCACCGTCAAGGATATTCAGAAGAAAAAGCAATATCCACAAGCTTGCAAAGATGAACACGGCCGGTTGCGAGTGGGCGCTGCCGTCGGGGTCGGTGGGGATCTGGATCAGAGATTGGAGAGGTTAATCGCTGCCTCGGTTGACGTCATCGTCGTGGATACGGCGCACGGCCACAGCCGAGGCGTCCTTCAGGCGGTGGAGAAAATCCGCAATAAGTATCCGGATCTGGAAGTGATCGCCGGGAACGTGGCGCGACAAAAAGGAGCTGCGGATCTGATCTCTGCCGGAGCTCATGCCGTGAAAGTCGGTATCGGCCCCGGGTCTATTTGCACTACGCGGGTTGTCGCTGGCGTGGGCGTGCCACAGATTACCGCCATCATGGAATGCGCTGAAGAGGCGGCTCGCCACGACGTGCCCATCATCGCGGATGGTGGAATTCGCTTTTCGGGTGACGTCGCCAAAGCCCTGGCGGCCGGCGCCGAATCGGTAATGATTGGACAATTATTCGCCGGAATGGAGGAGAGTCCCGGTGAAACCGTCGTGCTTGAGGGTCGCAGTTACAAAGTTGTCCGTGGCATGGGATCGCTGGGCGCTATGATGGACGGAAGCGCCGACCGGTACTTCCAGGATCCCGAATCAGCCGGAAAGCTGGTCCCCGAAGGGATCGAGGGACGCGTCCCCTACAAAGGCAAGCTGGAGGACACCGTATTTCAATTGATTGGGGGAATAAAAGCGGCGATGGGGTACTGCGGAGTGAACAATCTGGAAGCTCTGCGCCGAGAATCTCAATTCATCCGTATCAGTCAGGCGGGCTTGAGAGAGAGCCACCCCCATGATGTTGTCATCACCAAGGAGGCGCCTAATTACAAATTTTAAGCCGGCGCTTTTATGCCTCAGCAGGTAGCTTATTGAAGTGACGCTGCAGTTTCGATTTGGTATTGGCCGCGCTGTTCTTCTTGATGACGCCCTTGCGAGCCAAACGATCCAGAAGGGTGGTTGCTTTGATCAGGCTCTCCGACGCGGCGGCTTGAGTTTCGGCTGTTTGAACCTGCCGGACCAAACTTCGAACTTGAGATCTATAAGCGCGATTCTGGGTGCGGGATATTTCGCTGGTGCGCATGCGCTTTTTACACGATTTATGATGCGGCATAAATGTCTCCATGATTTAAGAAAATAAATATACTCAAAAAAAAGCCGCTTGTCAAGCATGGAATTACAGGAATTAGCTTCGCTGAATCTGACTTCGAGAGATTTGCAGAGAGTCGTCGCACTGACGGGTGCGGGCATCTCCGCCGAATCGGGTGTGCCCACCTTCCGGGGGCCGGGCGGCTTCTGGAAACAGCGCCGGCCGGAAGAACTGGCTACGCCCCAGGCATTCGCTTCCGATCCCGTCCTCGTTTGGGAGTGGTACCTCTATCGCCGCAACTTAATCGCTCAGGCTGATCCCAATCAGGGGCACCAGAGCCTGGTGGAATTGGAAAACCTGCTGGGAGATCATTTCACGCTGATCACCCAGAACGTGGATGGGCTCCACCGTCGGGCCGGCAGCCGGGAACCGATCGAACTGCACGGTAATATCTTCCTGAATCGCTGCAATCAATGCAGCAGCCGTTTCTCCGACGACGCCCTGGATTTCGATAACCTGCCTCCGCTCTGTCCCAAATGTAAGGGCCCGGTACGACCCGATGTGATCTGGTTTGGCGAAGGCTTAAATCCCGTCAATATTGAAGACGCCTTCTCGAAATCTCATGAAGCGACTCTATTCCTGGCGATTGGAACTTCGGCGGTCGTCCATCCGGCGGCTTCCCTTCCTATCACGGCCAAGGATAACAACGCCATCCTGATTGAAATCAACCCCGAAGCGACGCCGATCTCACCGCTTGCCGATTGCATTATCCGGAGTCCCTCCGCTCGGGCTTTGCCGGAATTGGTTGTGATGATCCGCCGGATAATATCTGAAAGCCAATGATTACTGACTCGCAATGACGTTGAAAAAATATAGACTTAGTTACCTGGTCATCCCGCTCTTCGGTCTTCTGATCGTGGGAATCTCGTCCTGTGCCTACTTTAACACCTACTACAACGCCAAGTACTATTTCAAAGAGGGCATGAAGGACAACGAGAACCGCGAAGAGGGGACCCGCCCCCAAACGGCCAATTTTCAAAAATCAATTGATTCCGCCGCCCGGCTCATTGAGTACTACCCGGATAGCAAATACCGTGACGACGCTATCCTGCTGATGGGTAAGGCCTACTACGAGATTCAATCCTATCCGAGGGCGAAGCGTAAGTTCGAGGAGCTTTTGAACCTCTACCCGGATTCGCCTCTGTGTTATGAAGCTCGCCTTTACCTGGGGAAGACCCTGATCGCCATGCGTCAGACTGAGCAGGGTATCGCCCTCCTGAACGCACTGTGGGTCGAAAAGGACGTACCGCGCCAGCTTCGTATGGAGAGCCAGCGCAGCCAGGCGGATTACTACTTTGAACAGGAGAACTATCGGCAGGCACTTTTGGAATACGGCAAAATTCTGAAAACCGAAAAGGATAAACGCATCAAGGCGGACATCCAGTACCAGATCGGCGAGTGCTATTTTTATCTGGGTGAGTACCAGGAAGCTGAGCAGGCTTATAAGAAGGTATTGGACGAGAAACCCACGCGCAAACGCAAGTTCGAAGCGATCTTCAAGCAGGCCGTCACTCTTCAGAAACTGAATGAATTGGACAGGGCGCTGGAAATCTGCGAAGAATTATTGAATCAGGATATCTATTTCAACTATTACAAAGACGTCTACCTCGCCAAAGCTGGAATACTGAGCGAGCTGGGCCGAAAGGAAGAGGCCGTCGAACTTTACGAGAAGATCATCACGCTCCATCCCCGCACCGAAACCTCCGCCGAAGCCAGCTATCGCCTGGGCCAGATCTACCTGGAGGATTTGAAGGATTTCGCCAAAGCCGAGGAATACTTGGCAAAAGTCCGCTCGGAAAAGGCGCAGAGCGAGTTCGTCGAAGATGCCATGAAGAAAGTGAATGACCTGAAATATGTGCAGAATATCAGCTTTACTATTGATTCACTTACGGCGGATATTGATACGCTGGAATTCCAGCTGCAATGGATCGCCGAGCATCCCGGAGGCGTCGTATTCGATTCCGCCCAAATAGATACGACAATTGCCGTTCCGTCCGACACAACTGAACCTTCGGAAGAGCCCTCGCCGCCGCCTGAAACGATTCAACAGACTCAGCCCCCAACACCGCCGGGAATGCCACCCGGGCTAAGCCAGCAGCAGTTGCAGCAAGCCAAAGCTGGAGGCGCCGGGAAGTTGTCGGGCTTGGAGGGGATGACTGCGCCCGGGTTTCCAGGGGTACAGGGTGCACCAGGAGCGCCCCATCCCACCGCCCCGAAGGAGATCCGACTAAAACCTCTGCCGACAGATTCAACGGCCATTTATGAACGGATGGCAGCAGATCGAGAGGCGTTGGCCGGAATGCGCTACCGCCTTGGAGAGCATTTATGGACCCGGTTCAATGATCCCGATACTGCCAGGGTCATCATGACCGAGCTGTGTGGCCAAACCGTCAACCCGGACGTTCAGGCCCGCGCCTTGCTCGCATTATATCATATTATCAAGGACACATCTCCGGATTCTACCGCGCCCGATTCCCTGCTGGAACGGGTTCATCGAGATTTCCCGGGAACTGACTACGACCGCTGGGTTCGGCCCCGATTGGGATTAGAGCCTCTGCCCGAACCGGTGGACTCGGCCGCCGAGCTCTTTCGGGAAGCAGAAGATCTCTGGCTTGTTGAAAACTCGCCCGAATCTGCGATCGAACGGTATAGAGAGGTAACCCGGCTCTGGCCGGATTCTGAATGGGGCCCCAAAGCCCTTTACGCTGCAGCCTGGATTCAGGAGCACGTCCTCGATGACGTCTCCGGCGCGCTGGCCTCCTACGATTCTCTGATCGCCTGGTATCCCCAGTCAGAATACCTGAACATCGCCAAGAACAAGGTCGCTCCGCCCCCGCCCGAACTACCCGATACAACTGCCGGGGTGGAGGATACTACGGGAGCTGAACAGGTCGCTGCCGGTTTCGGGGAGGCGCCTCCCGGTTCCGGCCCGCCTGAACTGATCGGCGGGGAAGAAGCCCTTCGAGATGTCATTCACCAGAATCAACTCTACCCTGTGGTGGCCGCCGAAGCTGAAATACCCGGCGAAGTCATGGTTAGTTTTACGGTAGATGCCCAGGGGAATCTCAAAGATTTTCGAATTTTACGCGAGGATCCCGAGGGTTTCGATTTTGGTGAAATGGCGATCCAGGCGTTGCAGGCAGTGCGTTTTAAACCCGGCTACCAGGACGGCCGGTATGTCGAATACCCCGCCACTCAACTCGTAAGGTTCATTCCCTGATATGATACAGGAAATCGGCGTCGTCCGCCATCTTCATAGGTTCCGCCACACCCTGTTTGCGATGGAAATCGAGCTGCCCGGTATCGCCAGAATGGCAAAACCCGGTCAATTCGTGCATCTCCGCCTTGAGGGCATCCCTGAAGTGCTTCTGCGGCGTCCCTTCAGCATCGCTGAAGTCGCTGAAGATTGGATCAAACTGATCGTTAAGATTGTCGGAACCGGAACCGCCGGCCTGGCGAAGTATAAAATCGGGCGAACCTGCGACGCTATCGGCCCCTTGGGTGAAGGCTTTTCCTATGACGACGTTGAAGCTGCCTATCTGGTCGGTGGAGGCATTGGTGATGCCCCTCTATTATTTCTGCAGGACGAACTTGACAAACGCGGTAAAAAGACCCATTTCTTCCTGGGGGCGCGCACCCACAAGGAATTTCCCCTGGAGGATGAAAGCGTCTCCGAGCGCGGTATTATCGCCTGCACAGATGACGGCAGTTACGGTAAGGCTGGATTTGTGACTATTGTGTTCGAAGAGCATCTTCAGGGCGGCGTAGAAGAGGGCGCCACGGTCTTTTCATGCGGCCCCGTGCCGATGCTGAAAGCCGCAGCCCGCATTTGTGAAAAATACGGTCTTCCCCATCAGGTATCCCTTGAAAACCGCATGGGTTGCGGAGTGGGAGTCTGTCAGGGTTGCGCCTTAAAACTTCAGGAGGGGGGAGAGCGGGGCGGCTATCGTCTGGTCTGTCAGGACGGCCCCGTATTCGACGCTTCCTCCATTGACTGGTCGCTGATCTACTGACTTTGATAACAGCAATGTAATCGTCCCGGAATGGAAACTGACGTTCTGGTCATCGGCGCCGGGCCGGCCGGGCTGACTGCCGCTCTACAGTTGAAACGCAGCGGTCTGGATCCCTTCCTGGTGGAAAAGAGCTCCATCGGCGGATCACTTTTAAATGCCCGTTGTATTGAGAACTACCCCGGCGTCCCGTCTGGAATATCGGGCCGGGAACTCGCCCGCCTTCTCGATGAACATATCAGGGATTTTGGCGTCGAAGTTCATGCTATTTGCGTGGAACGGCTGGATCGGCGAGGCGATGGTTTTATGGCCGCTTGTTCGCAGGGTGATATTTTCGCTCGAGCGGTGATCGTCGCTTCGGGGGGTGTGCCGCTCTATCTGGGCATTTCGGGAGAAGATGCGTATTCGGGAAAACTCGTATTTCACGAACTGAAGGACCTCCCTGAGGATGCCGGTCGCTCTGCTTGTGTCATCGGCGGAGGGGATGTTGCCTTCGATTATGCTCTTTCTTTGGCTGAAAGTGGAATCGGCGTCAAGCTGATCATGCGCTCCGACCGGCCGCGCGCCCTAAAAAAGCTCGAAGCGGAAGCTCAGCGAACACCAGGAATCGCCATTATAAGCCAAGCCGAACCGATACAGTTTCTGAAAGATTCCGCGTCGGTTTGCATACATTTTCGCGACAGTTCGCAGTCTCCCCTGCGATGCGATTTCGTTCTCGTCGCCATTGGCCGCAGACCGAATGTTGACTTTTTGGCGCCGGAGTTGATGAATCGCTCTTATCCCGATCTGCCTCTCTTCTTCGCCGGGGACGTGGTTAACGGCAGTTTTCGCCAGGTGGGCATCGCCGTAGGGGATGGTTTGCGCTGCGCCATGCAGGTTGTCCAGTTGCTCTTAGAGTTGGAATAAGTAATGGAAGTTATCGCCCGCCACGGTCGCGAAGACCTGGCCATGCTATATGTGGGAAAGACCGGTGCCGGTTCGCTGCTGGAATTTGTCGAGTCGGTCGCTCCTCCAACCCCTCGCGAGGAAAAATGGGTGCTGATTATTTCAACCCTGAAGGGTTGCCCGGTGCGCTGCAGCATGTGCGACGCCGGGGGGAATTATCAGGGCCCCTTGAGTACCGCCGAAATTCTCGAGCAGATTGACTTTATGGTCACAGCCCGCTACCCGAACCGCATCATTCCCATCCCCAAATTCAAAGTCCAGTTCGCCCGCATGGGTGAACCGACCCTGAATGATGCCGTGTTCGAAGTGCTTCAGGACCTACCTCAGAGATATAATGCCCCCGGTTTGATGCCCTGCATCTCGACGGTGCTGCCGCGCGGGCGTGAACGTTTTTTTAAGACTTTGAAGAATCTGAAAGATTCCCTCTATCCGAATGGGCGATTTCAGTTACAATTCTCTCTTCACACTACAGACAGTAAAAGACGCCGCCGATTGATCAATTACCCCGTAATGGATTTTGGAGATGCCGCAGCAATGGGGGAGAACTTCCACCGTCCGGGTGACCGCAAGATTGCGCTAAATTTTGCAGCCGCCAAAGGTTATCCGATTGATCCCGAAATTCTGATTCAGCACTTTGATCCGTCTGTTTTCCTGGTGAAGATAACCCCCTTGAATCCCACCGAACGCGTCAGAGTTAACGGTCTACGAACGCAGATCAATCCCGCAGACGGCCAGGGATCCAGCGAAATTGTGGACGTCATCCGGCAGGCAGGTTACGAAGTTATTTTAAGTCTGGGCGAACCGGAAGAAGACGTTATCGGTTCCAACTGCGGACAATATGTAAACCGTTACAGGCCGCACCAGGAGGTGACCCCGGTATGAACGTTGATCTAACCGTTTCTCTGGGATCCTTAAAGCTGAAAAACCCCGTTCTGGTCGCCTCCGGCACCTTCGGATACGGCACGGAATACGCTCAGTTGATAGACGTATCGAAACTGGGGGGGATCATCACCAAGACCATCACATCCCGCCCCCGCCCCGGCAATCCCGCGCCGCGCATCTGGGAAGTGGCCGGCGGCATGCTGAACTCGATTGGTTTGGCCAACGTGGGTGTGGACGCTTTTATTGCGGAGAAGCTGTCCGCACTAAAGGATATCGGCACGACCGTCATTGTGAATGTCGCCGGATCTACAGTGGAGGAATACTGGGAAGTCGTGGACAAACTGGAGCCTCATTCCGGTTTCGACGCTTACGAAATCAACGTTTCCTGCCCCAACGTCAAAGATGAGGGCATGGCCTTCGGATCAAATGCCAGAATGACGGAAAAAATCGTCAGCGGCATCCGGAAGCGCACTTCCAGGCCGATCATTCCCAAGCTGACACCCAATGTCACAGCCATCGCCGAAGTGGCCCGTGCCTGTGAAAATTCCGGCGCCGATGCGCTCTCAATGATTAACACCCTGGTCGGCATGTCGGTGGACGTGGAAAGCCGCCGGCCCCGTCTGGCGACCGTGACGGGCGGCTATTCCGGACCTTCGATTAAGCCTGTGGCTTTAGCCAAACTTTATGAGGCCCGCCAGGCTGTTTCTCTGCCCCTGATCGGCATCGGAGGCATTTCCAAAACCACCGATGCCCTGGAATTCATCATCACCGGCGCTACAGCCGTGGAAATAGGCACCGCCAACTACGTCAATCCACAGATAACCCTTGAAATCATCTCGGGATTATTCAAATATTGCGAAAAACACTCCGTAGCAAAAGTCAGCGATTTGATCGGCACGTTGCAGCTGGATTAAAACGTCTTGCAGCTCGGTATCTAAGCGTTTTACTGTTAGGTTGTCTTATCGTGGGCTGCACCTCGATGCCGAGGTATCGGCGTGACACCCTGCCGTCCCCCGTTAGACCGGGCGGCCGCTATGTCGAAACCGGCATCGCTTCCTATTACGCCGATGATTTTCACGGCAAGCCCACCGCCTCAGGGGAGATTTTTGATATGCACGCCATGACGGCGGCCCATCGGACACTGCCGCTGGGGACGGTTGTAAAAGTCAAGAACCGGGATAATGGAAAATCGGTCACCGTTACGATTAACGATCGAGGTCCCTTTGTCAAGGGGAGAATCATTGATCTCTCCTATGGAGCCGCCAGGGAGCTCAACATGATCGGAACGGGCACAGCGCGCGTCCGCATTGAGGTCCTCAAGTGGGGAGTGGAGGAGTAATCTATCGCCGGGGAGGAGGTGGAGAATGTCGTACTTCAGCTTTATGAACGAAAGGGTCAAAAGGTTAAGCATCATAGACGTGAAACTGGTCCAGGCCGCAGCGATATTCGTCGCTTTGATCGTGGTAAAACTGATTCCGCAGATAATGCTGCTGAATATCTGGTGGTTTGTGGCCCTGGCGGTTCTGTTTGGCTTAAGACCGGTTTACGTATTTTTCCTTAAAAAATAGTGTAATCCCGTTAATTCAAAACTACACCCTAAAATTCTTCAAGTGCGTTCACTGGATTTCTAAATTCAGGTATTGGATCTGGTGTAAAGTGAACGTTTTAGATTACATTGAAAGCTTCATTTCAACTGATCACCCGCAATTGACTAAGATCGCTCTGGAGCTGCCTCTGCGCCAGGATATTGAACCTACTGTTGGCCTGCACGTGGGGCGGTTGTTGTATTTGCTGGTGCGGTTGATGAACGCTCAAAATGCGCTGGAGTTCGGTCCTTGCCTGGGTTATTCCACCATCTGGCTGGCAGAAGCTTTGCGGGAAACAGGCGGCAAGCTGATCTCGATTGAAAGAGATGCGGACGCTTTGTCCATAGCAAAGGAAAACGTCGAAGCTGCGGGGTTGTCTTCTATCGTCGAATTCATCCTCGGTGATGCGGGTGGAGTAATTAACGAAATAAACGACTCTTTCGACTTGATTCTGCAGGATTCTGATAAGACATTATACCCCGGCATGTTGGAGCGCTGTATTAACCTGACTCGCAAAGGGGGTTTGATCCTCGCCGATGACGCTCTGTTCAAACCTATGGGAATCAGGGAAGATTACAGCAAACCGGTCGATGAATACAACCGCAGAATATTCGCCGACGACCGCCTATGCAGCACGATCCTACCCATTGGTGACGGTCTGACGCTGAGCGTGAAATTGTTTGAATAGTGGATATGATAAAATCGGCCTGGTTTAATTATGGCGAAGATTATCGTCGGAGCGACACAGCAGAATCGAAGCAGCACTGCGAAGATAGAGAAAAAAGTTCACAATTCGGGATCTCCAACTTGACCTGACACTCACGCACGTTCAGAGAAGGACCGGAATGTCAGCGGAAGCTAAGCAATAACTAAATAAATCAGAGGAACCTCATGCGAATTAAACTGTGGATGATCGGATTGCTGACATTCTCTCTGATGGGATGCCAAAAGGATTCCTGGCAAAAGTTCAGCTCTGAAGAAGGTGCTTTTTCCATTAAATTACCCGGCGCGCCCCTCGAACAGGTTGCCACCGTGGATACGGACGCGGGCCCCGTAGAGTTCCATCTTTTTATCCTGGATACATTCGGAAGAGACGGCATTGCCTACACCGTGGCTTACTCCGATTACCCGGACAGCGTAATTCAGGCAGGCGCACCGGACTCTATCTTCAATGAGGTTCGTGATCGGGCGCTCGCCAAATTACAGGGTGAGTTAACTAGCGATTTAGAGGTTACTCTCGGTGAGCATCCCGGTCGAGAAATGAGGATTCAGACCACGGACGGGGAGTTCTATATTGATTTCCACCTCTATATGGTCGGCACGAGGTTCTACCAGGTGATCGTTGAGACCCACCGGGATAAATCAGCTTCCCCCGAGATCCAGAAATGTTTTGACTCCTTTAAGCTAATTGAAACGTGATCCTGCTTGCCCCCGGCTCGATAAACAACTGAACATTATAGACCTATGTCTTTTCTTTGAAAGCAAAATACTACTGACCGTTTACAATCAAGGATAAAATAGAGGGGAGAGAGATGAAGAGTTTGAAAGGGACTAAAACCGAAAAAAATCTCTTAGCGGCTTTCGCCGGAGAATCACAGGCCCGGAACCGCTATAATTACTTCGCTTCCGCGGCGAAAAAGGAAGGCTACGTTCAGATTTCCAACATATTCGCCGAAACGGCCGACAACGAGAAGGAACACGCCAAGAGGTTTTTCAAGTTTCTCGAAGGCGGAGACGTCGAAATAACGGCGTCCTTCCCCGCCGGCATCATCGCTGACACCAAGGAGAATCTGAGGGCCGCCGCCGCTGGTGAGAATCACGAATACAGCACCCTGTATCCGGAATTCGCGCGTACCGCGGAAGAAGAGGGATTTAATGAAATAGCCGCAGTGTTCCGCGCCGTCAGCGTCGCCGAGAGACAGCATGAAAAGCGGTACTTGAAGCTGCTTGAGAATATTGAAACCGGAAAAGTCTTCAAACGGGATACAGTCGTGAAGTGGCGGTGCGGCAACTGCGGATATATCCACGAAGGCACAGAACCACCCGGGAAATGCCCGGCCTGCGATCATCCCCGGGCACACTTTGAACTGTTGGCCGAAAACTGGTAGTGGTGACAGAACGGCTGTCTTCATATACGTCATATAA
>CAZHMN010000020.1:0-26233 GCA_964533705.1 uncultured bacterium
GGAACACCGCCCCAATGGAATCGTCCCGGATCAGCACGCCGAATTGCGCAATTACCGAGTTAAAATAGCCCTGAATGGGCAGGCTGAGCGCCAGCATGATAATATGCGCTTGCAATTCCCGCCGCCCACTTCGCCCCTTAATGATCGTAGGCCGGATGGATAGGGTAATAATTCCGAGCGCCAGCAATCCGGCCAATCCGTTCCAGTACATGTCCCTCTGTTCGCCCACGCGATTCGCCAGGAGCCCCTGGATGCATTCATCCACCATACCGAAAAGATAGGTCAGAAATATGGCCGCGGTAATTAGTCCCCATCCCCTAAGATGTCGTCGCAGAGCGTTAAAAGATAGAAAGCCGACCAGACCGTACTCGATGAAATGAATCTGCTCCACCGGGATGGTGATCCAATGGCGCATGACGTAGCGCAAGAAAAGGACGATTGTAATGAGCGCAATGTAGGGAAGGAGTCTTTTTTCTCGGTTGCGAATGATCATGAAGCCTAAAATGAAAGCTACCGCAACACCACCGATAGCAAAGGTGATGACGGCAAACACTCCCTCCCCGTAGCGCGTAACCAGAAATTCGCGCCACTTGGGAACCGTTCCCAGTGTGAGGTAGATAAATGCCACCCAGGCGATCAGAATAATCCAGGCTGATGCAGTTTTTGCTTTACGTGAATTTATCTTGTTATCACCCATGCTTCAAGGCAAATTCGGTGCGAAGCTAAGACAATTGCAAAGCGAAACAATGGAGATACTCGGTCTCCGGCATGGCCGGCAGGATCGGATGATCAGGGGATTGGCCGCCGCGATATAATAGGCGTCCTTCTCTGCCCGTCTGCCGGAGAACTGATTTGATTAGATCGAAAAAAGTAGCCTCCTCCATGTGGTGCGAACACGAACAGGTTACCAGGATGCCTCCGGGATTAACCAGAGCCGCGGCGCGCCGATTCAGGTCAAAATAACCCTTGTAGCCTTCCTTGAAATGTGCCCTCGAGCGGATGAATGAGGGCGGATCTAAAATCACCAGATCGAACGATTTTTTGTCCTTTGCCATTTTTTTCAAGGCATCAAAAGCGTTCGCCTGGATGGTCCGACAGATTTCTGCGACGCGATTGCGGCGGGCCGCTTTCATGGCCTGTCCCAAAGCCCATTCGGAACTGTCCAGGAACGTGACGGATTTCGCCCCGGATTTCGCCGCCTTCAAACCCCAGGCTCCTTCGTAACAGAAGGCATCCAGCACGGTCGCTCCTCGAGTGAAAGGAGCGATTGATTCAATATTGGCGCGCTGATCTAAATAGAGCCCTGTTTTCTGTCCCCGCTCTACGTCAATCGGCAACGCAACGCCCGCAAATTTCACCCAGAGGGCTTTTGTCGGAATCGTACCGAAAATAGGACCACTGCGCGGTTCCAAGCCCTCCAGTTTGCGCACGGGAAGGTCGGATCTTTCGAAAATCCCCAGGGGTTGATAGACCGTCTGTAATGCTTCGCAGATAACGTCACGCAAACCATCCATCCCCGCCGTGGTCATCGAAACAACCAGGATTTCAGCGTAACGATCAACGATCAATCCGGGCAGGCCGTCCGACTCAGAGAAAACCTCCCGAAGGGCCTCTTCACCCGGGAGGATCATCCGCCGCAACTGTTTCGCTTGTTCAAGGCGGCGGCGAAAAAAGTCAGCATCTATTTCCGTCTCTTCTTTGCTCAGAAGGCGGAATGCGATTAAGGAATGCGGATTGACGTATCCGGTTCCCAGGAAACGCCCTCCCCGCGTGGTCAGGTGGACGGTTTCTCCAGGCTGGTATTCGCGCAAGGGATCATCCACCTGGTTGGAGAAAACCCAGAGGCTCCCCTCCAGAATTCTGCGTTCCTGCCCGCGCTTTAGGCGCAGTTTCCTCACGGATTTATCCCTGATCCGGATGAAGAGCCGCGACCAACGGCGTCAAAGACCTGACGTAGTTGTTCCAACAGCGATGCCAGCTCCTCCAGCGGAAGCTGCGAATCCGCGTCGCTCAGGGCGCCCTGAGGATTGGGGTGCACTTCGAGAAAGATGCCGTCAACCGCGCTGGTTGCCGCGGCGGCTCGAGCCAGCGGTTTGATGAAGCGCCGATCTCCCCCCGTCCGGGTTCCGCTCCCCGGTTTCTGCAGGCTATGCGTAGCGTCGAATATGACGGGGACTTCGAAGTCGGACATAATAGCCAGTGAGCGCATGTCAACGATGAGGTCTCCGTATCCGAACATCGTCCCGCGCTCGGTGACCATGACCCCACCTGATCCGGCAGACTGCGCCTTGTCAACGGCGTGGTGCATTGAGGCGGGAGCCATAAATTGCCCTTTTTTGATGTTTATGGGGAGACCCGTAGCGGCCGCAACTTCGATCAACTCTGTTTGGCGAGATAAAAAGGCGGGTATTTGCAGGCAATCAACAACCTTCGCGGCTCGTTCCGCCTGCGAGGGGAGATGGATATCGGTGAGTACCGGGACTCCGAGCTCGCTTCGAGCTTTTGATAAGTGTTCCAATCCAACTGCCAGCCCGGGGCCTCTATAAGAGTCTTTTGAAGTCCGGTTGGCTTTTTCAAACGAGCTCTTTAAAATAAATGGAAAACCGTACCGCCCGGCAAGTTCTCGAATGCGTTCCCCGGTTGATAACAGGAGATCCAGCGATTCGATGACGCAGGGCCCGGCGATGAGCACCGGGGGATGCATCTTGCCGACGGTGATTTTGCCGACTTTTACTTCTTTCACGACTTCCGTTTCTCGCTGTATTCCAGAGATGCACGCACGAAATCTACGAAGAGAGGGTGAGGCGAAGCGACGCGAGAACGCAGTTCAGGATGATATTGAACGGCTAGAAACCAGGGATGGTTCGGCAGTTCTATGATCTCCACCAAATTGCCCTGCGGGCATATCCCGGAAAAAACCAACCCTTTGCTGGATAACGTCTCGATGTAGTCGTTGTTCACTTCGTAGCGGTGGCGATGCCGTTCGCTGATGCTGGTTTGACCGTAAACGCGGTGAGCCAATGATCCGGGGGCGATTTCGCAGGGGTAGGCTCCCAACCTCATCGTGCCTCCCATGCGTTCGATGTCCTCCTGCCCGGGCTGAAAGTCAATCACAGGGTGCCTGGTGTCTTTGTTGAATTCGCGACTGTCTGCGCCTTCCAAACCGCAGACGTTGCGAGCGAATTCCACGATGGCACATTGCAATCCCAGGCAGATACCGAAGAAGGGCATCCCATTTTCCCTGGCGTAACGGATGGCGTTCAGTTTGCCTTCGAAGCCGCGCTCCCCGAATCCTCCCGGAACCAATACCCCGTCAATTTGGTCTAAGGAACCTCCGGTGACGTCGTTTTCCAGGTCTTCAGCAGCCAGCCAAACCAGCTCAACGCGGGCGTCGTTCACCGCTCCGGCGTGGACGAAGGATTCGATGATTGATTTATAGGCGTCGCGCAGTTCTACGTATTTTCCGCAGATGCCGATCCGAATCTTATGGGACGGGTTTTTCACGCGGTCAACAAAATTCTCCCACTCCGTCAGGTCAGGTTCAATGGCTTCTAAACCCAGCTTAGAGACCAACAACTTGCCCAGTCCGTTCTTTTCAAATAGTAGCGGAACTTCGTAAATTGACGTTGCATCCCGAGCCTCGATAACCTCTTCGGCAGCGACGTTGCAGAAAAGACCGATCTTTTCCCGTAGGCCTCGAGCCAGTCTGCCCTCGGTACGGCAGAGGAGGATGGCGGGTTGAATACCGATTTCCCGCAGTTCCTTGACCGAATGTTGGGTGGGCTTGGTCTTGAACTCGTTGGCAGCGCGGATGAAAGGAACAAGAGTCAGGTGGATGAAAAGTGCATTTCCCCTGCCGACGTCCTGGCCAAATTGCCGGATGGCTTCTAAAAATGGCAGCGATTCGATATCGCCGACCGTCCCGCCGATTTCGCTGATGAGAACGTCCACGTGACCGTTATTCTTGGACGCCGCCAGAATCCGCGATTTGATTTCATCGGTAATGTGAGGGATCACTTGCACGGTGGCGCCCAGGTAATCCCCGCGGCGCTCCTTCTCGATCACGGTATGATAGACCTGTCCCGTGGTGGCGTTGTTGACGTGCTTCATGTCCACGTCAATGAAGCGTTCATAATGGCCCAGATCCAGATCCGTCTCCGCACCGTCATCGGTGACGTAAACTTCGCCATGCTGGTAGGGGCTCATGGTTCCCGGATCCACATTGAGATAGGGATCCAGCTTGAGCAATGATACGGATAAGCCTCTGGATTTCAACAGCAAACCGATGGAAGATGCCGCGATTCCTTTGCCCAGCGACGACACCACACCGCCGGTGACGAAAATGTATTTTGTGTGTTTTTTCATATCATTAAATCGAAATTGATATTATTTTCTCTGATGAACCGTTCAGCCAACCGCAAATCCTCAATTGCATTAACGCTCGGCCCCGCCGCTTTTACTTTCACAGCACCAATAAGACCCCCGGATTCTAAAAACCGGAGTTGTTCCAGACTCTCCAATTTCTCCAATGGGGATGAGGGAAGCCGAGCGAAATAATCCAGGGCGCTCCGGCGGTAGCAGTAGATGCCAATATGTTGGTAAATTGGTGCGTCTTGGGGTAATTTCAGCCCTATTGATTTCCCGTGAATCGCCGGTATCGGAGATCTGGAAAAATACAGACAGCGCTGCCGGTCGTCGAGTACCACCTTCACGCTGTTGGGATTGTGGTAGTCTTCCACTGAAGATATCGGCCGGATGATCGTCGTAATCCCGAAATCAGGATGATCTTCCAATAAACCGAGAGCCTCGTCAATGCCAGCGGCATCAATGAAGGGTTCATCAGCCTGAATGTTGACGACCGCAGGAGCGTCACTGCCTTTGACCGCTTCCGCCACCCGGTCGCTGCCGGTCCTGAAACTTCCACGAACCAGTCTCGCCTTCCCACCCCATTTGTGAACCGCATCCACGATGACTTGATCTTCCGCCGCGACGAAAACTTCCTTAAATGAGGCGGCCTGGCCGGCACTTTTAAGGGTCCAACAGATCATGGGGATGCCGGCGATCAACGCCAGCGGTTTGTCGGGAAATCTCGTAGAGGCGCAGCGTGCAGGAATCACGCCCACTGCTTCGCCCCCAAACGGAATCCGTCCGCGATCCAATTCCAGATTCATTCGATAACCTTGGGGACTTTAAAAAAATTCCCTTTCCGATCAGGCGCGTTCTGCAGCACGTTTTCCGCACATAGGCACCATCCAACCTCATCTCTCTGGCTACTCCCCTCGCGTTCAAAAACCGAAATCAGCGGGGCGATTGCCTCGGTGTCCAGGTCCTTTAGTTGGTCAATGTAATACAGGATGTGGGAAGGGTCGTTTGAAAAGCGAGTAATCTCTTGCTGATTGAGTTTTGGATTTGCCAGAGCGGCAACGCGGTAGATTTCCTCAGGAGGGATTGGCATTATAACAAGTCAGCGTTTGCGGTTGGATACCAACCGCCGCAAAGTTCTTCTGGGGGGCGGTGAACCCTCGATTTTTGTCGGTTCAACGTCGCTTGATTTCTCGGATGCTGCTCTACCCAGCTTTTTTACGGATCTCTTTGCGCCTTCACGGTCCCCTTCCTGGCTTTCTCTGGCCTGGTACTCGTCCCGGAATTCAGCGATGATTTGACGCATAACCTCCAGTTCGCTTCTGATTTTCGTCGCCGCGCATGATGGATTGGAGTTAAAGCAGACGTTGGCTATGCAGTAATCCTCTCTCTCCTGGCAGCCCATCCGCCTCATGTAATTGGCTGCAGGTTCCATGCGATCCGTGATAAAGTAAGGCTCAATCCGCCGGCCTAAATGGCTCGATGAAATTTCGAAGATTTTGTCCCACAGAAACCTCTGCAACGATACTAATTGATAGGGGGCCAGGTGTTCCAATGCCCTGTCGAAAGTCGCGGCATCTTTGAGGTTCAACTGGAGGATCTCCTGAGCGTTGGTGAAATAATCCTTGATGCGTCCGCCGATTTGAACCAGACTGATCGGTTTCCTGAAAAATTCGTAGTGCCCATCCTCCAGTTCTTTCGGAAATGTTCTGGAGACGCTGTCCCGTTCCGTCTTTCCGCTGAGGAAAATAACTTTGCGGAGGCCGTTCTGTTCCCGAATCTTCTGTACCAGGTCAACCCCTGAAACTTGAGGCATGACGACATCGGTAATGACCAGATCAGGATGCCATTCCTTATACTGGTCTACGGCTGTAGAACTATCGGTACAACCTAATACATCGTAGTTCTCTTCGCCTAAGAACTTTTCAAGTGTGGCGACGATTTCGGGCTCATCATCCACAACCATAATGCGGCCCGGACGATCGCCGTCTGAAATGTAAACCGGCCAGACCAGCGTGCCCTCTTCGAAGTCTAAATCTGGACTGTCTTCATCAGCCACCCTGTGCATCTTGAGTCGAACCGGCTCTTCCGTAACACCGTATCCTTCTGTCTCCGGGGCTGGAGTTTTATCGCTTTCCGATACTGGCTGCTTTTCTTCCTCTGCTTCGCTTTTTTCCTCAGGGATCGGTTCTAAATCCTCTTTAGCCTCAGAAAGAGCCGCCTTCTCTTCGGGTAATTCTTCGGAGACCGTTTCACCAGTTTCTTCGGATCGTTCCAAATCCTCGCCCGAATCCGAAATGCCCTCGGATTTGCTGTGCTCGAGATCGCCTTCGGGAGACGCTTCAGGTTCCTCCAGTATCGTCCCCCTCTCACGGGACTGGGATCGCACGAATTCGCTCTTTATCTTATCCAGTTCATCTTCTGTGGGCGATGGAGTCGGCTCTTCCTCTACAGCCTCAGGTTCTTCCGGTTCGGTTTGCGTCTCGAGGGTCTTCTCATCTACCTCCTCCACTTCTACTTCTTCGATGTCAGTGGATTTGGCGGTATCTTCCAGTTTCTTAAACTTATCATCCTCGTAAGGCCACGTCTCATCTGCTTCCAGGTCTTCACCCTGGAATTCTACCCTCTTGGAAGCGCGCCTGAGCGTTAATAAACCGATGAGCAGGAGCAGAACAATTACGACAGGCAGAACGATATAGAGCCAGTTAATCGAATCCCTGCCTGCTGTCGGGATCACCGCGGGGGGTTGGGCCTTCCGTGCCCCCTCCCCAGGTTCCTCAACGGGTTGGGCGGGCTGATCGCCCCAAACGGCTTTTCCAGTCGTATCTGCCTGAGTGACCTCATCCGCTTCTGGGGGCTTTTCTATGACTGTCTCTTTTTCGGATGCTTGCTGCTTTTCAGCAACGCCGGTCGTCTGCTCAATGGAACGTTTCTCCGGTGTCGTTTCAGCGGCGACTTTTGGCGACCGGGGATAGAGATCAATCACCAGCCGTTCCGGCTTGACCAGGTCGAAGTAGCGGATATAGAAGGGTTCTTTAACCGTTAGACTAAAGACAAATCCGCCCCCCTGGGAACTATAAGTGGCATTCCCCAGGGCCCCTCCGATATTCTGTTCGAATTTCTTCAAGAGCTCCGCAGAAACGGTCAAGGAATCGAAACGGATGCTGACGGACGATTCATCGTAATTGATATTATAGGAGGTGAACTTATCGAGTTGATAAACCAGCCGAGTTTTCTTCTCGCTTACTCCCAGGCGGAAATCTTGCAGTTCCGCAGCCTGGATGCTGGCCCCGAGAACCAATCCAATTGCGAGTCCCGAGATGACTCGGAATACCCCCTTTAGCCTCGCGATTTTAGTCATGGCTCGCACCTATTATTTTAAGGTGATGACGATAGTGAATATAATCGAATTTTTAGTTAAATGCAAGCCAAAATCAAATCCATCATTAGAAGGCAGTCATTTTTGTCATGCGGGGGTAAGAAAGACCGGTGCCGCAAGGCGTTTTTCTTTTCTTGACTTTCACCCAAAAATATTCTATATTTCTTAAAGGGGATCAATTAGGTTGACTTTCACCCGTTACCATAATCCGGGGTATTCTCCCGGCAGATGATTGAGCGATAACTTGGTATGACCCACTTTCCCGTCAGTCTATTGCCCCACTGGATTCAGCGCATGTGCAATTTTGGGCCTGAGTGCTATCCACTGCCGGGCCTTCCAATTGTCGGCCGGAACCTTAAAATGAGAGTCTTCACCAGGGCTGATGAAGACAAACGCCAGCACTGGGCGAAGTTCGAGGAGTCATACCTGGCAAAGTACAATTTTGCGCCCCGTAACGAATTTGAAAACGACCGCCTCTTCGAACGGCTACGGGATCGTCTCCGAATCGCTTTGGATAATCTTTCCGGCGAGATGATCGGATACATTTGTTTGCAATCAGTGAACGGAGATCCCGAAGCGGCCGAATTGGGTATCTGCTTTTCTGCCGATCAGGTTTCCAATGGTTATGGCAGTGAAGCACTTCGGTTGTTCTTACCCTGGGCGGTAAATACTCTGGCTCTGAATCGAATCGTCCTGGACGTAGATGTTGTAAATCGGCGGGCTCTGCGGTTGTATCAGCGTTTCGGATTTCGTATGGTTGGCGAAACCTGGCGCACTGAAAAGAATTCCGCTTTAATGGAGCGAATCCGGCACGGAATCACGATACCAGGGATAAGGTGCCGGCGCAACCGACTCGAACTCCTTTCCTGGAGGATGGAATGGAATGCATGCGATTTGGAAGAGTAGGTTTACTGGTAGCGCTCCTTCTGCTCTTAATGATGCAGGGGTGTATCGAGCACCGCTTTTTCTATAAGTTCAACGTGGATGGAGTTTGCGATTTTTACTATAGTGCGCGCGGCGATAGCCTGGATATCTACGATCCCGCCGGTTCCTTTCCCACCGAACCGCTGTTTACCGTAAATTCCTGGACGGAGGTTGACTCGGCCGGAACGGAAACCCACGTACTCGAGGCGCAGGGGCGTTTCAATCCCGATGACTTGCCCGGAACGCTGGGTTTGAAGGAAATTCCCTGGACGGATGTTTTTCTCAAACACCCCTCCCGTCTGTACCGTACGCCGCTGTTTTTCGCTTCCATATATAAGTTTCAGGCCACTTTCCAAAGCCGTGAACGCACCGCCACGGAAGGCGAGCGCTGGGACCACATCCCCGAGGAGTGCCGGGTACTGGAAAGCGATGAAGATACGACGCTTACCGATGAGGAACGTAGCATCCTCGAAGAGAAGTACGCTGCGGGCATGTTGCTTTGGAACGCGGAAAGATACAAACTCCGGGTGCGAGAGATTCTCCAGCAAGCGCTCGAGCTAAATGCCAAAACTAACATCCCACCCGATTGGGTCGATTCCGCCTTGACCGAAGTTGATTCTCTAATCGATGCTTATTTGGCCGCCATTAAAGTCGAAGAATTGGATCTGGCCAATCTTGAATGGTGGGATGATCTGGCTGTTGGAACGAACCAGATTCTCTTCGAAAACTTGAACTTCATCGGAGACTCGACCCTCCAAGCGGATATCGCCCACATCGGAGAATTGCTGGAAATGCGCCATCGCGTCACCGAGGATTTGATGGACGAATCCTTCATCATCCGGGTTGATCTGCCGGGTCAAACAATCAATGCAAACACGAAAGAATCGGACGAAGGGGTGCTGGTGTGGCGATTTGATGGAAATGACCTGGCGGATGATAATTATGTCATCAGGGCGTACAGCTTCTACGTCTTCGGCGATCGGGTGATCGGAGCTCTGGTCTTATCGCTGGCGATATTTCTGGCGGTTAAACTCAGGCGTCCTGGCGAGAAAAAGGAGAGCGTTGAACCTCCCCCTCCTTCTCAGGATTCCATTCCCCCCACAGGTCATGGCTAAAGCGCTGTCTTCGCGCTTAGTCAGCCCTAATGATCGAACTTGCAGATGAAAAACTTACTTGGTATCGCAATAGAAGCCGTACGTCTCGGCAGTAAAATTCTAAACGACCATTTCGGCCGAGTCAGCCTCTCCCAAGCCGACAACAAAGGCATCAGCGATTATGTGTCGGACGTTGATCGTAAAAGCGAAGAGGTGATGCGTGATTTCCTGGAGCGGGAATTGCCTGACTCCGTTTTTCTGGGGGAAGAGATGGGCCAGAAGGATTCTGAATGTACTTATCGGTGGATTGTTGACCCTCTGGATGGGACCACTAATTATCTGCAAAAATTCCCATTATTCGCCATCTCCGTCGCACTGGAGAAGCGAATCACAGGGGAGCATTGGGGTGATATTGTACTGGGCGCAATCGTCCAACCGCCGACGGGCGATTTGTGGACGGCGGTAAAGGGGGGAGGGGCTCAGAAGAACGGCCGGAGCATCTGCATAGGACCAAAAGAAGACCTATCCGACTGCCTCATAGCCACGGGATTTCCCTTTCGAGCCAAGAATGAACTGGGAATCTACCTGAAAACTTTCGAAAAACTTTTCCTGCGATGTTCGGGCATCCGCCGCGCCGGGGCGGCCGCGCTGGATCTCTGCTGGACGGCAGAAGGAGTCTTCGACGGTTTCTGGGAACATCGCCTGGCACCCTGGGATATCGCAGCCGGCGCGCTGATAATAAAAGAAGCCGGCGGAATCTTCACCAGCTTCGAAGGTGACGATTATTATCTCTCCAGCGGAAACGTCGTTGGAGCCAACCCGCCCATCCATTCTCAGATGCTGAAAATCATACAGGAAACTGCGGGCTCGCTGGCGCCTTAATCCGCTGTGGAGTTCTTCTTCTCTTCTTCGTTAACGCTCTTGACCTCTTCGTCCTCGCCGCGCAAGCCTTTCTTGAATTCCCGCATGCCGCTGCCGACCCCCTTCATCAATTCGGGAATTTTTCGCCCGCCGAAGATCAAAAGTACGGCGATTACAATCGCCAGTATTTCCCAATGACCTAAACCCAATCGAACCTCCCCTTTTTCCCAATCTACGTTAATTTAACTTCTGAATCAAGAAAAATATCCACAACTCTGATATCCGAGTACGTTAGCACGATAACTTTGAACGCGGAAAGACTGAATTCTCAGTCGGGCATTATGATCGGAGGGACGGACCACTAAAGGGGGCTTACGCCCATTCCTGTCTATTATTCTATTCTTCCCTCAGTCGTCCCAGCACATTAGCAATATCTTCGGGAAATTCGCTCTCAAACCGCAGCGTATGCCCGGTAATCGGATGAACGAAACCAAGTACACCAGCGTGCAACGCCTGTCTGGGTAATAGATCAAATAATTCCGCCACGAACCGCCTCTGTGCGGTGGACAGGGGCCCCAGCCGCCGGTTGCGCCCCCCGTACTGTGGGTCGCCCAGCACGGGATGCCCGGCGTGCTGCAGGTGAATGCGAATCTGGTGCGTTCTGCCCGTTTCAAGCTGTAACTCGAGTAGAGAAAACAGCTCGAATTGCTCCAGCGTGCGGTACCGCGTCGCCGCTTCTTTCCCGCCGGTTACCACCCCGAACAGTTTCCGGTTCCGCCGCGATCTTCCCAGCGGAGCTTCAATGCGCCCCTCTGGAGGCGTCAAATGACCCCAGGCGATGGCGCGGTAGGTTCTCTCCGCGGTTTTCTTCTTGAATTGCTTGGCCAAACCTTCCAGTGCCTGCTCCGTCTTTGCAACCACTAATAGTCCTGAGGTATCTTTGTCAATGCGGTGCACCAGGCCCGGTCGCAGTTCACCGCCGATGCCCGGCAAATCCCGGCAGTGGTAGAGCAGCGCGTTGACCAGAGTTCCCGAGGGATGACCATACGCCGGGTGCACGACCAGCCCTGCCGGTTTGTTTACTACGATTAAATGTTCATCTTCGTAGCGAATATCCAGATCAATGGGCTCCGGCGTCAAGGGCGAAGGCTTCGGGCCGGGAATGCGGATCAGGACTTCCTCATCCCATTTAACCAGGTGAGAGGCTTTGACCGGCTTACCGTTCAGCGTCACCAGTCCCTTTTCGATGAGTGCCTGGATGCGGCTGCGGGATAGATTCCCGATCTGCCGGGCTAAATAACTGTCCAACCGCTGATCGGGCTGATGCGTTTTGATCCGCACCCGGATTTCCCGGTATTCCGAGGAATGATCAGCCGATTCCTGCGTTTCGAATCCGTTCTCCTGATCTGTATTTGAAATTGGAATCACGAGAGAATAAAGCTATGGAAGGAGAAAAGGAGGCGATGTACTGTTAAGTCCCTGGATCAATTTATGGACTTGTAGTGAAATCCTGCGTTGTTTTTGGCTTATAGAGAGTCGAAAAGACCAGATAAAGACACCAGATGGTCACTCCGATGGTCACGGAGCTGTCGGCTACGTTGAATACCGGCCATCGGGTCATGATAAAATCGGGGAAGTCGAAATCCAAAAAATCCGTTACGCGTCCGAAGAAAATCCGGTCAGTCAGGTTGCCGATGGCTCCCCCCAAGATCAGCGCCATGGCGAAGCGCACGGTTCTGGGAAAGGGATTGGCGCCTCCCCTGCCTGACCTTAACAGCAGGTAAGCGATTATAACAGAGGCTACTCCGTTGAAAAGTATCAAAAAAAGAGGGCTCCCTGCTTTGAGCCCGAATGCAACACCTGTGTTTTCCACGTGCGTAAGTCGAAAAAAATATTTACCCAAAACGGGAATAGATTCCCCTAATGTCAAGCTGGAGCGTACCCATATTTTGCTGACTTGATCTAAGATCAGTACGATAGTTGTCGGCCAAAATGCGGACAGGTTGGATAATCTCACCCAAAGCTCCTCATGGAGACGTTTCTTAGCCTGCAGGCTTTTCTTCTTGCTTGGATTTACAAGCCACGCAGAGCCTGGCTGTCGGAACCGCCTCAAGACGGGCTTTGGCCATCGGTTCACCGCACGAATCGCAATAACCGTAGGTTCCTGCTTCGATTCGTTCCAAGGCCCGATCCAGGTAGCTCAGGAATCGACCCTCCCGGGAAGCGAACATAAAAGCCTTTTCTCTCTCCTGCGCATCCGTACCCTGATCCGCCATGTGGAATGAATAAGTCGAATGATCTCCCGTGTAATCCTGATAGGACTTCTCGAGGGAAGTTTCTTTAAGGTAGCCGAGTTCCTCCAGAAGATCCTCGCGCTTCTTGAGAATCAATTTTTTGAAGTAGGGGAGATCCTTCTTAGTGAAGACTTCCACCTTCTTCTTTGTTTTTCCTTTCGGCATCATAATCTCCGTCTATATCGCCGTGTTTTTTTCTATTACGAGATTTACCTCGAATCCATCCACTTTTATGGTTTTCTCTGTCGTTCCCAACCCGCTGTTCGATACAACGTTTACCGCCAGCGTCTCCATTTTGATCCATTCGAGGTGTTTGTTAACCGCCCTCTCAAGTTCCGGGTCGGTCGAATACTTGATGTTGATTCGATCGGTAACTTCCAATCCTGCTTCCCGCCGTTGGTTCTGGATTTGATGAACCAGCTCGCGAGCCCGTCCCTCGTCAATCAATTCCTGCGTGAGCTCGAGATTCAGTGCTACCGTCAGCCCTTCCGTTTCGCTGACGCCATAGTTCACCGGCGCAGATCGTTCGATGACGACGTCATCCTTCCCGAATCTCATACCGTCTGCTTCGATTTCTTCGCCCTTTTCCAAAGCCTTAACATGATCTTCCGGTAGAGATCGGATAGTCTCGGCGGCCCGGTTGACTTCCTTGCCGAAGCGCGGCCCCAGAGCTCGGAAATTGGGTTGCGCCCGCAGCTCGATTAGATCGCCGTCATCTTCTAATATCGTCAGGCGCTTGACGTTGAGTTCATCGAGAATGAGATCCTCTAATTCCGAAAGCCCCTCTACGGAATATTCGGGAATGACGACCTTGAGCTCACTTAACGGCTGGCGCACCTTGATGGAATGTTTCTGGCGCAGATCTCGGGCCGACCGGACGATCCTCCGAGCCAGATCCATTCTATGGGCCAGATCTTCATCAATCTCTTTCAGGGGCGGAGACGGCCAGGTGGCCAGATGCACCGATTCCGGTGCCGATGGATTGACCGACCGGGCCAGATTCTGATAAATCTCTTCGCTCAGGAAAGGCAGGAAAGGAGCCAATATCAAGTTAAAATCCGTCAAAGCGCGGTACAGCGTGGCGTAGGCACTGCGCTTATCCTGATCGTCGGCCGATTTCCAGAAACGACGCCGCGAGCGGCGAATGTACCAGTTGGTGAGCTGATCCAGGAAACGCTGGCAGGCTCCCGTTGCAACTGCTACGTCGTACTGCTCCATGGCGTTGGAGACGTCCCTATTCAATCGGGTCAATTCGCCTAAGAGCCAGCGATCTAAGGGGTGATCCGAGAGAATTGCTTCTTCCGAAGGTATCCATTTATCCACATTCGCATAGGTCACGAAAAAAGAATACGCGTTCCAGATCGGCAGCAGCATGTCGCGAATGCATTCCTTGACCTGCTCGGATGAGAAGCGCCGCACGTTCCACGGATTTGACGTGTAGAAAGACCAGCGGGTGGCATCGGCGCCCAGCTCCTCGAACAGAGTCGTGGGTTCGATGACGTTGCCCCGCGATTTGGACATCTTCAAACCCTGGTCGTCCAGAACCAGTTCGGTGCAGATCACGTTGCGGTAGCAGGACCACTGATCTTCGGGAAGGTTGTTGCTCAGGGCGAAAAGCGTCGAAGTCGCCAAGAGTGTATAGAACCAGCCCCTCGTCTGATCAATGGCTTCGCAGATGAAATCAGCAGGATACTGCCTTTCGAAGATTTCCTTTGAACCGGGCGTGCTGGGGTAACCCCACTGGCCGATGAACATCAAACCGGCGTTGAACCAGCTATCCAGCACGAAGTTTTCACGGCTCATCGGAGCGGAACATTCCGGGCAGGGGATTTTCACCCGGTCAATCAGCGGCTTGTGCAGATCAATCTGGCCGATTTTATCGTTATAGAGGATTTTATCCGCTTCCGGACCCGCCAATCTGCACAGTTCTTCCAGGCTGCCCACGCAAATTTCACCGCTGCAACCCGGTTTGTCGCAGGTCCACATCGGGAAGGGGCTGCCCCAGTAACGTTCCCGGGTGACGTTCCAGTCAATGGTGTTCTCCAGCCAGTTTCCAAAGCGACCGTCCTTAATGAAGGAGGGCTGCCAGTTGATGTGCGAGTTGGCTCTGAGCATTTCCTGGCGGTAGGAGGCCGTTCTGATGAACCAGCCGGGTCGGGCGAAGTACATCAGGGCGGCATCGCAGCGCGGACAGAAGGGATAGGCGTGCTCAATCTTCTCTTTGCCCAGTAACAGGCCGCGCCCGTGAAGATCCTTCAAAATGTCAACGTCTAACGTTTCTTCCTTGAAATAGCGTCCGGCGAATTGATCCGTGGTCTGGGTACAGTATCCGTGGCTGTCAACGTTCTGCACCAGCGGCAGACCTTCGCGGCGGATGATGCGAAAGTCGTCATCGCCGTAGAGGGCGAGATGAACGATCCCGGTTCCGTCTTCGGTGGTGACGTAATCGTCAACGACAACCTTGTGAGCCTTTGTTGCCTTCTGCCAATCCCAGAGAGGCTGATACTTGATTCCCTTTAAATCGGCTCCCTTCTTTGACCAGACGATTTCGCAGGGTTCTAATTGTTCCCGATAGGCCTGCAAACGCTCTTTGGCAAAAATGATCGTTTCCCCGGCTTTGCCGCCGTCTACATCCTCGCCCAACCGGACGGCGACGTATTCGATCTCCGGCCCCACGGCCAGGGCGACGTTGGAGAGAAGCGTCCACGCTGTCGTCGTCCACGCTGCGAAGAACAGGTTGGCTTCCCCCGCCACCGGGAATTTCGCCGTCAGGGTCAAGTCCTGGACGTCCTGGTAACCTTCGGCGACCTCGAAGTTTGACAATGCCGTGCCGCACCTTGCGCAGTAGGGCATAATGCGGTAATCTTTGTACAAAAAGCGAGGGCTGACGTTTTTCCCCTGTAATTCCACCCGATCCGGTTCCAGCTTCCTGTCCCAGGCCAGTTTCAGCAAATACCAGTCGGATTGGATGTAATCGTTGGTCAGCGTCATGTAGGGATCGTCCATGTCCAGGAATCGCCCGATGCGACGGATCGCCTTTTCCCAGGCGTCCTTATACCGGAAGACGGTGGAGCGGCAGTATTCGATGAAGCGCTCCTCGCCGTAGCTCAGAATGTCCTGTTTGGAAGTCAGTTTGAGTTCGCGCTCGGCCGTCAGCTCAATGGGTAGCCCGTGCGTATCCCAGCCAGCCTTGCGGATGACGTGAAACCCCCTCATGATCTTATAGCGGGGCCAGAGATCCTTGAGGGCGGACTGCATCATATGCCCGATATGCGGGATGCCGTTTGTTCCCGGCGGCCCGTCGTAGAAAACGTACTCCGGGCAACCGGCGCGCTGTTCGTCGGTCTTTTTAAAGATATCTTTCTCTTCCCAGAATTTCAGGATTCGCTCTTCCTGAGCTGGGAAGTTGATGTTTTTTTCAACGGATTTAAACATGAACGATTCTTCTAAGGAGTTCGCTGAACGCCGGTCATATCCTCCGGCAATTCCACTCCATTGTAGTCTTCAGGAATTTCAAACAGGGATGGATCAATATCCCTTCTATATTCTATTTTGTACAAAGTGGTTGTCGTTACCGTGTTGCTGCCATGAGCTTCTGTTCGTACGGGATAGCCTTCGAATTTACTCAATCGGTCGAAGAGCCCCTCAACGGTCGGTGAATCCCCGAAAAGCTGCTTCAATTGTTCGCCGAACACCTGCACGGGAAAATCCACGTCGGTGCTGTACCAGATCACCACGTAGGGGGAATCGGGAGTGCGGTATTTCGGGTTGGTCATCACCTGGTAACACGACCATCGTCCGATTTCCTTGGTTGTCTCAGTACGAATGTACAAATCATCCGGAAAGTAGATGCCTTTCCCGTCTTCCGCGGGGAGACCGAATCCAGCCAGAACTGACTCGGAATTCTTCTGCAGGAAATCAGACGAAACTTCAACATACGTTCTGGTGTGCGTATCCAAAAGGTAGATTCTCCCCAGATCGAAGCGGGCGATGGTGATTCCCTCCCATTGTTCGTCCTTGCGCATGCGGTCGCCGGCGTACCAGCTTTTGCGAGTGATGATCTTATCCGGGCTTCCCAACGGGTGGAAAATTCGTACTTCCTCTTCTGTATAATAGCCTTGTAATCCCTCGGCCTGAACCCACGAACAGGTCGCGGAGAGAACCACACCGATCAGAAAAAAACCTATCCTCTTTTCTAAAGTCAGAGTCATAGCCTTTCGATGACCGTCTTCATGATATACGTCAGCTTGGGCTCCGCTTTGCCGGCCGTTTCGATGATCTCTTCAATCTTGGCCGGCTTCAGCGCATCCGGGAAGCATTCGTCGGTGACTACCGAAATCCCTAAAACCCTTAAACCCGCATGGTTGGCCGCGATGACTTCCGGAATGGTGGACATGCCTACCACGTCGGCGCCGATGGCGCGCAGAAAACGGTATTCCGCTCGGGTTTCGAGGTTCGGCCCGGCCACGGCAACGTAAACGCCGCGTTGCACCTTGATGCCCTTTTCAAGCGCCACCGCTTCGGCCAGCTCGATCAATTCACGGGAATATGGTTCGGACATGTCCGGGAAACGCGGCCCCAGATCGTCATCATTTTCGCCGATCAGGGGATTGTCGCCCAGCAGGTTGATATGGTCTTCCATGATCATGACGTCACCCGCCCGATAGAGGGGATTCATGCCCCCGCCGGCGTTGGAGATCAGCAGAGTCTTAACTCCCAGGGCCTTCATGACGCGCACCGGATAGGTGATCTGCTTCATGGTGTACCCTTCGTAAAAGTGGAAACGCCCCTGCATGGCGACGACGGATTTGCCGCTGAGCTTTCCGAAGATCAGCTTCCCGGCGTGAAATTCCACCGTGGAAACGGCAAAGTGCGGAATCTCCTTATAATCCAGCTCTTTCTCGACGGTTATTTCCTTTGCAAGCCCCCCCAGTCCGGTCCCCAGAATAATGCCGATCTCTGGATTTGCACTGGTATGCTTCTTAATGTAAGGCAGTGTTTCAGCCAACTGTTGGTGGATGGTCTTCATGGGTTTCCTTGGGTTTTTCCTCCGGGGATTCGAAGTCGTTTCCCTCCAAGATTTCTATTAATTCCGTCTGGCTTTGCAATAAATACTTCAGCTTCTTGATGAAGGCGTCGCGCCGCGCCCGGAGCATCAGCGTTTCGGATTTCAACCGCTCCACTTCGCTGTGAGCTTCCGAGACGATCCGGTTGGCTTCTACTTCGGCCTCACGCACCGTAATCTCAGCCTCCCGCCGCGAGTCGTCGCGCGCCCGCCGCGAAGATTCCTCCGCCTTCATCAGCGTTTCCTGCAGGGTCTTCTCCATCATCTGGAAGTCAACCAGCCGAGTTTCCAAATGCACCACTTTCTCGGAAAATTCATTGGCCTGTTTTTGCAGGAGATCAACCTGGTCTGCTACCGTTTCCAGGAACGCTCGAACTTCCTCAATATTGTAGCCGCGCATGGATTTATTGAATTCCTGCTTGCGGATTTCCAGGGGAGTTAATTTCATAGAGGTCTCCTTCAGATGGACGTTACCGCAGCAAATGATAACCCAGATCCGCCAGGCTGGGGACGATAAAACTGTCCAGGAACCAGAGCGCCAATATGGCGATCAGCGGGCTGATGTCAACCATACCGAGGCTGGGTACATAGCGGCGGATCCAGTTTAGAATCGGATCAGTAACCTGGTAGATGAAGGCCACCAGCGGCTGACGTGGATCCGGCTGGAACCAGGACAACACAGCTCTGATGATGAACAGAATAATGCCCGCCTGGAAGACGACGTGCAGCAGAGTGGATAGTGTTTTGAAAAGGTGGCCTAAAATGAACATGTCCAACTCCTCTATCTTCGAGCTCCGAAAATCGCCGTACCCACCCGGATCATCGTGGCGCCTTCCTCAATGGCCTCTTCGAAGTCCTGTGTCATGCCCATGGACAAATCGGGCAGCCGTTCTTCACCGCCGCAGTCGTCGCGCAGTTTGCGCAGCGTCTGAAAAGACTGCCGCGCCCCCACCGATCCCCCGTAAAGCGGCCCAACGGTCATCAGCCCTTCCAGCTTCAAATTCGGACAGGTCTCGACGAAATTGATCAAATTTTCCGCCTCTTCAGGCTGAATGCCGAATTTTGAAGCTTCCCCCGACGTGTTGACCTCGATCAAAACGCGCTGTATCTTGCTGATTTCCCCAGCCCGCTTATTGATTTCTAACGCCAGCCGTTCCGAGTCCAGCGAATGGATCAGATCGAACAACCGAACCGCCTCTTTGGCCTTGTTTCTCTGCAGGTGCCCCACTAAGTGAAACTCGCATCCGCGGCTGGTCATCTGGTGCGCTATAATCGGCCACTTCGACCGGGCTTCCTGAACCCGGTTTTCGCCCAGGGCTCTGATTCCCGCTCCAATGGCTTCCAGCATTTGTTCGGTACCCACAGTTTTGCTGATGGCGACCAGCTTGATTTCTTCAGGTCGTCGGCCGGATCTCCTGGATGCTTCGGCGATTCGACTCAAGACTGTGTTGATATTTTCGACGATTGCCACCAAAAACGTGTCCCCTCAGTACCGTTTCAATTCAAAGAACTCTAAATATAACAATATTACACCACCAAATCAATCAAAAAAATGCAATTTACTGAATATTCTCACGATAATCAGCCTTAAGATTTCCAAAATTTATGATCCGCAATGTAAAAAAGGCACCGGTTTTTCGGTGCCTTCTTACTTTCAGTTTCCCTTTTCTGCCGTTATTTGAGTAATAATACCTTCTGCAGACCCGTATATGAACCTATCGTCATTTCAACGATGTATAATCCGCTGGCAAATCCACCTGCCTCCCAGGTAACTTCGTGCGTTCCGGCGTTCGCATAAGCGCTGAAGATCGTCGCCACGCTGCGACCCATCAGGTCATAAACCCGCAAGTTCACGAGCCCGGGAGAGGCGACGTCGAAGCGGAGATTGATGACAGGATTGAACGGATTGGGATAAGCCGCACGCAGGGCAGTCTCCGTGGGGAGGGAGAGACTGTTAACCGGTTCTACACCGACGTAGTCCACGGTTACGGGTTCGCAGAGCGGGCCTTCAACGCCGTCGAAGATGCCCGAGACCTGGTAGTAATAGGCCCCGGAAGGCAGATTCCCCAAATTATCCACGTAGGACAGCGCCTCAGTCGAATCAATCCAGGCACCGTCCCGGTAAATGCGGTAACGTTCCAGAGATTGCGGTTGGCGGGTTCCCGCTGCGCCTTTACCGTCGAGGCCTCCCGGATCCGGTGTGTTCCAGGTGAGCGTAACTTCCGCCCCCAACAGCGAAGCGTTCAGGTTGCTGGGAGGATTTAAATTGGATACTTTTATCAGCTCCAGGTCATCAATGAACCAACCGATTGAATTGGTGGACCCATCCGACAGGAATCTGAAGCGGAACTGCACCGTGCCTTCGCCTTCAATGCTGAATACGGCGTATTCCCAGATGATTTGGCCGGAGTAACACGGCGTATTCACCGGGACGGGCAGGGGATAGCCGGAGTAGCTGAACAAGTTGGGGTAACCGCTCTCCGGGGTGATCTGTTCGAAGGCCCCTCCGTTCAGCGACATCTCGACGATGCCGCCGTCGTAAGCATAACCGGGCGATCCTGAAGCCAACTGTGCGCTCATCCAGTGGTAAAAGCGCAATTCGTGCTGGCCGTAAACCGGGTAGACCGGCGTTATCAGCCCGGCGTCCAAAAGTTCGCCGTACTGGCCGTTATCTCCGCAGTACCAAGCAGATGACCCCCCTTGTGTATGATTGAGGATTTGAGCCCAGTTCCACTGATCGAACCAGCCCGAGGTGATGCTCTGGTGAGTCCAGTCGCCCGCGCCCGACTCCATGTCATCGAAGATGCCGCCCACCGGCACTTCAATCAAAAAATTATCCTGGTAATTGCGCGTGTCCGTGGCGGCAATGTACAGTACCAGAGTGCTGGGATCGGCAATGGTAGCATCCAGCGCAAACTCCAGGGCATCGGCCGTGCCGGCGGCGCTGGATTGCAATGCCGGAAGCGAGCTTGAAGGGATTGTCACCGTGGCTGCAGGATTGTCGCTGCTGAGCCAGATAGAAAGGTCGGTTGTGCCCCCACTGCCCGTATTGCAGATTTCAATCTCCAGGGTGGCGGATTCGCCCGGCATTAGATGGCCGTCGTTACCGTCGTTGATGCTGTAGGATAGCAGAACCAATTCCGGCGCGAACGCCGTGATCGCATAATCGCTTGTCCAGGTATAGCCCTGGTCATCTTCGACGGTCACCAGGAATTGCAGTTCCTGCCCATCCTGGACGTTCGGGAGCAGGGTAACCTCAAAAGCGTTCGAAACTTGTGTGCTCTCGCCGATCCCCAGATTGCCGAGGGGGGTGCTACCCTGGGTAATATCAACACAACAATCACTGCAGGTCAGTGTTGCGGTCAAGCCGGTGGCCGGATCTACTCCTACGTTTTGGAAAACGGCGCTGATGTAGAGCGTTTCCCCGAGATCCGCATTGCCGTCGCCGTTGCCGCCGATGCTGTCGTCGAAATTGGGATCAGTCATGATCACGTAGGGCCCTTCGGCGGTTACGGCTTCGATAGCGCCCGTGTAGGGGAGATAGTCGTGACCGGTGATGGAAAGAGTCAACGTTCCGGGAACGTTGATGGGATCGGAAGTGAAAACGTTCCCGATGCCCGAGGCGTTGCTCAGGCCGGTGCCGATCACTTCACCATCGCGCACCAGGGCGATATAGGCATCGGGTTCACCGACGTCAACCTGGATTTGCGTGGTTCCCAGGAGCACGGTGTCGGGATAGCTGGGAGTTAGTGTCAGAGGAGTACCGGTCCAGACATCAACGGCGGGATCCCCTAATAGGTTAACCTGATAGTAACACCACAAGGTCGCGCCGCCGATGAAGGGCACGTTATCGTGTTTCGAGTCGGCATTGATCCAGCCGATTGTGCGGTAATTATCCTCTGCAAACAGAGCGTCAAAAAACTGCCGGTCGAAGTACTGGGAGGGGCCGTTGGTGTTGTTATAGCTGCCCCAGCCGTAGCGAGAATTAGCCAGAAAGGCCACCGCTCCGTGCTGGATGATCGTGAAATTTTCGGCGATGGCATCGGAGGTGTAGGATCCACTGGGCGTGCGATTGTCAAATGCTCCGGCGTAACAACCTTGCGAGTAGAGGATGTAGAAATTGTGGTTGATGCCATTGTTGGTCATGTTATTGTCATTGACCTGGCCAGCGTAAAACTTCATGACATAGGTGTTATTGGCGTGTCCCATGTGATTGACTAAGTGTGGCCCGCTGTTCAGCAGAGGAAGCAGATCCGACATGGCCGACCAGGTGCCGTACATGTCGTAAAGGGTGCCTACGCTGAAATTGCCGGGGAATCCCGCCGTGGTATAGCCCCAATTGGTGCTGCCCAACCGAATTTCATCCTTGATTTCACCGCCCCAGACCAGCCAGCCCAGGTCTTCACCGGCCATCAGCCCATTCTCCAGATCAGCGACGACGGGGGCGTTCTCATATTGGATGGTTTTATTGATTAGATTCTGCGCTTCTGATTCGCTGTCCGCCGGAATGCGACCGATGGCTACTTCGGAATAAAAATCCACCTCACTGGGTTCGCCCCAGCGGTTATCCCCGTCGTCGTTCCAGTTTCCGTCCAGATTGGAGAAATATAGATCCGCGGGGATGTCCTCGTCAATTTCGTCGCCGACCATGGCGTATAATCCTCGATCAGGCACGTATTCCGTATCGCCCCCCAAGAGGACGTACTCGAGACCCTGGTTCTGGTAGTAATCAATCACACAGTTGCGGATCTGGTCAGCCAGGTCTATGCCGGAGTACTGGACAGCGATATCTTCCACGAGGATGATTTCGGCCTGAAGGCCGCGGTTGGTGCGGTGTTCGGCCAGCGACTGGAAGATCGGCTCAAACTCTGCGGCAGTCACGATCAAATAGCGGACGTTGGCCTGATCCACGCCGTCCGGTGAACCGTAAGCGGATAAGGCCTCGGGATTCTCGACGCTCTGTGAGACGCGTTCGATGACACCCGGAGTCTGCTTTAACATCAAGTTGAGAGCTTCTTGCGCTCTCGAAGTTGGTTTCGTTTCCACGACGAGTTCGTATGAAACGAGAACTTCCAACTGGCCGGAAGCCGGTCTATAGCGGGCGGTCGAGACAGTTATTGATCCAACGCCGTGCCCGTTCATGAAGTCGGTGCGGAAGGCTTCCACAGGCGAAGCAGGATAGATTTCATCCGAAGTATAGACCGAAGGATCGGGCTCCGTGAAGGGTTGTTCTCCGGTTTTGCAATAGGGCACCGGTTTTTGGGCCGGCCACAGGTGGATCTGGCCCATCATCGGTAGCCAGGCTTCACTCTCGATTTTCACCGAATAAATCTCTTCACCCGGCGGCAGGAGTAATTGATGACCCACGTGGGGCAGTTCCGGGCTGCCCGGAGGAGCATAAAGTGGACCGGGCGCGGAGGTGAAATGGTGATAACCCTGTAAAAAGCTCAGTTCAGGTTGAGTCAGATTCGAGCTGACGGATAATTCTCCAGCCTGAACAGAGAAAACCAGCATCAGCATCGAGATCAGGACGGTTGCAGTGAAGCGGGACATGAGAATCTTCCTTTTTCATTATTCCATAATCTATATAATATCAGCAAACATTGGGCCGTTCGCCGTTAAGGTAAAATCGAGGGGAATCTTTGCAATTCCCCTTCTTATATACGCCAATTTTGCACCCGGATTTGTAAAAAGTGGGTATTATTTGATCTCCTCCTCGCTGAAGACCTCAGCCGAAAAGATTTGAATTTCGGTGTCTTCGTCTTTCCAGGCATCTTTGGGCAAACCGGCTTTTCTGCAGGTGTGCTCCAGAAATGTCTGGCGATCCCAGCCGTATTCGGTCGCAACCTGGGGGAGCAGTAACCCTTGATTGTAGCCTCTCCGCATAATGATGCCGTGAACGCCTACCTCGATTTCATTGACGTCGGTAATGGTGCGGGGTACGCTTAACGCAGAGATCTCCAGTTCGAGGTCGGGCAGTTCTTGCGGCTTGACGGGAGGAAAGCGCGGATCCCGAAGGGCGGCCGCCTCAGCGACTTCACGCACGGTAAGATAGAGCGGTTTTACACCGATGATGTACCCGATGCACCCCCTGAGCTGGCCGTGGCTGTTGATGGTGACGAAAGCCCCTCGATCTTCCAAAAGATCCGGGGAAGTCACTTCAAATTCAGGAACGTCCTCGCCCCGAACCACATGCTCGATGGTGGTCCTGGCGATGTGCATCAAGGTCCGCTTATCTTCTAAGGATAGCGGTTTTGCCTCCCCGCCGGAGACTTTTTTGCCGGTTTGTTCTCCGTTTTCTTTATAAAAAGCCGCCGCCAGATATCCGACCACCTGGCGGCTGTCCCCCATGGGGGCATCCGCGGAAGTGGCGTAACGGAGGACTTTTGACTTCGTAGCGCCCAGTTTCTTGCACGCTTCCATCACCGCGCAGATCGGGCCGCCGCCGCAGGCCTCAACGGTGTGGCTCTTGAGGTCGGCGAGCAATCCATCGTAATCGTAGGCTTCCACCCGTTCCTGGATGCCTGCATCGAGGCGTCTGGCTACGTCATCGGGATGAAAGTGGGATAGATCGCTGGAAGCTACCAGCAGGACGCTTTTGCCTTTTACACTTTTAGCAATAGCCTCCGCCAGTTGATGGACGATCTCCGGCGATTGATCCCCCATGACGATGGGAACCAATTTGAAATCGCCCAGGACGATCTGCAGAAAAGGCAATTGAATCTCTAAGGAGTGCTCCTGCCGGCCTATATTCTCCTGTCGGTGCCCCCGGTCGCTGATCTTGACAGAAGTGCCGTTTTCTGCGATTGCCTTTGCCAGATCAACGTCCACGGGGATTATGCCGAGAGGCGTCTGGTATCCGCCCCGTCCGTAGACGGCCGCGAAGGGAAACGCTTCGATATGACTCGGAGCGACGACCACGATAGTTTCGTATCGCTTCCCCTCCAATTGCTTGTAGGCATAAGCTGCTACGGGGCCGGAATAGGCGTATCCGGCATGCGGGCTCACCAGGCCCATGATATTCGCCAGCTTATAATTTTCAGCCTGTGCCAGGTACCCCTCCAGTTCTCGCCGTAATTCGGTGGGATTATCGCTGTACCAACTCCCCGCCACCGCGGGACGGCGGACGTCTTCTGATGGAATGTTCGCTTCCATGTTGGGCTCCCGGTTTGATTTCGAGGTTTTCTCACTTCCGGAACGGCCTTCACAGGCGCATAGAGCCAATAGGAAAATCAATGTAAAAATCGTAGTGAGCCGCCCAAATTTCCTTTTATGAATGCTGGTTTCCATGGATCACCCCAAAGCAAATTATAACTGAATCCCTCAAAATACAAGTACTCCTACATGAATTTGAGAACAGCTTTTTGCCTGCAACGCCAAAATTCAGGGATCTCTATGTCCAGACTCCGGGGATCTCATGACCGCACTTCAGGCACGTCCCATTTTGAAACCCCTCAATCTTGATGCGGTAGCCGCTCCTTCGTATGAGGATGCTACCGCAGGACGGACAATAGGTATGTTCGGCGGGATTGCCGGGCACATTGCCGATATAAACGTAATGCAGCCCCTCCGCCAGGGCAATCTCCCTGGACTTTTCCAGCGTTCTGATCGGCGTGGGAGGCAATGTTTTCAGCTTGTATTGGGGATGAAATCTCGTGAAATGAAGTGGAACCTCCGCCCCCAATTCCGTCTTGATCCAGCGGCACATATCCCGGATCTCATTCTCATCGTCATTGTGAGTGGGAATGACCAGATAGACGATTTCAGTCCACATACCCGCCTTCGCCAGATGCTCCAACGTTTCCAGGACGGGTTTTAATTCCCCGTCAACCAGTTCCCGGTAAAATTTTTCCGTATATGCCTTCAGATCAATCTTGACCGCGTCCAGGTAGGGGAGAAGCTCTAATAAAGGTTTTTCCTTGATGTATCCATTGGAGATAAAAGTGTTCCTTAAGCCCTTCTTATGCGCTTCCTCACCGACGCCCTTGACGTACTCGTAAAAGATAACCGGCTCGGTATAAGTGTGAGCGATGGAAGGGGTCGCATAGCTCTGAGCAATCTGGACGATCTTTTCGGGAGGTGCGTCGTAGCTCCTTTCCTGTTCGGGTCGGATCTGCGAAATCTGCCAGTTCTGGCAGAAATTGCAGTTAACGTTGCATCCTACCGTCGCCATCGAAAAAATTTCGGTGCCGGGCAAAAAGTGAAAAAGCGGCTTCTTCTCCACCGGATCAACGTGCATGGTGCAGGGCCGGCC
>CAZHMN010000020.1:26333-31758 GCA_964533705.1 uncultured bacterium
TCTCTTCCCGCTTCCGCCAGGCTGGGCAGTCCTTCACCGCGGCGCAGATCCTCGATAAATTTCCAGCCGATTCGATCCAAGGCCACCGGGTCATTTGACGTCATTAAGCCGCCGTAGTCCCGGCACCATTTAGGCTGGAAAGGAGGTCCGCCTTCGCACTGCACTTCCAGGGCATCCACGATGGTCAACTTCACCTTTCCGCCGATGTCGGGATGAGAGTAAAGATCGGCGATAAACGGATCGCCCCTGTTGCTGTGATATTTGTTGGGATTGTGAATGGCGCCGAAGAAGTTTTTCATGCCCAGAGTGACACCGACGATGCCGTGATCTTTGAGCACAGGGACGTTGATCTGCGCGGTGCAAAGCCTGGTGACAGCCTTGGCGAAGAGACTGCCGATGGATTTATGAATCGTTAAAGAATTTTCGTATCCCAGCACGTCGCAACCTGCGCAGGCGACCGCTTCGCCCCACGGTTGAAGCTTGAATCCGCCTTCCCGCAGATCAACGTTCAGGCGATCCCAGATAAGGATGTTTTCGGCGGGCACTCCCGCCTCGATCAGCCTTTTGGCGATGGCGTCGGCCAGTTCCACGTGTGTGGACATCCTGCGGCCGGACAGGCAGTTGACCTTGATGCCGACGCGATCGCGAGGTGAAAAGAGCTGGCGAAAAATTTCGATTGGATCGGCTACGTTAAAATGATTCTGAATCAGGCGGTCGAGGAGTCTTTCGAGGCGGCTGCTGTCGGGTTGACCGCCCTTAACGCTGTTGGCATCCCGCACAAGGGTGACCCGGGAACCTGCGGCTGGCGAAGAACGAATATCTCGAGCAGTTAACGCGCCAGTCGCGGCAAAGGCGGTTTTAAAGAAATGACGGCGATCCATGGTTCGCTTAGAAGATGTCCGAGAAACGCCCGCTGTGACGGCGCAAGCGCTGAGAGAGAATCCGGGCGACCTCACGCAGGATGCGAATCCCTAATTGCGGTTCGGCTTCCAGAAATTTCTCAAAACGCTCTCGGCTGAAAATCAGAAGTTTCGAGTTAGCTGTAACCTGGGCTACAGCAGAGTGAGGAAACTGGTCAATCAAAGCCATTTCCCCGACGATGGATCCCCGTCCGAACTTGGCGATAACCGTCTGCTTATTGGAAATGCTCTCTTTCCGAATCTCGATGGTCCCCTCGAGAGCGACACAGAGGTAATCACCGCGATCACCCTCTTTGAAGAGGATTGTATTATCGTCGTAAGATTCCAGCTCGAGGTAAGGGAGCAGTCGCTCCAATTCGTCAGCCGTAAAATTGCGGAAAAGGCTGACCTCCGCTATTTGGGTGCGAAGATAGGCTTTATCTTCATCAGTCAAGGTTCTCTCCAGAATAAATCCTAAAGTTCCCCGGGTCTGCTTCTTTTAGGATCGCGCTGGGGCATTCACGGTGCCGCGGCAAGCTAACGATAAATGGCTGATTGCGTTTCCATAGACAACGCGCTTAGAGATAACCTAAATAGAAAGCAATTCTCTCAACCAACTAACTAATATAAATAAATGCAGCGTCAATGTCAAGAGATAAGACCTATCCATTGGCAAGCCAAATAAAGTTTATCTTGTTTACCCTGCAACCGTAAAGCCCGAAAAAATGTCCAATACAAATAAGGGGATATCTTTTGCCTCACGTTCTATCAAATGATTTTGCTGTTATCATTAGGCCTTTATGTCAAGGAACATTCAGCCCCAGGAAAGATTTTAAGGGAAAGGATTGCATAATTATCATTTAAGCCGAATATGAATATCCAGGTTGATAAGCTCTGTTTTCGATATAACCAGATCGAGCCGCCGGTAGCCGCACTCGACCAAGTCAGCTTTTCCCTGCAAACCGGTGAATGCGTCGCGCTGGTAGGCCCCTCCGGCTCCGGAAAATCCACCCTGGCACAGCACCTGAACGGACTTTTGAAGCCCGATTCGGGATCCATCCGGATTGATGGGAAATTACTCGGCTGGTCTGCGCGGGAGCTGCGGGATTTGCGGAGAAGAGTGGGGCTGGTTTTTCAATTTCCGGAGGCGCAGATTTTCGAAGGGGACGTCTTCAGCGAGGTCGCTTTCGCTGCATACCAATGGGGAATCCCCCGTGAAGAGATTCGCGGGAAAGTCGAGAGGGCCTTGCATTCCGTGGGGCTCGAAGCGGAATCTTTTTACGACAGAAATCCTCTAAAATTATCGGGTGGTGAAACCCGGCTGATTTCCATCGCATCGCTTCTTGTTGTGGACCCCGATTGGCTGATTCTGGATGAGCCCACACTTGGTCTGGATTTTGCCCACTGGCAATGTATCCGAGACTTGATTCTGCAGCGACTAAAAGCTTCGCGTTCGGTTCTGCTGATAACCCATGATTTAAACCTTGTCCTGCAAGTATGCCCTCGAATTCTGGTGTTGGATCAGGGGCGCATCAAATACGATGGTGATAGTTTCCAGCTCTTGATTTCTAATGACTTATGTGAAAAATTGGACCTCATACGACCGGACGTCGTGAGATTGTGGGAAGCTTTAAAATCTTCGCTGGTGAACGGTGCGGATAGAGCTGATTTCCCCGAACCCGATGCCATGAAGATTGAAAGTTGGATAAAGGGGAGATCGAGAGTCGAGAGGGAAAAAGCATGTAGCGTATTGCTACACCAACTCAACAAATCACTAATTTGATTAAACTCAGGATACAGTCAGTTTGAAGAAAACCACTCCTTCCTCACAGGAGATAAACGATGAAGTCCATTCGCCTGTTATTTACCGTCATCCTTTTGTCCGTTTCGCTGGTCTTTCTCCTGGTTGGCTGCGGCAGCAAAGGGGACGCCGAATCAATCGAAGGCAACGCCAAGAGTGATTCCGTTGCCACCGAGGATAGCAATGCGGTCGAAGAAGACACGACCGATAACGACTTAGATTTGATCCCCGTCGAAGTATCAAAGGTCGAAAAGGGAGACATTTCCAGTTATCTGCTGCTGTCTTCTACCATTGAAACCGAACAGGTGGTGGACGTTTATCCCCTGGTGGGTGGCATCATCGAAGATATTTTCGTAGAAGAGGGAATGAGGGTTGAGGAGGGGCAGCCTCTTCTGCAGTTAGAGGACGACGAAATCGTCTTAAATGAAAACCAGGCTGAAGTGGATTTTCAACAACAAGAAGCCACCTTTAAACGGCTTGAGAAAATGCACCAACAGAAGCTGGTCTCGGATGAAGAATTTGAAAATGCCAGATTTACTCTGGAACAAGCCAAGATCGCCCGGGATAAAGCTCGATTGACCCGGGAGCGCACCACCATCCGATCGCCGATATCGGGGATCATCGCCGAGCGGCTGGTACATATCGGAAATCTGGTCAACACCGCAACGAAGCTTTTTATCATCACCGATCCCACCGAGAAAATCTGCAGAGTCTGGGTCCCCGAGCGTGATTTACCTAGATTAATTGTGGGCCAGAAGGCGTTTATAACCTCTGAAATCGCCCAGACGGGACGCTTTCCGGGGTGGATCAAGCGGATCAGCCCCGTGGTGGATCCGGGTACGGGCACTTGCAAAGTCACGATAGGCGTCAAGGATCGGCAGAATAAGCTGCGGACCGGCATGTTCGTGCGTGCTGAAGTCATCATTGATACTCATAAGGACGCCGTTTTGGTGCCCAAGAACGCCCTGCTCTACGAGAATGACCTCGAATGGGTTTACGTCGTGGAAGATACCCTGGCCGTAAAAAGACGAGTGAAAATCGGATTTTCGAATGGAAATCGTTTCGAGGCGCTGCAAGGAGTGAATTTCGGCGATCAGGTGGTCGTCGTCGGTCAGAATACTCTGAAGGACTCAGTTGAAGTCCGCATCGTCGATGTGGATTCAACGCTGACAATGGCCCTTAAGGAGGAATCTTGATCTTGAAGTTCGAGCTCTATTAGCATTGAAAAGCTCTATAACCTTAACCAATAGCCTCGGTAGATTTTAGTTATAACGATTGTGCCCTCATGGAATCATCCCCCAAGCCCCGCATGTTTTCCCGAGCTTTTGAGATCGCCACCCGCCGCCCGGTAGCCGTGCTGATGATCTTTCTGGCCGTAGTGGTCTTCGGCAGCATATCTTACCAGCGCCTGGCTCTGAATTTAATGCCGGAGATTTCCTACCCTACGCTTACCGTTCGCACGGAATATCCCGGTGCCGCCCCCGAAGAAGTGGAAATGGCCATCTCGCGCCCATTGGAACAGGCTCTGGGAGTCGTGAATGGACTTGTAACCATCAGTTCAGTATCCCAGTCGGAACTCTCCGACGTGATCATCGAATATACCTGGGATACGGACATGGATCAAGCCGTTCAGGAGGTGCGGGAAAAAATAGATCAGGTGTTTCTCCCGCTGGAGGCCGAGCGTCCCCTGATTCTGCGCTATGATCCCACCTTGGATCCCATTGTTCGCCTGGGACTCCACGGAGGGGCGGACCTGTTTACCCTGCGCTACATGGCGGATGAAGAGATCAAACGCGCCCTGGAGAAAGTCCCCGGCGTCGCCGCCGTGAAAGTCAAGGGCGGATACGAGGAAGAAATTCGGGTGGAAGTTTCAGAAAAACGGCTCGTGAATCTGGGCCTGTCTTTGGACCAGATTAACCAGCGGCTCTACCAGGAGAACATCAACGTTGCCGGCGGAAACCTGAAAGACGGCGATACGGAATATGTTGTACGCACTTTGAATGAATTCGTAAACGTTGACGAAATCGCCGATTTAGTCGTTGCTTATCAGCGCGGCATCCCCGTGCGGATCCGTGATTTTGCCACTGTGAAGTCCACCTACAAAGACCGCCAGGTGATCACCCGCGTCAACGGGGAAGAATCGGTCGAGATTGATATCTACAAGGAGGCGGACGCCAATCTCGTTGCTGTGGCCAGGGAGGTGCGTCAGGAAGTATTCGGCACACCACAGGAAAGAGCTCGTTGGGAGGCTCACTTAAAAGCGCAGCAGGAGAAGAAAACCGTTCAAAAACCGGAAGACAAGCCCAAGGACGGCAAAAAGCGCAAAGGCGGAGGCGGCACTGCACATGCACAGCCCGCCTCGTTCTATCGCCCCGGCTTCATCACCGCCGCGTTGCCGGCGGGGATGCAGATAGATCTGCTCTCCGATCAATCCACTTTCGTCGAAGCCTCCATTCGAGAAGTCCGCAATACGGCGATTATCGGCGGGATTCTCGCCATCCTGGTACTTTTTTTCTTTCTCCGCAACCTGACTTCCACGCTCATCATTGGAACCGCCATCCCTATTTCGGTCGTCGCAACCTTCGCTCCCATGCACCTATCCAGCGTGACCCTGAACATCATGTCGCTGGGCGGTCTGGCTCTGGGCATCGGCATGTTAGTGGACAACTCCATCGTCGTTTTGGAATCCATTTTCCGATGTAGGGAGGAGGGCGATTCCATCATC
>CAZHMN010000020.1:31858-38079 GCA_964533705.1 uncultured bacterium
CTTGTAGTCCTCTGCTTCGGAATCCTGCTGCCCAGGCTGGGAAGTGAACTCATTCCGGAAGTGCACCAGGGGGAGTTCAACCTTGAACTGAACTTTCCCGTCGGTACGCCTGTGGAATCCACGGCTGAGCGCACCTTGGAGCTGGAGAAAAAGGCTTTAAGCCTGTCGGACGTTGAGCGAGTTTCGCTGACCGCGGGGACTGAAAAAACAGCATTTGGCTCTGTGGATGAGGGCGAACATACTTCCAAGATAACAATCAGGTTGCATCCGGGCGGCGACATGATAGGCAAGGAAGAGCGCGTCATTGATCAGATCCGCAACCAGACGCGCAATATCCCGGAAGTCGAGACCGAGATATCCCACCCCACGTTGTTCAGTTACCAGACGCCCATTGAAGTGGAGGTTCGCGGCTATAATCTGCGACAATTGGGCGATCTCGCCGCCAAGATTGAAGAGATTATGACCAAAACCCCCGGAGTTGTGGATGTCAAATCCAGCTTCACGATGGGCAATCCCGAAATACGGGTCAACTACGATCGCGAACGGGTCGCTTCTTTGAACCTGAATGTTCAGCAGATCGCTTCTCTGGTGCGGCATAAGGTGTTGGGCGAAGTGGCGACCGAATTCCGTCAGAATGATCGCCGCATTGAAGTTCGGGTTCGCGTCAAAGAAGAGGATCGGGCCAACGTGGACGACCTTAAACGGCTGGTGGTCAATCCCGGGAGTGACAAACCCATTCCACTGGCCGCCGTGGCGGAAGTGGTGCGGGATCGCGGCCCCACGCGCATCTGGCGCGTTGATCAGCAGAGAACCGCGAAGATATCGGCCAACGTGGAAGGAAGAGATCTGGGAAGAACCGCAAATGATCTGAAGAAGCGCCTCGCTTCGTTGTCCATCCCCGAAAACATGAGCGTATTCATCACCGGTCAGAACCGTGAGATGGAAGAATCGCTGGCCAGCCTGGCTTTCGCTCTGATACTGGCTATATTCCTGGTCTACATTGTGATGGCCTCGCAGTTTGAATCGCTGCTGCACCCCTTCGTCATCCTCTTTACGGTGCCCCTGGCCGCCGTCGGTGTGATCTTGATTCTCTGGCTGATGAACATCTCTCTGTCAATCGTCGTTTACCTCGGCATGATTATGTTGACGGGGATCGTGGTGAACAATGCCATCGTTCTGGTGGATTACATCAATCGCCTGAGACGGCGCGGCCACAAGCTTCATGAGGCCATTATTCTGGGGGGAAAGGTGCGTATGCGGCCCATTCTGATGACCACCGCTACAACGGTCTTGGGCTTGATCCCCATGTCGCTCGGCCTGGGTGAAGGAGCCGAAATTCGCACGCCCATGGCGCTGACCGTGATCGCCGGGCTGATCAGTGCAACCCTGCTGACATTAATTGTAATACCCACAGTTTATTCCCTCGTGAATCGAGATAAAGTTACGGTGGAAGTTTCCGCAAGTCCAACGGAATAAGCCGATCAATATGACTGAACCGGTCGAAACAAGAGAATCCCTGCTCCCCAGGCTTTCCATTCGGCGCCCCATCACCGTGCTGATGATCTTTTGCGCCCTGCTGTTGGTCGGTGCCATCGCCTATGTCAAGCTGCCCATCACCCTGTTTCCTTCCGGATTTGACCCGCCCTTCCTCTGGGTCTGGGTCAGCTACAGAACCTCCAATCCCACCGAAATTGAAGAGCAGATAACCCGCCCTCTGGAACAGCAATTTCGCACGGTGCGTCATCTGAACGAAGTGCACTCGTTTTCGCGCTCCAACGGCGCCGGCTTCTGGCTCGAATTCGAGAAGAACACCGACATGGACGTGGCTTACAATCAGGTGTTCGACCGGCTCGAACGAGCCCGCGCCGAGATGCCCAGCGACCAACGTTACTATTACATCAATCGCTTTTCGGAAGACGACGACCCCGTGGTCTATTTCGGCGTGAATGTGGCGGGACATCAAGATGACCTCTATTATACGATGGTCGAACATATTCAACGGCCCCTGGAACGGATTGACGGCGTGGCCAAGGTCGAGATCTGGGGGGTGTACGAAAAAGTCATTCAAGTTGAATTGGACCCCGCTCGGGCGCGCGCCCATGGCGTAGACCTCTACACCTTAGTTCAGAATCTTGATAAAGATAACTTTTCTTTAAGTTCCGGCTGGATTTATGACGGCGGCAAGAAACTCTACGTGCGTTCGGTGGGGCGCTATCAGAGCATCGAAGAGATTTCCAATTTGCCGGTTAAAGGCCCCAATGTTCTCCTCGGTCACATAGCCGATATCTCTTACGGCGTCCCCGAAATCCGCTGGCATCGGCGGCTGAACCGCAAACCGGCCGTTAGCATTGGAGTTTTCAAGGAATCAACCGCTAACACGGTGGAGCTTTGTAATAAGATCATCGGAGTTATTGATAATGACATAAAAAACAACCCCGCTCTGGCAAATTCAGACTTTGAGATTCTGTTCAATCAGGGAGAGTACATCCTCGAGGCCATCGGTAACCTGAAAGCTTCCGGCATTTGGGGGGCTTTTTTCGCTTTCTGGGTGCTGCTCTTCTTCCTGCGCCATTGGCGCATGACCATGATCGTCATTCTGGCGATTCCACTATCCATACTGGCGACCATCATCTTCTTCTTTTTCTACGGCTGGACGCTTAACTTGATGACGCTGATGGGATTGATGATTTGCGTCGGTCTGGTTGTGGATAATGCCATCGTCATCACTGAGAGTATTTTCCTGGCTAAAACGAAGGGGTATCCCCCCGATCGCGCCGCCGTTAAGGGAGCCAGCGAAGTGGCTCTGGCGGTGACGCTGGCCACATTGACGACCGTAGTCGTCTTTCTCCCTCTGATGCTGATGAACGATGACGTGGGTTTCGCCTTCTACATGCAGCGCATCGGAATGCCCGTCGTAGTGGCCATTCTGGCTTCATTATTGATCGCCTTGCTGATTATTCCACTGGCCACCAAGGTGCTGATCAAAACCCCTCGCCTGGAAAGCTCCCGGTTCATTGATCAATCATCCCGGCGCTACCGCACAGCCCTGAATTGGGTGATGAATCACCGGTTCGATGCCGCCCTGGTCGGGGTCTTAATATTCATCTTCAGCCAGGGATACATCGCCTCACTGGTGCCCAAGACCGATCAAGCTGAAGGCAATATTAACGACTTTAGAATCAGATTTGACCTCCCCGAAAATTACACCGAGGAAAAAACCGAGTCATTAGCGCGTACAGTGGAAGATCTCCTCTATCAAAAGGCCGATGAATACGACCTTCGAGCTGTGGATACGCGCTGGTCTCGTACGTTTATCTATATACGTGCGTATCTGCATCCCGTTAAAGATTTGATCTGGTGGCGGGTAGCGTCCAAAAAGATCGGAAAACGATTGGGTCTCTGGTCAGAAGGGCCGATGACCCGCAAGGAAGTGATTGAAGAGATGAAGGAGCGGATTCCCGAGCTTCCCGGCGTGCAGATGACGACGACCTGGAGGTGGGATACGTCTTCGGATAACGCCGTGCAGTTCACCCTCTACGGCGACGACACGGGAAGGCTGATCGAACTTGCGGAGGAGCTGAAGGGACTGCTTCGCAAGTTGCCCAATGTCGCCGGGGTGGAATTGGACACCGAAGACGCTGCCGATGAAGTGCAGATCCGGCTAAATCGAGAGCTTGCCAGGCGTTACAACCTGAATCCCGCTCAGGTTGCGGGCACGATATCCTACGCGCTGCGCGGCTACGACCTTCCCGATTTCCATGCGGAAAATCGTGAAATACCCATGCGAGCCCAGCTGGTCAAGAGCGAACGCGAAACACTTGAACAACTAAAGAATCTCGCCTTTTACACTGAAAACGGGACTTCGATTCCCCTGGCTGCCGCCGCGGATTTTAGCATAAAGAAAGGATGGGGTGAGATACACCGGCGCGATGGCAAAACCAGTCTGGAAATGAAGATCTACACCACTCAGGAAAACCTGGAGGTCCTTTCCGGGCAAATTGATTACGTATTGAGTAAAATCGAGTTGCCCCGCGGTTATAGTTTCGATAAAGGCCAGCGCTTCCGGGATTTGGAAGAGTCCAACGAAGCGCAAAAATTCGGAGTCATCCTCGCTATCGTATTCGTATTCCTGCTGATGGGGGTTCTCTTTGAGTCCTTCGTATTGCCCTTATCGGTGATCGTCTCCATTCCCTTCTCCTTTATCGGAGCCTATTGGATTTTGTTTTTGACAAAAACTCCCTTCGACATCATGGCTGGAATCGGATTGATCATTCTGGTGGGTATCGTGGTCAACAATGCCATCGTTTTAGTTGACCTGATCAACCGCCTGCGCAAGGAAGGCCTCTCCCGGCAGGAAGCCATACTCGAAGCCGGGCAGCGCCGTTTCCGTCCCATATTAATGACGGCCCTGACCACGATTTGCGGTCTGATGCCCATGGCGCTGGGAAACGCGGCCCTGATCGGCATTCCCTATGCTCCGCTGGGCAGGACGATCATCGGAGGTCTGATTTCCGCAACGTTTCTGACCCTCTTTCTTGTGCCGATTACCTACAGCTATTTTGACGATCTCAGAGATTTCATGCAGAGTTTTAGCGCACGTATTTTCCGCCGAAAGGATCAGCCCGTTTGATTGCTGAACAATGCCTCACCGTCGGCGTGATCACCGCGCCCTGGCAGGAAGTGTGGAATTTCCTTCGCTGGGGCAATCCGTTCGCACTTCTTTTTTCCGTCATCCTCGGTGCCTGCTTGGGTTCCTTCGCCAACGTGGTCATCCACCGCTTGCCCCGTAACCAATCTATCGTCATACCAGCTTCTTACTGCCCTTACTGCCGGGTTCCCATTCCTCCCAAGCACAACATCCCGATTTTAAGCTATTTTTTCTTGAGAGGCCGAACGGCTTGTTGCAATCGCCCCATCCCGGCCCGGTATCCAATAGTTGAAGCGCTGGCGGCTCTATTTTTGGGGACGCTCTATATTTTCGAGGGATGGACGGTGACCTTCCTGTTTGAGAGCGCCTGGATGCTTCTCCTGCTCATTCTGGCCGCTATAGATCTGGAACATTTTCGCCTGCCCAATGTGCTGGTCGGCATGGGAGCAGTTCTAAGCCTGGTCTGGATGCTCCTTCAACCGTCCCAGTCATGGTCGCATGCAGGATTGGGCCTTTTATTAGGCTTTGGAATTGCAGGGGCTACAATGGTTCTGGGGAAGCTCCTCAAAGGGCGCTGGAGCGGAATGGGCGACCTGAAACTCGCCGCCGTGTTGGGCTTTACTTTCGGCCCCGGCAGGTTCCTGATTCTTTATCTGGTCGCTACTTTTTCCGCGGTGATTTATGCTGCCGCCCGCAGAAAATCCGCCGAGATCGGCAAGATCCCCATGGGACCTTTCTTCGCGCTGGGTGCCTGGGTGGCGATTCTGTGCGGAGAAGAAGTGGTGCTGTGGTATCTGAGTATGATAGTCTGATTTAAAAAATCGAGATGACGAAAATCATCCAATCAAAATAAATTGGAGAGAAAAATGAAGAGAATGCTCGTTTGCTTTCTGCCGGTTTTCGCACTGCTGGTTCTCATAAGCGCAGTTCAAGCTGAAGATCAGGGATTTCTCCGCTTCCCGGACGTTTCCAACGGTCAGGTGGTCTTCACCTCCGAAGGTGATCTCTGGATCGCTCCCCTGGACGGCGGCATCGCCCGCCGGATGACGGTGCATGACGGCGAGGAACGCTACGCCAAGTTCTCAGCCGACGGCAGATGGATTGCCTATAGCGGCTACTATGACGGCAACCGTGACGTTTACGTGATTCCCGCTACCGGTGGTGAACCCCGGCGCTTGACCTTTCATTCCGCCGCCGAATCTGTTGTGGACTGGACCAATGACGGCAGGATCATGTATCGCACCGGGGCTTTTACAGGAATAAGAAAAACAGATATTTACACTGTTTCCCCAGAAGGGGACTTCCCGGTCAATTTGGGTCTGGATAAAGCCGCCATAGCCTCTTTTGAACCCGGTGGCACCCGGGTGGCCTATACCCGCATTTTCCGTAATAATGCCACCTGGAAGAGGTATAAGGGCGGTTTGGCCGACCAGATCTGGGTAGCCGATCTGAAGAAGAAAAAGTACGGTAAAGCCCCCATTTCAACCTATACCGGCCACAATTCCTACCCCATGTGGATCGGTGACCGCATCTATTTCCTGAGCGATTCCACCGGCCGCAAGAATATCTGGTC
>CAZHMN010000021.1:0-37776 GCA_964533705.1 uncultured bacterium
TTCTTTCTCCTTAAAATCCTCCTGCTTTTTCAACAGCGAATTAGCCGCACCTTTGTAAATCACAAAGAGCGTATTTTCAACGCCGTCCTTACGCACTAAATAGCGGTTTCCCTCTTTATCCTGGGGGACTAAAGCCAGTTTATAGGTATCCCCCACCTCAGTTGTTATGGTGAGACCCAACTCCGGCACGGTGAAATCAACCGCCCTGGCGGAATCGCCGTCCACGAAGTCGAAGGTGCGGAAGCGGCTGATGGCGCTTAGGGTGTGATTTAAGGTTCTCTCGTCAACCGGACTCGATTTGCCGTTGGACTGGAGGGTCCAGAGAGTGTCCTCCTTGACCAGCGAGAATTTCTCATGGGGATACTGGTAGTCAACCCTGTTGATCAGCTCCTTGTCTATTTCCATAATCACCTTGTCCCGCCAATCCTTCGCTTTGCGCTGCAACTGTCCGGTGAACGTGCCTCGCACCAGGTAAACTTCATCTTCACCAACTCTCCGGCAGTAGGTATGCCGGTAGTTATCTGAGGTTTTACCCAGGAATAAATTCGCCAGCGTGTCGGCACCGTGCAGTAAAGCAACATTGGCTGCGGTGGTATCGAGCCCGTACAGAGAATCCTTTGAGGTATCCCGCGCTATCAGGGTTTCGATCTCCATGAAGCAGACCTTTTTCAGCAAGTCGCCCACCAGGCGGTTTTCCGCCGGGTAATCCACCGGCTCCGCCAGACGCCAACCAGCGCCAGCGCGCCGCAAACGAATCGAATCCTCTTTGTTGGCAATGAAAATGCCGTCCACCTTGGTGGTGTCAACATCGAAAAGCACTTCGGCTTTATAGGTTACGTCCCTGGCGGAGTTTATCACCAGATAAACGACCACCAGAACGACTAAGGCAAGCAGCAGAAAGACGAGAGTTCTGTTCATGATTTAATACTCCATGTTTTTCCTGCGACGACGAATCTGCCAGCGAACCAAACCGATCAAAATGATCAGCGCCGGCGGTGCGAAGATGTTAGCATATTTGACAGTCGCTTTCACGCCTTCCGATACCTCCGCTATCGGCCGGGAGGTGACTTCGCGGGTGCGTATTTGAATCAAGTCCTCGTCGAGTGAGAGCCAATCAACCATGTTCAGCAGGAAAGCCATATTCGATGGGTCACTGGCATACATGTCTTCAGCGAGGTGACCGTCTCCGATGACCACGATGCGGGTTTCGGGGCTTTCCGGTATGATATTAAGGCCGGTTGGCTGCGTCAGAGTCGAGTCGCCTCGTGGAATGTCCTTGCCTTCGAAGTAACTTTTAAAACTACCGCTGAGCGCCGCTCCCAATACGAAGGGACCTTCATTGAAGGTCTTGGGATCCAGCTTGGTTTGCGGATTGATATCATAGCGTCCCGACTGCAGCTTTGACTGTTCAGATGAGGTGAACAGTACCTCGATGGACAATCCCTTCTCCGCGGCGTAAGAAGTATCAATGGTACTGGGGAAAAACAACATGATATTTTCCAGATCTCTGACCATCGGATTCGTCTCGTTGAAGTGCGTTACCTGCGGAAAGAAAGGATAATTGACGGCATTGGAGATGGTGAAGAATCCCATACGCTGCTGCATGTTCACCATTCCACAACGCAGGTCCATGACCAGATCGTCATTGATTTTGAACCCGTAGTTTTTGGTCCAATCGTCTATCTTTAACGCCGACTTGCGAGCCCGCTGAGTGGATAGATCGGCGGATACCTTATTCAGAAGAAAAGCAACTCTGCCGCCGCGCATGATGAACTGATCAATGGCGTATTTCGACCAGTCGTCAAAATCCTCGTTCACGCCGATGACCAGTAGAATTTCGACGTCATCCGGCACCAGTTGATTGCGTGAGAATTCGACGGTAGTGACGTCGTAGTTCCTCTCTAAAACGGAACGCAGATTGTTCATCTCCTGAAAGGCATCGGGTGCGTCCAATCCCTGAAAGATGGCCAGCTTGGTGCGGTCTTTGGCCGTCAGGCGTTTGATGGTGCTGGTAATGTCGTATTCCAGTCCAGCCGTGCTCTGGACCAGCGGGATAGTCTCGTGCTTATCCTGATAGAGAAAAACCAACCCCATATAGACTTTCTTCACTTCCAGTCGATCTTTTTCAACGGCATTAACCTGCACGGGAGGAATCTGGAAACTCTGGGCTTCTTTCTCCAATTCCTCTTCTGAACCCGGATCAACGAACTCATATTTGAACTTGCCGCCGGAATAGGCTTTGTAGTCGTCTAACTGATCCCTCAGGTAACGGGCGTTGGCATTGTAGGGCGCCGGTAGGTCGCGTGAAAAATATGCCTTCACCGTCAGCGGATCATCGAGATTTCTGACCAGATCCTTCGAACCTTTCGACAGAGTGTATACCTTGCCTTCGGTTAGATCCAGGCGGCTGAAAATCTGCGTCGATATCAGGTTCAGGACGAGTAGAATGCCCAGTAGCAGAACGATTGCAGTTGCGGCTTGGGCACCGTGTTTCGAGCGACGTTTCATGGTTCTAATAGATTGTTAAGATTGATTTTACTTACCTTATTGTGCAATTACTCTGTCAGAGCTTTGTCCTGTATTCCCACCTCACCACTTGCGACTCTCCAGCGATCGCGTGGCCAGAACCAGCGCGAAGATCGTCAGGGAAATGTAGTAGATGATATCGCGGCTGTCAATAACTCCCCGGGCCAGGCTATTGAAGTGGTAATCCACAGACAAGTATTCCAGGATGGAGACCAGAGGCGCCGGCATGAAGATCAGCACCTTATCGAGCAGAAAGAAGACCAGGATGATGAGAAAGCTGATGATGAAGGCGACGATCTGGTTCTCCGTGGTCGAGGAGGCAAAGATGCCGATGGCCAGGTAGGCAGATCCCAGCAGAAGCAATCCCAGGTATCCTCCAAACGTAGGCCCTTCATCCAGGTTGCCGAAGAGGCTGGCCGTAATCACGTAGGCGAAGGTGAAGAACACCGCAATGGCCAGAAGCGTCAAAGCGGCGAAGAATTTACCCAGAATGATGTCTGCATCTCGAGTGGGCATGGTCACCAGCAATTCGATGGTGCCCGATTTCTTCTCTTCGGCGATGGATCTCATGGTGATCGCCGGCACGAAGATGATGAAGATCAGCGGAATGACGGAAAGCGCCGTCCGTATCGTCGCTTGCCCCATCAGGAAGAAATTGGTGCTGAAAAACCATCCTGAAATTAACAGGAAGACGGTGATCACGATGTAAGCTACCGGCGAGTTAAAGTAGGATTTCAGTTCTTTTCGGTAGATTGACCAGACATTGCGCATTTATGATGCTCCTGTAAGTTATTTTTATCAGGGTAATGATCTCTACGGATATTTCAGAGTTTCCCTCGATTGATCCCAACTTAAGTTACTTGAATTTATGTCCGGATTCGATTTTCAGACTGCTCGCGTCAACTGCCGGAAGACGTCCTCCAGCGATGTGACCTCACGGTGCAGCTCGAGGAGTTTCCATCCTTCGCGAACACTGAGGTCGAAGATCTGTTCCCGCAGGTCCTGCCCTTTTTCGATTTCCAGCACAAAGCTGCGAACCTCGCCCTTAGTCGTTCGCTCATCCACATTCTTGACGTGCTCGATGGCTCTGAGTTTCTCTGCGCAGCCGTTCTGCGGAGCCCTGATCTCAAGATTGAGCTTCTCTAAACCGTGAAAGGACGCCTGCAGATCCTGAAGGGCGCCGTCCGCCACGATTTTGCCGCGGTCTATGATAATGGCGCGGTTGCAGGTGGCCTGTACCTCGGGGAGGATGTGGGTGGACAGGATGACCGTCTTTTCCTTGCCGATTTCCTTGATCAGATTGCGGATTTCAACGATCTGATTGGGATCAAGTCCGGAGGTGGGCTCATCCAGGATGATGATCTCCGGATCGTGGATCATGGCCTGCGCCAGCCCGACACGCTGACGGTATCCCTTCGACAGTTCACCGATGCTGCGTCCGATGACTTCCTTCAAACCGCAAACTTCCACCATGTTTTTAATGCGGTCTCTGTGCCGGTCTTTGGGGATGCCCCGGAGCTCGGCGACGAAGTGGAGATAATCCCCCACGTCCATGTCGTAATACAATGGATTCTGTTCGGGAAGATAACCGATCTTCTGCCGAATTTCCAGTGATCTCTCCGTGACGTCCAGCCCGTCAATGGTGACGTTTCCCGAATTGGGCGGCATAAAGCAGGTGATGATCTTCATCGTGGTGGTCTTCCCGGCGCCGTTCGGCCCCAGAAATCCCAATATCTCACCCTTCTCTACTTCGAAAGAAATGTCATCTACGGCGATGGTTTCACCATAGGTCTTGGTTAAATTGCGGACATTGATCATCGTTTAACCCTGAGATTACCTTAATTTTTCGGTATATCTTACTCCGTACCGGCGCGTAGGTTCCCGCTTGATAGCGACATAAAATCAGCTTCTCAGCAGAAAAGTGATCAGAGCCAATTTCCTACATCATCGGCGATTGGCATTTCGGCTGAACAGGTTATTGAGAACGTATCCGGCAATCTGGGGATTCTCTTTCAAACGGCGAATGGAATAGGCGTGCCATTGTGCTCCGAAGGGAACGTATACCCGCAGACGGTGTCCCTCCTCGATGACAATTCGCCTGAGCTCCTCTTCTACGCCCAGAAGCATCTGGAATTCGTAGCGATCCTTTGGTAATTCCATCCTCCGAATCATGCGCAACGCGCCCCAGACAAGATATTCATCATGTGTGGCGATGCCCACGTAACAGCCCCCTTCCAGCAGCCGTTCGAGCAGATGAAGATAATTGCCTCGAATGATCTCCCGATCCTTGTAAGCCGCTCGCCTGGGCTCGATGTAGATCCCTTTGCAGAGGCGCACATTGGCCTGCATTGGGATTAATTTATCCAGATCAGAATCCGACCGACGCAGGTAAGCCTGCATGACGATGCCTACCGGCAGGTCGTTTTTTAGTTGTTCGTACAGCCAGAAAGTGTCGTCCGTGCAGGAGATATCCTCCATGTCAATACGGACGAAGTTGTTCATCTGGGAAGCCTTCTCGGCAATCCGCCTGATCGCTTCAAGGCAAAAATCCCGATTCAGTTTCAAGCCCATTTGTGTGGGTTTAAGCGAAACGTTGGCGTCCAGATTCTCCGCTGATATGGTGTCTAAGACCCGGATGTACTGCTCAGCATAGGCTGTCGCTTCTTCCCGGCGGGTGACATTTTCGCCCAGAACGTCAATTGTGACGCAGGCGCCCTGTTCATGAAGCTTGCGAATGACTTTAACAGCATCTTCTAAGGTGGCACCCGCAATATAGGGCGCTGAGAAATAGCCCACGATCGGTTTGGGCACGACGGGTAGAGTATCCGCTATCAGGCGATTTATAACGTTCATTTCAATCATTTAATTATGATCATTGCATCGACATAAGAATTTAAGAAACATTTCCCAAGATCGCAAGACAAAACGACCCCAAGTGCTTGCGATAAATTGAGTTTGAGCCAGTTGCTCTATCCCGTATGTGCCCCTGACAGGGCCTTTGTGAATGTCCCGGTATAACGAAATTTAAGCAATCGTTTTAACCTCGTTTAATGAGAAAATTTTCTTGCATTTTCATTGCATTTTCTCTATCTTTCAATGGACAGAATAAAGAATATTTTTGGCATTATCGGTCACCATCCGGTATTGAAAATTTGAACCGCAAAAAGAAACTCCTCACTCTGATTATGGCGGGTGGACGCGGTGAACGCCTTTACCCATTGACGAAGACGCGAGCCAAGCCGGCCGTCAGCTTCGGTGGGGATTACCGCATCATTGATTTCACCCTATCGAACTGTTTCAATTCGGGCTTTCGGGCGATTTATCTCCTCACCCAGTATCGCTCCATGACCCTGGATCGCCACGTTCGATTGGCCTGGAATCTGTTCCGCCGGGAACTGGGTGAGTTCATTGATTCCGTACCTCCGCAGCATCTCATCGCCAACAAGTGGTATGAAGGCACGGCTGATTCGGTCTATCAGAATATCCACCTCCTGGACGAACACCGCCCCGATCTAGTTCTTATCCTCTCAGGCGATCACATCTACAAGATGAATTACGGTCTATTGGTTGAATACCATAACGAAAAGGGAGCCGATCTGACCGTCGCCACGGTGGACATGCCTGTCGATCAATCGTACCGGTTCGGCGTGCTGGAGATGGATACTGAGAGGCGCATTGTCGGCTTCGAAGAAAAACCCGTGAAGGGCAAACCCCATCCCGATGATCCGAACAAAATCCTCGTCAATATGGGGGTCTATGTTTTTGATACCCGCACTCTCGTCCGAGAATTGATCGAAGATTACAAAAGAGGCAGCAGCCGAGACTTTGGTCACGACATTATCCCGCAGATGATTCGCAAGGGGGAACGAGTTTTCGGATACGAATTTGGCGACATAGAGGGCGGCAAGTCCAGGTACTGGCGGGATATCGGCGACCTGGATTCCTACTACGAAGCCAACATGGATTTGGTGAAACTGTGCCCCGATTTCAATTTATACGATGAAGAGTGGCCGATTCACACCCATCGGGCACAAGGACCGCCCGCCAAGACCATTGACGAGAGCCCTGAGCGACGCGGTTACGCCACTAATTCCCTGCTATCCACGGGTGTGATCATATCCGGTGCCTCGGTCGAACGTTCCATATTGTCGCACCATGTGCATATAGAAGGGGGCACTCATATCAATGAATCAATCCTGATGCCCGGCGTACGGGTGGGCGAAGGGTGTCAACTTCACAGGACCATCATTGATGAAGGCGTTATCATTCCTCCGGGAAAAGAAATCGGCCGAAATCCTGAAAGCGACACCAGATTTTTCCAGATTTCGCCGCAGGGTGTGGTCATTGTTCCCAGCGGATTAATCCTCGATTAAGTGTGAGCGAAGCGTATCAAAAACAACCATTATGAATTACAAGTTCGGGAGGCTTGTCTTCATATTGCGATCAACTTTGCGAAAATACTTTCACCCATTACAATCAGTTGATGATTCATCATGCGAGATCGCCTGCGTTCTCTAAAATTCTTCCGTAACATGCGCAACGTCGCATTTTGTCTGTGCACCGTTTCTCTGCTGCAATCCCTTTTTCTACTGATCAATTTTCTCATATGGGGTCATAATTTTTTGATCTCGGGTCTCTCCTTCCTCGTACTGGCGATTTTTTTTGGCTTCCTGGCCTATTACTACCACGGCCGCTTCCGCTGCAGAGAGTAAAACAACCATTCCAGGTTTCTTCCCCCGCCACCCTACTCGAACGCGTCCCAGAGCATTCCTCGCAGAGCAGCTTTTTACCTTGAATTCTCCTGGAAGGTTCATTATATTTCCAGATGAGCCGTTGCCGATGGTCTGGGGACTTTAACTTTCCATTTAAAACTGTGATCCTATGATCGTTCTTTTCGACAAGCGCGAGCAGCGCATACCTCTCAAAATCTGGCTGAAAGATCTAAAACAGCTTGAATCGCAAGCTCTCCAGCAGGCGGTTAACCTCACCAAACTCCCTTTCGCCTTTCGCCAGGTTGCGTTGATGCCCGATGCTCACGTGGGCTACGGCATGCCCATCGGCGGCGTGATGGCGACCGAGAAGAACGTCATCCCCTATGCCGTGGGTCTAGACATCGGCTGCGGAATGCACGCCGCTTTAACCCCTTATTCTGCCGATGACTTTCCTCCGGAACGGCTAAAATCGTTGCTCGCCAAAATCAGGGCGGCTATACCGCAGGGATTCGATTGGCACCCGCAAGCCCAGCAGGGTGAGATATTAAACCGCATGCCTTTACACCTGCCACTTTTTCAGCAGGAGGAAAGAAGGGTGCGGAGGCAGTTAGGGACCCTCGGTGGAGGCAATCACTTCATCGAACTGCAGAAAGATAAGGACAACCGCCTCTGGGTTATGATCCACTCCGGCAGTCGCAACATCGGCAAGCAGACCGCGGAACACTTCCATAAAAAAGCCAAGGAGATATGTAAGAGAAAGCGGACAGACCTTCCGACCACGGAGCTCTCTTTCCTGCCCATTGACGATCAAGCCGGGCAAGATTATCTCGAGGCGATGAACTGGTGCCTGGATTTCGCACGGGAAAACCGTACCCGCATGATGGAAGTCATTCTGGATATTCTCCAAGTATCGCCTCTCGATGAACTCGACATACACCACAACTACGCCGCCAGCGAAGAACACTTCGGCCGACAGGTTTTGGTTCACCGCAAGGGTGCAACCCGGGCGGGCGGGGGTCAGCGCGGGATCATACCCGGCTCCATGGGAAGCCCCTCATATATCGTGCTCGGCAAGGGCAATGCGGAATCGTTTTTATCCTGTTCACATGGGGCGGGCCGAAGAATGGGCAGACGGGAAGCTCGTCGCAAAATTGCAACGCACCAGGTTCTGGAGGACATGAAGAAGCTGGGAGTAGAGGTCTCCACGGGGAATCTCCGGGAATTAACCGAAGAAGCGCGCCAGGCTTATAAAAACATTGATGAAGTCATGGAGCAACAATCGGATCTGGTTGAGGTAGAATTAAAGCTTACCCCCCTGGGAGTTGTAAAGGGGTAGCTGTTCTATGGTCTATGATGGATTTCCCACTTAATCCCTCGTGCCTTTTTGATGCACCGGGGACTTTTTTCTTGAATTGAAGGCAGTAATTGCTTATATTGCAGCGACTGCAGGAGTGATCAAATCATGGAAAGAAGCTGCAGAGTTGGCGTCTTCGGGGTAGGGCATCTGGGAAGCATTCACGCTCGGCTATTAAGCGAGATCGCTCTGGCTGATCTGGTCGGCCTTTACGATGTCGAAGTCGAAAAAGCATCAAAACTCGGTCAGGAACTCGGGGTGCGCGCCTTCTCAAAGCCGGGTGATCTCCTCAGGGAAATAGACGTCGCCATAATCGCTGCTTCCACGAAGGCACACTACGAACTAGCACTGGCGGCTGCCGAGTCAAACGTCAACCTCTTCATCGAAAAGCCGCTGGCGGATACAGCGGATAGAGCAAGAAAAATCCTGATGAGGTGTGCCCAGGCCTCCCTAAAGCTGGGCGTTGGTCACATCGAACGCTTTAACAGGGCGGTACGCGCCATCGAGGGAACGAGGATCGCCCCAAAATTTATCGAGGTTCACCGCCTGGCGGCGTTCACCCTGCGCGGGGCTGACGTGGCCGTGGTTCACGATCTGATGATTCACGATTTAGACCTGATCCTGCACTGGATCAAAGCGCCGATCAAGCGGGTGGATGCGTCAGGAGTAGCGGTCATTTCCGACACGCCCGACATCGCTAACGCCCGAATCGCCTTCGAGGATGGCTGCGTGGCCAACGTCACGGCGAGCCGCATTTCCCGCCACAAAATGCGCAGAATGCGTCTCTTCCAGGAGGATGCCTATATCAGCCTGGATTTTCTGGAAGGGAAAGCGGAAGTTTATCGATTAGACAGCCCGGGTGAGACCGGCGTCCCTGCTATCGAACTGGGGCAGATTGAAAAGGCCAGTCAGCCGCGCAAAATTCTGTACCAACAACCCAAAGCCCCGCAAGCCAATGCCTTGAAACTGGAGCTGGAAGGTTTCCTCCAAGCCGTAATCGAGGATAAGCCCGTGCCGGTTTCCGGAGAGGACGGCGTCAGGGCGCTGGAATTGGCCCAGGAAATATTGTCGCAAATTGAGAACTCGCAAGTTTAAGATTGAAGCTCAGGTGATTTGATGGATATCCGCCAGTTCTTCTTCAAGCTGCGCAGCTACACACCCATCCCACTTTTAGTGCTTCTGCTCATAACTGCAAAGCCGGCCTTGGGGCCGTTTATCTGGGGGTTGATTTTCATGTTTATCGGCGAAATGATCCGCCTCTGGGCGGTGGCTCATGCCGGTGGAGCCACCAGGACGCGTCACGTCGGCGCTCCCCTTCTGGTCACTTCAGGGCCATTCGCTTATACCCGAAATCCCCTCTACATTGCCAATACGCTGATATATGTGGGAGTCGTATTTTTAGCCGGCGGAAATCCGCTCTGGATCATCGTCGCCCTGGCCTTCAGCGCATTACAATACAAATTAATCGTATCTTTGGAAGAGGAGACTTTGTCGAATCTATTCGGTTTTGAATATGAATTTTATCGCCAGAAGGTTCCAGGGTGGATGCCACGGTTCTCTCCATGGAGTTGGATGATACCCCGAAATCCCGACTGGAAAGATTCCTGGCGTAATGAGAAACATACGCGCACCAATCTAATCATCGCCGTCGTTGTTTTTGGATTGATTGGCCTGCTGTGACCGACCGAAATACCGAAAACGCGGATCAAATACTGATGATCGCCGGTGAAGTATCCGGCGATTTGCACGCCTCCGGGCTGCTAAGAGAATTTCTGAAGATACAGCCCGGTTTTCACTGCTTCGGGGTGGGCGGTAATCGCATGAAAGCCGAAGGATTTGACCCCCTCTTTCATGTGGAAGACGTCGCTTTTCTGGGCTTAAGTGAAGTTGTCACCCATCTCCCCCTTATCCGCAGAATGATGAAGACGCTTCTGCGGGAATGTCACCGGCGCAAACCGAGAGCAGTGGTTTTGATTGATTATCCCGGATTCAATCTTCGGTTCGCGGATCAACTTCGCCGCGAACCTCTGCTTCGCGACATTCCCATCCTTTATTACATCAGTCCTCAGGTTTGGGCCTGGCGTGCTTCACGCGTTCCCAAAATCGCCCGCCTGGTGGATCGCATGGCAGTCATTTTCGACTTCGAGGTTCCCATCTACCAGAAAGCCGGTCTAAAAACCGATTTCGTCGGACACCCGCTTCTCGAGGTTACCCAGCCGACCTCCAGCAAAGATGATTTCCGCCGGCGCCTGGGAGTGGGTGCTGACGATCTTCTCCTCGCTCTTCTGCCGGGGAGCCGGATGCAGGAAGTTAACCGTTTGTTTCCACTATTCCTCAATACCTATCGAGAAATCAGTCGGAACTTCCCCGATATCAAGGTCGCAGTGGGATGCTCACCATCGCTGAAAAAAAGCTACTACGAGAACCTGCTGTCAAAAAGCGGCATCAATTGTACCCGGCCGTTTCTCCTCTCCGGCGAGACCTACGACCTGTTGGCTCACAGCGACGTTGCTCTGGTCGCTTCAGGTACGGCAACCCTGGAAACGGCGATCCTGGGAACCCCCATGGTCATGGCCTACAAAGTGGCACCACTGACTTACTGGGTCGGCCGTCACCTCGTCAAAATACCGAATATCGCTCTGGTTAACGTTGTGGCGGGTAATAAGGTCGTGCCTGAGTTTATCCAGCAAGATGCCACGCCGGGTCGCATCGCCGCCGAGCTGGGGAATATCCTCACGGATGACAACCGTCGCCAGCGGATGATTTCGGATCTGACTAAAGTGCGACAAAAGCTGGGCCGGCCGGAAGCATCCCGGAATGTCGCTGCCATTCTTAACGAGATGATCTCAAATCGGGTTGCCCGTGCCGAGTAAATCGAAACGTCTGCTGTACCGTCTGTTCGAATGGGTTGGGCCGCTGGTTTTCCTGGTAATCGGACATACGGTTCGAATCAAGAAGATCAACTCTGAGCCCCAGGAAGAACTGCTGAAAGAGAAGAAACCAGTTCTCTATTGTCTCTGGCACGGGCGCATGTTCGTTCCCATTTTCATTCACCGCCGTCAGAATATCGTGCCCATGATCAGCCAGCACGCTGATGGAGAGATGATCGCCAGGATCGTGAGGAAATTGGGTTATGGTGCCGTGCGAGGTTCCTCGACACGGGGGGGTAAGGAAGCCTTTCACGAAATGCTCAGACATTTAAAATCGGGGGGAATGGCCGCCATGATCCCCGACGGTCCGAAGGGGCCGCGCCTTCATTTTAAACCCGGGACGCTCTATCTCGCCCAGCAATCCGAGTGCTACCTGGTACCGGTAACCTTCGCCTCCCGTCCCTGCTGGCGTTTTAAAAGCTGGGATCGCTTCGTGGTGCCCAAACCCTTCGCCCGCTGCGTCGTTTGCTACGGCGACCCCATACAAATACCCAGGACGCTCTCCCAGGAAGAAATGGAAAGCTGGCGTCAGAAGCTGGAAACGACCATGGTGGATCTGGTGAAATCAGCCGAAGCTCATTTTGGCGGAACGGACGCTGATGTCTGAATCTCTCTGGCAAAAGGTGGGACCTTTCCTGAGCCCGTTCGCAAAAATCTATGAAATGGGCGTGGTTCTGCGCAACTTCTCCTATGACCACCATCTGGCTAAAGTGACCCAACTCCCCGTAAAAGTCATCTCCGTCGGCAATCTAACGGTTGGCGGTAGCGGAAAGACTCCGGTTACGTTAAGCCTGGCGAAGTTGATTGACAACCTGCCCTCCAAGAAGAAACCCGCGATCCTCTTGCGAGGATATCGGCGGCGCGGTTCTGGATTTCGAATCGTCAGTTCTGGAGAAGGATCGCTTTGCACCTGGGAGGAATCGGGGGACGAGGCTCAAATATACGCGCGTAGATTGAAAAGCATTCCCGTCGCAGTCGACGCCGATCGTGTGCGGGGCGGCCGCGCTTTAATCGAGCAGTTTTCCCCTTCGGTTATCCTCCTGGACGATGGCTTTCAGCATCGCCGTCTACATCGGGATCTTGATATTGTTCTGCTGAACCATAGAGGTGAATACCTGATGGAACGGTTGCTGCCCGCAGGTCGTCTCCGTGAGCCGTCCAGCGCTCTGAAGCGGGCTCACTTCATCGTTCTGAATCGCTATCAGCCAGACGACACTAAATCTCATGATTTTTTAAGTGACTGCGTGGAAACATTCGGCGAAGCAAAGATTGCGGCCTGCCGAGTTATTCCCAGTCAATGCACAAACCTCCGGGACGGTCAACCATTTCGGCTGGACTCGCTGCGCGGCAAGCGATTGATCCCCTTTTGTGGTATCGCCAACCCGGAGAGTTTTCTGGAAACTCTTCAGAAGCTCGACCCGGAAATCCCTTTTTTGGTCCGCTTTCCCGATCATCACGCTTACAAACCCAGAGACGCGGGACGCCTGGCGGATGCCTTTACAAAAAACAATGCGGACTACCTGATCACAACCGAGAAGGACGCCGTAAAATTGGGCGGCCTCTTCGAAGCCCTGCCCATACTCGTCCTCGAAATCGAAATCGAGTGGCTTCTCGGATTGGATAATCTAAAACGGCAAATTTCCGAATTATTCAGCAAAACCGTTGAAAACTAAAATTTGGACCTGCGCTGCAACGCTTATTCTCCTGCTTTCGAGAACGCTTAGCGTTAATTCCCAGGTGGTGCTTTCCGAGATCATGTTCAACGCTCCGGTCTCGGAGTATTACGAGGAGTTCATCGAACTCCACAACGCATCTCCGAGCGAAGAAATCAACCTGAGCGGTTATTCTGTAGGTGACCAGCAGGAGCAGGATTTCTTGATAGATACTAACGGTGGTTATAGCCTGCTGCCCGGCGGTTTTGCCCTCATCTTGGATCCCGGATACTGGGAGAACTCTTCCATCTACGATTCCCTCATTCCTCCCGAAACGCTGATTCTAACGATTGATGACAACGCCTTCGGAGCTTTCGGTCTGCGTAACGATCCCCCGGACACCGTCATTCTAAAAGATCCGCAGGGGGAAACCATCGCTTCATTCGCCTACACTTCCGGAAACGAGGATGGTTATTCGGAGGAAAAAATCCGCTTGAACCTGGGGGATGATCCACAGAATTGGGCCAACAGCATCACCTACCTGGGAACTCCGGGAAGCGCCAACAGCGTCCAGCCGCCAAACCTCGATCTGGCGCTCGTCAATCTTTCCGTTTCCCCGTCACCTCTGCCTTATGCTTCCCCCCTCGATCTCAGTTGCAGCCTCATGAACCAGGGGATGCTATCCACGTCGGCCTGTGAGATTATATTCGCTTCGGGCAGCGGCGACGCATCCACTCCTGACTTCATCCTCGGATCGGAAAGCGTGCCGGCTATTCCTCCCAATGATTCATCAGAATTAACTCTTTCGTTGGAAGGTCTTCCAGCGGGCCCACACGGTATCTTTTCCTGGCATACTCTCGCCGATGAGAACCCGGAAAACGACACCTTGAACTGCATTCTGCCGGGCGGATACCCCGAAAAAACGCTGATCATCAATGAAATTTATCCGCGTCCCCTTGAAGGACAATGCGAGTGGGTGGAATTCTACAATCCCGGTGAAGCCTGCGTCAATCTCTGGGGTTTTACGCTTTGCGATGAAGATACCAGCGATAGACCCGTACTGATTGATTCCAGCATGAATCTATTGGCGGGAGAGTTTGTTATTGCGGCGGCGGATTCTTGCATTCTTGAACTTCCCCTACCCGAGAACATTGCCGTTGTCATTCTCGGTAGCGATTGGCCTATCCTAAATAACGATGGGGATACGCCTTCGCTTTTTGACGCCGCGGGCGGATCTCAGGATGCGGTGCCGTACTCTGATTGGGACATACCGGCAGGCATCTCCCTGGAACGCATTTCCGCAGATCAAGCCTCCGATGATCCGGCGAATTGGCAACCCTCCATTGACTCCACCGGATCAACGCCGGGGCGGACCAATAGCACTTACCAATATCCGGGATCGGGGTTTCCATCCGGTGACTTGACGTTCAATCCCAATCCCTTCGATCCGGACCAGCATGGATTTCTGCAGATCAGCGTCATACTGCCGCCGGATGCGGTCTCAGCCGCAGTCGTCGTATTCGACTTGAGGGGACGAAAACTACGATCTCTCCTCGATGATGACGTACCGACCGGAATGGCGGAGCTATTCTGGGATGGCCGGGACATGAAGAACAGGCGTCTGTCCCCGGGGCTCTACGTTTTATTCACCGAATTCAGGGACGGAGGGGGAAGTAGAAAACAGGTGATCAAGAAAACCCTGGTGATTGCCGGGAAGCTATGAGTAAACAAGCAAAAAATAGAGAAAAAGCTATTGACATGAGGTTATATTTTATATAAATTTACTGGTGAAAATATCCCCTTCGTATTTCTAACAGTAACTAGTTAATTTTACTGAAGTGGCGAGGAGCCGCCAAGAGGCCCCGGGTGGCTCTTTTTTTTACAGGTTATTTTCAGTCCCTCCTTGTGACGCAACGATACCCATATTGTACTGTTTGTGAGCGGAGTTCTGGAGTGCGATGGAAAACAAAAATCGAAGTTGAAAAACAATAATTACTTATAGGAAATACAATGGCGAGAAGACGTGTGGTTATAATGGGAGCCGCCGGGCGCGATTTCCACAATTTCAATATGATTTACCGGGACAATGAGAATTTCGAAGTTGTGGCTTTCACCGCCACCCAGATCCCGGACATCGAAGGTCGAAAATACCCTCGCGATCTTGCAGGATCGCTCTATCCGGATGGCATTCCAATCTACGCTGAAGATGATTTACCCCGACTTATCCACGATCTGAAAGTGGATGACGTGGTCTTCTCATATTCGGACGTCCCTCATGAGTACGTCATGCACCGCGCTTCTGAGGTTATCGTTCACGGAGCGAACTTCGTGCTGCTGGGCGGAGAACCCACCATGGTCAAATCAAAGCGACCGGTCATCGCCGTCTGCGCGGTGAGGACCGGGAGCGGTAAGAGCCAGACCACTCGCCGGGTATCCGACATTTTAAAAGCCGCAGGCAAAAAGGTCGCCGCTATTCGCCATCCTATGCCCTATGGCGACCTGGTGGCGCAACGTGTGCAACGATTCGCCACCCTGGACGATCTGAAACGCTACCAATGCACCATCGAGGAGATGGAGGAGTACGAACCCCATATCCGTCAAGGGAACGTGGTTTTTGCAGGAGTGGATTACGAGCAGATTCTGCGGAGGGCCGAAGAAGAAGCGGAGATCATTCTGTGGGATGGCGGCAATAACGACCTTCCTTTTTACAAGCCTGATCTAATGATCACTGTGGCGGATCCTCTGCGGCCCGGCCATGAAGTCCTTTATCATCCCGGAGAGGCCAATTTATTGCTGGCCGACGTGGTTGTGATCAATAAAATTGATTCGGCGGACCCGGACGACGTATCCGACCTGCGCAGCAGCATTCGCGAGCGCAACCCCAAGGCGGTTATCGTCGAAGCGGCCAGCCCGATTACGGTGGAAGATCCAGCCCTCATCCAGGGCAAGCGAGCGCTGGTGATCGAAGACGGCCCTACCCTGACCCACGGTGAAATGGCTTATGGAGCCGGCATCGTCGCCGCGGAAAAATTCGGGGCCGCTGAAGTGGTTGATCCCCGACCGTATACCGTGGGCAGCATCAAGGAAACGTTCGAAAAATATCCCGATATCGGTCCGTTGCTGCCCGCTATGGGATATGGCGATAAACAGATGCGCGACCTCGAAGCGACCATCGCCGCAGCCGATTGTGACATCGTCATCATCGGAACCCCGATTGACCTGCGTCGGGTGATTCACATTGACAAACCCTCCGTCCGGGTGACGTACGAACTGCAGGAGATCGGCCGTCCCAATCTCCAGGACGTTCTGGATCGTTTTTTAATGGAATAAGCGATGAGCCGTACTGCAGTCGTGGCCTTAGGCGGAAACGCCATTTCGGATCCTTCCGGGGATAACAGTATCGCTCACCAGTTCGCCCAGACGCGCAAATCATTAGTGGGCATCATCGAGCTGATCCATAAGGGTTACCGCCTGCTGATTACCCACGGCAACGGCCCCCAGGTCGGTGAAGCTTTGCTGCGCATGGAGCATTCCCTGGACGTCAGCGTCCCCAGGCCTCTGGGGGTGCTGGTGGCGGACACCCAGGGCGGTATCGGTTACATGATCGAGCAATCCCTGCAGAACGGGTTACTCTGGCGCGGCCTCAAGAATCCGGTCGCCACGCTGATCACCCAGGTGATCGTTGATCGCGATGATCCCGAGCTTTCAAAACCGTCCAAATTCATCGGAAGGAGCTATTCCGCCGAGGATGCCAAACGCTTGGAGCGCGAGCACGGCTGGATCATCCGGGAGGACAAAAAGCGTGGCTTTCGGCGCGTCGTGGGATCGCCGAAACCGCTGGCCATCGTCAACAAAGATGCTATCAAGTTGCTGCTGGATGCGGGTTACATCGTCATCTGCTCAGGAGGTGGTGGCATCCCCATTTACGTCATGCAAAACGGCTTCTACGAAGGCGTGGATGCTGTCATTGACAAGGATCGAGCCGCAGCAGTGCTGGCCCGAGATGTTGGGGCTCAAGATCTCTTCCTGCTGACCGCTGTGGAAAAAGTTGCTTTGAATTACGGCACGCCGGAGCAGGAAGACCTCGATCGCTTAACCGTGGCAGAAGCAAAAAAATACCTAACGGAGGGCCACTTCCCACCCGGCAGCATGGGCCCTAAGATTGAAGCTGCGATACAATTTCTGGAATCGGACGGCGAGCGCGTCCTGATCTCTTCGGTGGAAAACGTCCTGGACGCGGTGCATGAAGAAACGGGCACCTGGATTTATCGGGATTAATGAAAATTCTATGATTCAAAGAGTTGCCAAAAAAGTGGACTTGCGAGATTTCTCCGAAATCAAAGAGAATTTATCGTATTGGTTATCGCGAAGCGCCTCAGAGCGAGTTGAAGCCGTCGAACTCTTGAGAAAGCGAGAGTATGGAAGCTCAGCAAGACTTCAAAGAACTGCTCGCGTTGTTCAACGCACAGGGAGTTGAGTACGTCATCTGAGCAAGATGCTGAAAAGGATGCGGCGAACTGTTTTGCCCGTGTGGCTACCAAGTAGCAGGAGGAAACTCCTTCGGCCGTATAAAACGGCCTGGTCGCGGTGCACGAAGAAACGGGCGCCTGGATTTTTAAAGATTGAAATTCAAATTAATTACGATTTTCCTGAAATATACACCAAGCGAACGCCATGAAAATTCACGAACACCAGGCCAAGGAAATTTTAAGAAAATACCAGGTCGCCGTGCCCGAAGGAGGAGTCGCTTTTTCCGTCGATGAGGCGGTGCAGGTTTACCAGCGATTGGGCGGCGGCGTGTGCGCAGTCAAGTCTCAAATCCACGCCGGAGGACGCGGCAAGGGATCGCTTTACGATCCCGATGACAACTCCCATCTAATCATGGAAGGCGGCGTCAAGATCGCCCGCAGCCAGGATGAAGTGCGAGAGTATGCCGGCAACATACTGGGCAATCTGCTAATAACCCACCAGACCGGCCCGCAGGGCAAGGTGGTACGCAGAATTCTGATCGAAAAAGGTTGCAAAATCGCCCGGGAACTATACGCCGGTATTGTCTTAGATCGCGAATGCGCCAGGGATGTCTTCATGGTTTCCACCGAAGGCGGAATGGAGATCGAAAAGGTGGCCGCCGAAACTCCGGAAAAGATCGTCAAGGTCCATATTTACCCGGGCCTGGGATTGCGCCCCTTCCAGGCTGCCAAACTGGCCTATGCCCTGGGCCTCGAGGGAAAGCAGCAGAAATCGGCGGTGAAGTTCTTCATGGCTCTTTACCGGGCCTACCGCGAAATTGACGCATCACTGGCCGAGATCAACCCGCTGGTCGTCACCGAAGACGGCGAAGTGATGGCCCTGGACGCCAAGATTAATCTTGACGATAACGCCCTCTACCGCCATCAGGATATCGTGGAGTATCGAGATCTAAATGAAGAAGAACCCGCCGAAATTGAAGCCTCCAGATATAGTCTGAATTACATCAAGCTGGACGGCAACGTGGGCTGCATGGTCAACGGCGCCGGTCTGGCTATGGCCACCATGGATCTGATCAAGCTGGCCGGAGGCGAACCCGCCAATTTCCTGGACGTGGGCGGCTCGGCTTCGGCTGAGACCGTCAAAAATGGCTTCCGTATCATTCTCACCGATCCCAACGTCAAGGCGATTTTAATCAACATCTTCGGCGGCATCGTGCGCTGCGACCGCGTGGCCGAAGGCGTCGTGGAAGCAGTGAATGCCCTGGGTGGCGTCAACGTTCCGGTTATCATTCGGTTAGCGGGCACCAACGCCGAAAAAGCCGGTGAGATTCTGAGCTCCTCCGGTCTCAATTTCCAGGTAGCGCAGGATTTCCAGGATGCGGCCGGGAAAGTGACGGCAGCGGTCAGTCAATAGGCAAGAAACCGATTTAATATAAACCTGTCTATCTACCACCATGAGCATCTTAGTCAACAATTCCTCCCGAGTTATCATTCAGGGATTCACCGGCGGGGAAGGCACCTTCCACGCCCAGCAGATGATCGAATACGGCACCAACGTGGTCGGAGGGGTTACGCCGGGCAAGGGCGGGCAGAAGCACTTAGACCGGCCCGTTTTCAACACCGTTTCTGAAGCGGTTGAAGCCGAAGGCGCCAACGTTTCCGTCATCTTCGTTCCCCCGGCTTTCGCCGCCGACGCCATCATGGAAGCGGCTGATGCAGGATTGGATCTGGTCGTCTGCATCACCGAAGGCATTCCCACTGCGGACATGATGATGGCGTACCACTTTCTGGAGAAGACCGGCACTCGCCTGGTCGGCCCCAACTGTCCCGGCGTCATCACCCCGGGTCAGTGCAAAGTGGGGATCATGCCCGGCTTCATCCACAAAGAAGGCCGTATCGGCGTTATATCCCGATCAGGCACGCTGACATATGAAGCCGTTGGGCAGTTGACAGCACAGGGATTGGGGCAATCCACCTGTATCGGCATCGGCGGCGATCCGATCATCGGTTCGACCTTCACCGATCTCTTGAAATTGTTCAACGAGGATGCCGATACGGATGGAGTGGTGCTGATCGGTGAAATCGGCGGATCTGCCGAGGAAACTGCCGCTGCCTACGTAAAGGAACACTTCACCAAACCGGTGGTGGCCTTCATCGCCGGACAGACGGCACCGCCGGGCAGGCGCATGGGACACGCCGGCGCCATCATCTCAGGCGGAAAGGGCACGGCAGCGGAAAAAATGGCGGCGCTGGAGACCGCCGGCATCGCGGTGTGCAAATCCCCCGCGGAAATCGGAATGAGAATGAAACAAGTTTTGGCATAGAAAGGCCGACCATGAGCGACATCGTCCGCTACGAAGCGAAGGAAAAGGACATCGTCATCATCATAGATCGCGATCTGTGTAAGGGCTGTGACATCTGCGTCCAGGTCTGCAAGCCGAAAGGCTTGGAACTGAAGGACGCTCCCGACAAATGGGAGGGCGCCGTGGTTGAAATGATTGACCCCGATCTGTGCAATTTCTGCCGCCTCTGCGAAGTCCAGTGCCCGGATTTTGCGATCCGGGTGGTTCGCAAGGACGAGGAGAAGAGCATCACGGTCGGGGGTGCCAAGAAAACGGCGGCCGAGCAATAGGTTTCTGACCGGATCTTTGGGACGATATCCATTTTTAACGAGATCTGACAAGTAAACGAGCAGAACAAAAAATACAATAGAGGTATAAGATGCCTTCCCATGGCAGAGATAAATCCGATATCGTATTTTGGCAGGGCAACGAAGTCGTAGCGCAGGCCGCCATCGCGGCCGGTTGCCGCTTCTTCGCCGGTTACCCCATTACTCCTTCTTCCGAAATTGCGGCCGTCATGGCGGAACGCCTTCCTGAGGTAGGCGGCAAATTCATCCAGATGGAGGATGAAATCGCTGCTATGGGAGCGGTGATCGGGGCTTCACTGGCCGGTGAAAAATCGCTGACTGCCACGTCAGGCCCGGGTTTCTCACTGAAAATGGAGCACATCGGCTATGCCTGCATGATCGAGGCGCCTTGCGTTATCATCAACGTCATGCGCGGCGGGCCATCCACGGGACTACCTACAGCACCTGCGCAGGCCGATATCATGCAGACTCGCTGGGGAACCCACGGTGACCACGCCACCATCGCGTACGCTCCCTCATTCCACCGTGAGATCTACCTATACACCATCAAGTGCTTCAACATGGCGGAAAAGTACCGCGTCCCCACTATCCTCCTTATTGACGAAGTTCTCGGCCATATGAGCGAGGGGATGCACGTTCCGGATGAGTCCGAATACGAGCTGTTCGATCGGGTGAAACCTTCTGTGCCGCCGGAAGAATACAATCCCTATGATGCGCGCTTCGGCGACGTCCCCCCCATGGCGAATTACTTTGAAGGCTACAGGTTCCACGCCACCGGCCTCAATCACGGCGCCAACGGTTTCCCCACCACCAATCCCGAAATCTGCCACAGCGAAGAAATGCGCATGATCCGTAAAGTCATGAAAGATGCCGAAGCTCTGGCGGAATATGAAGAGTACCTGTTGGAGGACGCCGAGGTCTGCGTCTTCGCTTTTGGGTCAACCGCCCGAGGAGCAAAGATGGCGGTGGACAGGGCCCGCAAGTCGGGGATCAAAGTGGGATTATTCCGTGCCATCACCATCTGGCCGTTCCCGGAGAAGAGGGTCCACGAATTGGCCCAGCGCGTTAAGGCGTTCGTGGTTCCCGAGATGAATCTGGGACAAATTATTCTCGAGGTGGAAAGGGCCGCTCACAGAGAAATGCCCATCGTTGGTGTGAATAGGGTGGGAGGAGTACCGATTCCGCCTTACGAAATCTTGGAAAAGATCAAGGAGATCGCCCAAAATGCCTAAGCCTCCAGTTGATTACTTGTACTACTTGCGAGCCGATAAACTGCCCCACATGTGGTGTCCAGGGTGCGGTATCGGCATCATAGTAAAATCAATGATCGGTGCCATTGATGATCTGGGTTGGGATAAGAACGATACCGCCGTCATTTCGGGTATAGGTTGCACCTCCAGGGCACCTGGTTACATAGATATGAACACCCTGCACACCACCCACGGCAGGGCGTTAACCTTCGCCACCGGTGTAAAGCTGGCAAGACCGGATAAACATGTTATTGTCATATCCGGCGATGGTGATGCCGCCGCCATCGGGGGCAACCACTTCATCCATTCCTGCCGGCGCAACATTGACATCACGTTAATCATCGTCAATAACAACATCTACGGGATGACAGGAGGCCAGTTCAGCCCCACGACGCCGTACGGTGCAAGAGCGGCCACAACTCCTTACGGTAACATTGACCCGGCCTTCGATCTGGTCAACTTAGCCATCGGCAGCGGGGCCAGCTATGTGGCCAGAGGATCGGTTGATAACGGCCGTATGCTGCAGAAATACATTCGCGACGGTCTAAATCACCACGGTTTCTCAGTGATAGAGACGCTTTCAAACTGTCATACCCAGTTTGGACGCCGCAATAAAATGTCCGACGCCATCACCATGATCAACTGGATCGCTGAGCGTACGGTCTCAAAAGCGAAGGCGGAGAAAATGTCTCCGGAAGAGCTGGAAGGCAAGATTATCACCGGAGAGATGCATTACAACGCCGAACGTCCTGAATATACGGACGAATACGCCAAATTAATCGAACGGGTGCAGGCTAAAATGGCCGCAAACGTGGAGGTGCATTGATGAGTGGTCGTTATGAAGCTCGATTCTCTGCCGTGGGCGGGCAGGGAGTTATCCTGGCCGGGGATGTTCTGGGCCTGGCTGCGCAAAAGTATGAGGGACGGTATTCCGTTCAGAGTCCGACCTACACGGCTCAGGTGCGGGGTGGTCCCACCAAGATTGACGTCATCATTGACGATGAGCCCATTGTCTACCCCAAAACCACCGCCATTAATTTTTTTCTATCTCTGGCACAGGGTTCCTATGATGCCTTTTTTTATGACATGAGAGATGACGTCATTGTGGTCATTGATCCCAACTTGGTGACTAAATGGAAAAATGAGTACACCACCTACCAGGTTCCGGTCATCGAATTGACAAAAACCCAGATAGGCAAGGTAATCATGTCAGCGGTACTCTCGTTGGGCGTTATGATAGAGCTCACCGGGGCGGTCACCAAGGAAGCCATTGAAAAAGCTTTGCTGGAAAAGGCCCCCAAGGGAACTGAAGAATTAAATCTGAAGGCCCTGCACCTGGGTTATGAGCAAGCCAAGAAACTGATGGCGAAAGCAGAATAAAATCGAGAATCAAAACCTCTTTTATCATATCATTCAAACAGTTTAATCACGAGGCTTGATTCCCAACGGAGTCAAGCCTCAATGCGAATAGGAGATGGATATCCTCATGGAGCGCACTCTTCTCATTATAAAGCCAGACGCTGTGGGATCGAACCGCATCGGAGAAATACTCAAAATTGTAGTGGATGCTGGATTTGCCATCAAAGCGATGCGTATGACCCGGCTGACCAGGGATCAAGCCGCCAGGTTTTACGCGGTTCACGAAGGCAAGCCCTTCTTCGATTCCCTGATCGAATTCATGACATCGGGGAAAATCGTGCCTGCTGCTCTGGAGCGCGTGAACGCCGTGGCCAAGTTACGAGAAGTACTGGGCACCACCGATCCCGCCAAAGCCGACCCGGGAACCATTCGTGCGCTCTTCGGTACCTCAATCGAACGAAACGCCGCCCACGGATCGGACTCTGTCGAAAACGGTCTTATTGAGACGGCTTTCTTTTTCGGAGAGATGGAGTTCTAAGACTTAATTCCTGAGGCGCGCCTCTCCTATTCAAAAATGGGAGAATTCGAGATGACTGAAGACGAAAACCTAAAATCTATTTTGGATTCAAGAGCACCTGAAACCACTGGAGCTGATGATGAAGAGGCTAAGGACGTCCTCCGCATCGCCATCGTCGGTGCCGGCACCATGGGTCAGGGGATTGCCGAGACGGCTTCTCAGGCCGGCATCAACGTCCTCATCGTTGAGAAGGACGAAGAATCCCTGAAAGATTCCCTCGCCGGTATCGAAGAAACGCTCGACTATGAAATCAGCCGCTGGGGCAAGACCGAATCGGATAAGAAAGCCATCCTTTCGCGCATTGCGGGGAGCATTGACCTGTCCGAGGTCGCAGAAGAGCCTGTTGTGATTGAAGCGCTGCCGGACAATCTGGCTTTGAAAAAGGAAATTTTCGCCAAATTGGACCAGATCTGCCAGCCGGATACCATTCTGATTACCAACACCTCAACGCTTTCGATCACCGAAATCGCCGCAGCGACGCAGCGTCAGAGCAATGTCATCGGTATGCATTTCTTGAATCCCGTGCCTAAAACCGCCGTCGTGGAGGTGGTGCGAGGTCTGAAGACGACGGACAGAACTTACGATCGCATTCACCACTTTGCCCTGCAGCTCAAAAAAACGCCGGTTGAGGTGTACGAATATCCCGGTTTCGTAACGACTCGCATCATCCTCCCCATGCTCAATGAAGCGATGTACGTGCTCATGGAAGGAACGGCGACCGCCGAGGGCATTGATACCGCCATCAAGCTGGGATATAACATGGAAATGGGTCCGCTGGCCCTGGCGGATCAGATGGGACTGGACGAGGTGATGCTGTGGATGGAATCGCTGTTTCGCGAGCTGGGAGATCAGAAGTACCGACCCTGCCCACTGCTGCGGAAAATGGTACGAGCCGGCCACCTGGGTAAAAAGACCCGACGGGGATTCTTTCACTACGACGAAAGTGGCCGGATCATTCGCAAGGGGGTGGCGGAATGAAAATCCTGATCTTAAATTGCGGTTCATCATCAATTAAATACCAGTTCATCGAGACTGCCACCCGTATCGTGCTGGCCAAGGGATCGGTTGAGCGGATCGGCATGAAGGGCGCCATTTTGAATCACCAGCGTCACGACGGTGATAAGGTCAAAGTCACCGGCGAAATCATTGATCATCAAGCCGGTGTGGAATACATTTTGGCGATTCTGCTCTCCGAAAATCACGGCGTCATCAAAGACCGCTCGGAAATTGAGGCTGTCGGCCACCGTGTGGTGCACGGCGGGGAGCGCTTCAGCGGTTCCGTTGTGATTAATGCCGAGGTTATGGAAAGCCTGCAGGAGTGCATCGAACTGGCCCCCCTGCATAATCCACCCAACATCAAGGGCATCAAAGCCTGCGAACGCCTCCTTCCCGACGTTCCTATGGTGGGAGTGTTCGACACCGCTTTTCATCACACCTTGCCGGAACACGCTTTTTTATACGGACTGCCGTACGTCATCTATAAACGCTACGGCATCCGGCGTTACGGTTTTCACGGGTCTTCGCACCTGTACGTCAGCCAGCGCGCCGCTGTTTTGATGGAAAAGCCCGTCGAATCCCTGAAAGTCATCACCTGCCATCTGGGCAACGGTTGTTCCATGGCCGCAGTCAAAGGGGGAAAGTCGATTGACACGACGATGGGATTCACCCCGGCCGAGGGCTTGTTGATGGGCACTCGCACGGGAGATCTCGATCCCACCGCCATTTTGCACATTATGGGACATGAGGAGCTCTCTCTGGGCGAAGCCAATGCCTTGATAAACAAGCACTCGGGTATGTACGGCATCAGCGGCGTTTCCAGCGACATGCGGGAAATCGAAGAGGAGATGGATGCGGGCAATCAGCGCGCCAGGATCGCCTTTGATATCTTCTGCTACCGTGTGAAGAAGTACATCGGAGCTTATTCGGCTTCTATGGGCGGATTGGACGCGGTCGTCTTCACCGGGGGCATCGGTGAGAATTCCCCGAGAGTACGAGCTGCTTCTCTCGAAGGCCTCGGCTTTTTGGGCATCGAACTCGATTCCGGTTTGAACGCTCGCCCGAGCAAATCAGAGCGTGCCGTTCAATCCCAGAATTCCAAAGTTGCCATTATCGTTATCCCGACAAATGAGGAGCTGGTCATCGCTTTGGATACGGAACGAGTCGTTAATGAAACAGCAAAAAAGAAGGCCAAACAGGCTTAACAAGGTCATGAACGAGATCCTCACCAAGAAAATCTTAGCCCAAGGTGTCAAGGAATTCGTCATCAAGGCGCCGCGCATCGCCCGGGCGCGCAAAGCCGGGCAGTTCGTCATCGTGCGCGCCAACGAAACCGGAGAACGCATCCCCCTGACCATCGCCGATGCGGATCCCGAAGCGGGCACCATCACGCTGATCTTTCAGGAGGTCGGCAAGACAACCATGCTGTTGGGGACCTTCGAAGAGGGCGATTCCATCCTCGACGTCGTAGGCCCGCTGGGTAAACCCACGCATGTTGAAAAGTTCGGTACGGTCGTCTGCATGGGGGGAGGCATCGGCGTGGCGCCCCTGCACCCCATCGCCAAAGCGATGAAGGCAGGTGGGAACCGGGTCATCGCCATCATCGGCGCGCGCAGCAAGGATCTGCTCATCATGGAAGACCGCCTGAAGGCAGCCTCTCACGAATTATACGTCTCCACTGATGATGGCACCTACGGCGTGCATGGGTTCGTAACTGACGTCCTCCAATCGCTGATTGATAAAGGCGAAGAGATAAATTTAGTGGTTGCCATCGGGCCGGTACCCATGATGGCCGCCTCCTGCAAACTAACGAAGAAGTACAATCTCCCCACCGTCGTCAGCCTGAATCCCATCATGGTGGATGGAACGGGCATGTGCGGCGCCTGCCGGGTGACAGTGGGAGGCAAAACTCGTTTCGTCTGCGTGAGCGGACCTGAATTTGACGGCCACCAGGTTGATTTCACCGAGCTGGTCAAGAGGCAGAGAGCCTACCTGCCTCAGGAACGCCAGTCCAGGGAGATGTTCCAGCAGCAGTGCGAATCACACGGCAAGCAAAAAAGAACAGGATAAGCTACGGAAAATAGGGAAATATAAGATGGCCAGGGAGAAAATCCCCCGTCAGGCGATGCCCGAGCAGGATCCCGAGGAGCGACGGCATAATTTTAATGAAGTTCCTTACGGTTACACGCCGGAACTGGCTCAGATTGAGGCTTCCCGCTGCATCTTCTGCAAGAAGCCCAAGTGCATTGAGGGTTGCCCGGTTGAAATAGACATTCCCGCTTTTATTCGGTTGATCAAAGACGGGGATTTCGTCGGAGCCGCGCGCAAAATCAAGGAAGCCAATGCGTTGCCCGCCATCTGCGGCCGCGTCTGCCCCCAAGAAGAACAGTGCGAAGTGGTTTGCGTTCTGGGAATTAAATATGAACCGGTTGCCATCGGCCGCCTGGAGCGCTTTGCCGCAGACTACGAGAGGGAGAACAATCTCATCACCATCCCGGAGATTGAGCCTCCTACGGGCAAGAAGGTCGCCGTTGTCGGTGCGGGACCTGCCGGGCTTACCGTCGCTGGAGAATTGGCCAAGCTGGGACATGAGGTTACCATTTTTGAGGCTCTGCACCAGCCCGGTGGAGTGCTCATGTACGGCATCCCTGAGTTCAGGCTGCCCAAAGCCATCGTCGAAGCCGAAGTGGATTACGTTAAAAAGCTGGGCGTCGAAATCATCTACGATGCGGTTATCGGCCGCTACATGACCATTGACGAGATGCTGAAAAACTACGATTCGATCTTCATCGGTACCGGTGCCGGACTGCCCTACTTCATGAATATCCCGGGTGAGAACCTGAACGGAGTCTATTCCGCAAACGAATACCTCACGCGTTCAAATCTGATGCGGGCTTACCGCTTTCCCGAATACGATACTCCGATTGCGGTATCCAAAAAGGTCGCCGTCCTGGGAGGCGGCAACGTGGCCATGGATGCAGCGCGGACCGCACTGCGCCTCGGAGCGGAAGAAGTGACCGTCGTTTACAGGCGCAGTCGCAAAGAGATGCCCGCCCGCATCGAAGAGATCCATCACGCCGAAGAAGAAGGCGTCATCCTGAAACTGCTCACCAATCCGACCGAAATCTACGGTGACGATCAGGGCTGGGTGCGGGGGATGAGGTGCATCCGCATGGAGCTGGGCGAACCCGACGCCTCCGGGCGACGTCGGCCTGTACCCATTGAAGGTTCCGAGTTCGACATCGAATGCGATACGGTGGTGGTGTCCATTGGGAACGGCGCCAATCCACTGCTTCCCCAGGCGACGCCGGGTCTGGAAACTAACAAATGGGGCAACATCATCGCCGATTCCAAAACCGGGGCGACGTCCATACCGGGGGTTTATGCCGGAGGAGACATCGTCATCGGCGCGGCAACGGTCATCCTGGCGATGGGTGCGGGGAAAGTCGCGGCCGCGGCCATGCACCGCTATATGATGGGCATTCCGGAACCTGTTACGGAAGAAGAAAGTCAACAAACTGAACCTGAGGCCAAGTCAAGTCGAGAAAAGTAACCCATTCCATCAATCTGTGAACAGAACAAGCCCGGCAAACAGGGGTTGAAAGAAAAAAGCCTTGACTTATAGACGGTCGTTTCCTATATTTCGTTCTCATGCTAATTCGGCTTGCCGGGTTGCCGCCCGGGCCGCAGACGTTTGAGTATAGATGTTCCGCCGGCGAATACCTGGACGATACCGACACCTTCCCAGGTGATATCAATATAAGAGCTACCGTCGAAAGGGAAGGAAATTCACTGCGCCTGACTCTGGAAACCGAACTTCTGGGTCATTTTATCTGTGATCGCTGCGGGAAGGCTTTCCAGAGAAACCACCGAAGCAGAAGCGACTTTTTCTACGTCTTCGAAGAAATCGTCGGGGGAACGTCCATAGCGGATGAGGTTGCGGTCATCCCCAGGGATGCCATTTCGCTGAACGTCAGCCAGGAAATACGCGATCAGGTCATTCTGGGCATGCCCTTGAAATTCCTCTGCCGTGAAGACTGTCGCGGGCTGTGCCCCATGTGCGGTGCAGATCTGAACGTCAGGGAATGCAATTGTCAGAAAAAAACGATCGACCCACGCTGGGAAGCCTTGCAGAAACTGAAGACAAAAAAACGTAATCATAAATGATAAAGGGATGATTGTAATCCCCCATCCCTATTGGGAGAATCGAGTGCCAGTACCCAAAAGAAGACTATCAAAATCCAGACGCGATAAAAGGCGGACACACTTCAAGCTCAGCGCACCGACATTGTCCAAATGTCCGAGCTGTGGTGAGCCAAAACTCCCCCATCACGTCTGCCCAAATTGCGGCTTCTACCGTGATCGCAAGGTGATCACACCTGAAGAGGCCTGATGATTTACTCCTCTCCAGGGAGTGGTAATACGACGATTGTAATCGCTTTTTATCCCAGACGGAGGATGTCGTCACGGCAGCCCGGGAGATGCGAATCGCTCTTGATACCTTAGGTGGCAAACACGCTCCCGAAGCCATAGTTGAAGGAGCTGTTCAAGCCTCTCAGCGATGGGAAGACCTAAGTCTAATCCTGGTGGGAAATCCCAGGATTTTGCAGCCGTTGTTACATCGCTATAAAGGGGATACTGTTCGATTCACATTCCTGAAAGGACCCAACCTGATCAATGAAGCGGAAAGCCCGGTCGAGGCGACTGAATTTAAAACCGACGCTTCAATCATGGTGGCTCTGGACGCTCATGTCAAAGGTCAGGCCGACGCCGTGGTCTCCGCCGGCAGCACCGGTGCTCAGACCGTGGCTTCCATAAAGAAACTCGGGCTTTTAGAAGGCGTCCTGCGTCCCGCTATCGGCAGTTACTTTCCAACGATTGACGGCAGAACATTCTTGATAGACGTCGGAGCAAACGCCGCCTGCCGCCCCATTCATCTGCTACAATTTGCGGCCATGGGGGCCATCTTTCGTCAGCATATAGACGGCATCGCTAAACCCCGAGTCGCTTTATTATCCAACGGTGAAGAGGATACCAAAGGAAGCCCCGTCATTCAGGATGCCAATGAATTGATGGAAATCGTGCCCGCCCTGAATTTCATCGGTAACATAGAGGGTCACGATATTTACACGGGTAAAGCGGATGTGGTCGTCTGCGACGGATTCATGGGCAACGTGCTACTGAAATTCGCCGAATCCATCCCGGAAATGCTGCGCTGGTGTTCGAAGGAACTTCAACTGGAGGATGACAGCGACAAAAATCTGGTGCAACAAATGATGAGATCCTTCGACTACCAGGAATTCGGCGGGGTACCCCTTCTAGGGGTCAACGGCGTCTCGATTATCTGCCACGGGCATTCGACATCCAAGGCGATTTCCAACGCCATCGGTGAAGCAATCAAAATGGTCAAACTGGGGGTTAATGACCATATCGCCAAACAACTCAGTACTATGGGACACTGGTCGGCGATTATTAAGACCAAGGCATTATTCGGCCGTTTTCGCCGTCGCAGGGCAGGAGAAAAGAATTGACACCACGATCCATGATCATCGCTACGGGCCACAATGTTCCTGAAAAGATCCTCACCAACTTCGACCTGGAAAAGATGGTGGATACCACCAACCAGTGGATCGTGGAACGAACCGGTATCCGCGAAAGACACATCAAGGAACCCCATCAGAATACATCGGATTTTTGCGTTGCCGCTGCACTTCAGGCCCTCGATGAAGCCGACATGAAGGCTTCGGATTTGGATCTGATACTTCTCGCTACCGTCACGGGAGACATGCGCTTCCCGGCAACGTCCATCTTCGTCCAGGCGCGCCTGGGAGCCGATAGCGCTGCTGCAATGGATCTCTCCGCTGCTTGTTCCGGCTTCATTTTCGGATTAATCATCGCTGATGCGATGATATCTTCGGGCAAATACAGAAATGCACTGGTGATCGGCGCTGAGTCAATGACACATATGACCGACTGGTCGGATCGCAATACATGCGTCCTCTTCGGCGACGGAGCCGGAGCGGCGATTGTGACTCCATCGGACGGCAATCGCGGCCTTCTAGGTTCCTACATGGGATCGGACGGCAACCTTGCTGGTTTGCTCTGTGCTCCCGGAGGAGGCACCGCCGCCCCCTTAACTCACGAGTTGTTGGATCAAGGAGGGCACTACCTCAAAATGGCCGGCCGTGAAGTCTTCTTACACGCGGTTAAGGCCATGAGCGACTCCGCCCAGCGGGCGCTGGACGATGCCGGTCTCAGCGCAGATGACGTTGATTTATTAATCCCGCATCAGGCCAACATCAGAATCATGGATGCCACGGCCAAGCGGCTGGGAATCCCCCGCGAGAAGGTCTTCGTCAACATAGACCGCTACGGCAACACCTCTGCTGCTTCGATTCCGATCGCACTGAATGAAGCCCGCCGCGACGGGAGTATCAAGCCCGGTTCGATCTGTCTCATGGTCGTCTTCGGCGGAGGTTTCACCTGGGCATCAGCGGTGGTTAAGTTTTAAGGGAGTTCTCAATAATGTCCAAACTGGCTTTTCTCTGTCCCGGACAAGCTTCCCAGGTTGTGGGCATGGGGAAGGATCTATGCGACGCCTTTCCGCAAGCCCGTCGCCGCTTCGCTGAGGCGGATGAAATACTCGGTGCGCCTCTGTCCCGAATCTGCTTTCAAGGGCCGGAAGAGACGCTGAAGCAGACGAAGTATACCCAGCCGGCACTTTTCGTCCACAGCGCCGTTGTGGCGGAATTGCTGGCGGAAAGGGGCATCCGGCCGGACATGGCCGCGGGACACAGCGTGGGCGAGTATTCGGCGCTTTTCGCTGCCGGAGCAATAGATTTTGCGGCGGGATTAAAAGTGGTCAAGGTTCGCGGCGAGGGCATGCAGCGTGCCGGTGAAGCGAATCCTGGAACGATGGCCGCCGTTATCGGGTTAGAAGAGGCACAGGTTACCGACGTTTGCGAAGAAGCTTCTGCGTCCGGAATCGTCCAACCGGCCAATTTTAATTCTCCCGGCCAGGTCGTTATTTCAGGCAGCGTCGCGGGCGTGCAAAAAGCCATGGAATTGGCCAAATCGGCAGGTGCTAAGTTGGTCAAAGAGTTGGTCGTCTCCGGCGCCTTTCATTCCCCACTGATGGAACCTGCCAGAGAATCGCTTTTCGCAGCCCTGGACGAGCTGCCCATACGGACGCCGCGGTGTCCGGTCTACGCCAATGTCAGCGCGGCACCGCAAACCGATCCCGAACAAATCAGGCGCCTGCTCAAAGAGCAGCTCCTCTCACCGGTTCGCTGGAATCAGTCCATCGCGGCGATGATCGCTGATGGGGCCGGAACCTTTCTGGAAATCGGCCCTGGTCAGGTTTTAACTGGACTCCTAAAACGAATAGACCGGAATGTGAGTGGCTTTACAGTAGGAACCGTTGAGGCCTTGGAGAAGGCGGCCGACATAATAAAAGAAGCATAAATATAACGAGATAAAAATTTCCTTTGGAGGAAAAATGGCACTTGAAGACAAAGTCAAAGAAATTATTGTCAATGAGTTAGGCGTGGACATGGCGGAAGTTGTCCCCGAAGCATCCTTCATCAATGACCTTGGAGCAGATTCGCTGGGCACTGTCGAATTGGTGCTGGCTTTCGAGAAGGAATTCGGCATCGAGATCCCGGAAGAAGATGCCGAAAAGATGACTACCGTCGGTGATGCGATCAATTATCTGAAGGAACGTATCGGAGAATAGCAACCGTCATTTAAGCTGGATTTATCATGATACACCGGGTCGTCGTTACGGGGATGGGCGTTGTTACTCCCATCGGCAATAATGTGGCTGAATTCTGGGAAGGATTGGTATCCGGCCGCAGCGGGGCCGCTCCCATCACTCACTTTGATCCTTCTGAGCATGCCACTACCTTCGCCTGTGAAGTAAAGAACTTTGACGTCGGTCAATATCTCCATCCTCGCGAAGCCAGACGCATGGATCCTTTTTGCCAATATGCTATGGCCGCGGCTGATCAGGCGTTGAAAGATGCCGTTGTCAATGAAGAGAGCTGCAATCTGGATCATGTGGGAGTGATCATCGGATCTGGTATCGGAGGCATTCCCATTTTTGAAGCTCAAGCTAAAGAAATAGCAGAGGGCGGCCCGCGCCGCCTGAGTCCCTTCTTCATTCCGACCATGATTTCGGACATCGCCGCGGGTCAAATCTCCATAAAATATCAGCTCCGGGGACCCAACTACGCCACGACTTCTGCATGCGCCACCGGCAGTCATGCCATCGGTATCGCCATGCGTCATCTGCAGTTCGGCGACGCCGACGTCATTCTGGCAGGCGGAGCTGAAGGGTCTATTACCCCCATGGGCGTGGGCGGATTTAATGCCATGAAGGCCATTTCCACCCGGAATGACGATCCGGAACACGCCAGTCGTCCATTCGATCTGGAAAGAGATGGATTTGTAGTGGGGGAAGGTGCAGGAGTATTGGTGCTGGAGACCCTGGAACATGCAAAGAAACGCGGAGCGAAAATCCTTTGTGAACTGAAAGGATTGGGATTTTCAGCGGATGCTTATCATATTACGGCTCCGGCTCCCGGCGGAGAGGGTGCTGTTCGAGCCATGCGTCAGGCCCTGAAAAACGCCGGATTTACCCCGAAAGACATTGATTATATAAACGCCCACGGCACCTCGACTCAGTATAACGACAAAACTGAAACCGAGGCGATAAAGAATCTGTTCGGCGATCACGCCTATCAAGTGAGCATCAGTTCAACCAAATCCATGACCGGGCATCTACTGGGTGCTGCGGGTTCGATTGAATCGGTAGCGTGCATTCTGGCCATTCAAAACGCGGTTGTGCCCCCAACTATCAATTACACCACTCCCGATCCCGAATGCGACCTCGACATTACACCCAACCAGGCAAAACAGCGCGAGGTGCGCACCGCTTTGAATAACGCTTTCGGTTTCGGCGGTCACAACGCCTGTTTAATCTTCACGGCGTTTGAAGGTTAGCCCCAGAGGATCGCATTTGCATTGGTTCAGGTGGAAATCGCTGGCGGCATCGCCCCAACTTCAGCTTAAACTGCATTCGCTGGAAAGAAGGATCCATTACCGCTTCCACCGGCCGGAGCTCCTGCTGAATGCACTCAAACACCGATCCTATCTTGATACCTCCGGCGAAAAGCGGATTCAATCCAACGAGAGGCTCGAGTTCCTCGGCGACGCCGTCTTGAACTTAATCGTCTCCGAGCATTTCTTCAAATCCAAATCCGGAGGTGATGAGGGGACTTTAACGAACATAAAATCCACCATCGTCAGCGGTCCCGTGCTGGCAGCACAAGCGCGTAAGATCGAGCTGGGAGAGTATATCCTCCTGAGCGAAAATGAAGCCCGATCGGGCGGCCGTGATCGAGACTCCATCCTGGAAGATACCTTCGAGGCTCTAATCGGAGCGCTTTACCTCGATGGAGGATTAAGGGCGGCGCGCAAATTTGTTCAGCGGTTTCTCATCTCCAGCACAAGAGAAATCCTGGGCGAAGGAAACCTGAAAAATTACAAGAGCGAGTTGCTCGAATACGCTCAGGCACACGGACTGGAGCAACCCACTTATCACGTCCTGGAGGAATCCGGCCCGGATCACGATAAAACCTATCTCATCGAAGTGCGCATCGGGGAAGAAGCTCTGGGCACCGGTTCCGGGCACACCAAGAAAGAAGCCGAGCAGCAAGCTGCTGCAGAGGGGATGAGGAAAGCCAAATCTACCAGCAATTCGCCCCATGGCAGTTAGCCCGGCATCGAATTAGACCGCCTTTACCTATACCCGGAGTTTCCCATGTCTGACTTCCTCACCGAAGAACAGGAAGAACTGGCTATTCTAGTGCGGTACCCTTGAATTTACGACATTGAATGGCAGGCCTACATATTTGAATATGCAGAAGTGAATTCGAATTATCGGATTACTACTCAAAGTAATGGGTTGTGACGTAAGCAATTGTTATTTTAATATGTTATCGGGGATCGTATCATGAAAAAGGTGATGCCATTTGCCTTCACAATTCTCTTTTTTCTGTTACTAGAATTAATATTGGCAGGAATAAATCTTGTCATCCCCTTAGATATAATAACACATCGAGTTGCTGTACGCCACAGCAAGTTCATTATCAACTTGGAGTACGGACGATATGCCCATTTCTACAGGGATCCTGATCTATTTTGGCGCATGAAATGCAACTGGGGTGAGGATGGTCTTCGTGTAAACAGTCTGGGATTCAGGGGCCCAGAGACAACTGTTGATAAATCCGAGGATGTAATTAGGATAATCTGTCTGGGAAATTCATGTACTTTTGCGAGTGACGTTGAAGATTTTTCAAGAATATATACAACAAGATTATGGTCGATGTTAACCGAAAAATATCCTCAGAAGCACTTCGAAGTAATTAACGCAGGGGTTGACGGGTATAGTACGCATCAAATTCTGCAATATTGGAATAAAAAAATCGTCACATTAGACCCCGATATTATTACCATATATGCTGCTTTCAATGATTTAGTCTATGCACCGTTAAAAAAAGATCGAGAGATAGAACTGTCTGGATTATTTTGCAGCATTTCTAATCTATTGTTCTCTTCAAGAGTAATCCGGACTTTGAATGCAGTTATTGCATTAATAATCAAAACGGTTAATTCAAATGAATTAGTCACCAATTTCAATGCCGAAAAGGGAATTCTAAGACGAGTGGAACCGGACGAATATGCTGATAATCTGTCTGAATTATATGAATCAGCAACACAGAAAAACGTAAATGTAGTTTTCATTACATCCCCATACTGGAAACCTCTCCCCATCTGTATATTACCCTACCCGAATAAAGTTGTCAATAAAGATAAGTTGAAAGTACATTGGGTTGTCCAAGATCAAATCGGTAAGGGCTGGGGCGATAGACTAAGATCAATAGAAGATTATGAAGCTGAACTTGATAAGGCAATATCATTAATGAAAGAGTGGCCTGAATGGCCCGCCCCTCATTATAAAGCCGCAATGTGTTACCAAAAATTAGGTGAGTTTTCAATTGCTAAGAAGCATTTTGCTGCTGCAGAATCCCTTGATGTCACTCGCCATGATCTGGAGGCCTATAACCAGATTATGAAGGATCTTTCACAAAAATTTGATATCCCATTGGTTGATTGTGAAGAGATTTTTTGCCGTGGTACGAACGTAGACCTTTTTATAGGAGATGGCATCCACCCAAATGCAGATGGTCACGCTCTGATCGCTGAAGAACTATTCAGAACGATAGACGGAATGATCAAAAAATGATACTTATTGGGATTCATCCAAATTCGACTATTCAAATCCCTGAATTAGGTCTCAAGTTTGAAAATGATAATCGGAGCCACCTATGTCTGACTTCCTCACCGAAGAACAGGAAGAGCTGAGAAAATTAGCCCGTCGGATCGCCGAAGAGAAGGTGCGCCCCCGCGCCGCGGAATGCGACCGCAAAGGCGAGTTCCCCTGGGATCTGATCAAAGTCTTCTCGCAGGCCGGGTTTTACGGCAGTTATATTGAAGAGAAATACGGCGGTACGGGCGGCGGAGTCCTGGATCTCGTACTGATCACGGAGGAACTCTCCCGCGCCTGCGGCGGGATCGCCCTGGCGGTGGCGGCAACGGCATTGGGCACCTTCCCCATCATTATTAGCGGAACCGATGAGCAGAAGGAGCGCTGGTTGCCGAAACTAGCTCGAGGGGAAATCCTGGCGGGCTTCGGCTTGACCGAGCCTGAAGCCGGCTCCGATGCCTCCAACATGAAGACCACCGCTCGCCCGGACGGCGACTATTACGTCCTGAACGGCTTAAAACACTTCATCACCAACGCTGGAGTCGCCAAAGTCTATACCGTCATTGCTTCGACCGATCCGGGAAAAGGCGTCATGGGCACGTCGGCGTTCGTCGTGGAAGAAGGAACTCCCGGCTTTTCCTACGGTAAGGAAGAAGACAAACTGGGTATCCGGGCATCACAGACCCGCGAGCTGATCTTCGAAGATTGTCGGGTGCCCAAGGAGAACCTGCTGGGCAGACCCGGTCGCGGCTTCGTCATCGCTATGCAGACGCTGGATCGTTCCCGGCCCGGAGTGGCGGCTCAAGCATTGGGTATCGCTCAGGGAGCTTTCGATCTGGCCGTGGATTACGTGCGCCAGCGCCAGCAATTCGGGCAGGCCATCGCCGATTTCCAGGGCATCCAGTGGATGCTGGCCGACATGGCCACCGAAATCGAGTCCGCCAGAGCATTGCTCTACAAGGCTTCTCGCTCCATTGATGCGGGCGATAAGAACGTCGCCAAGCTGTCCGCCATGTCCAAGCTGAAGTGTTCCGACGTGGCCATGCGAGTGACCACCGACGCCGTGCAGCTCTTCGGCGGGTACGGCTACATGAAGGACTACCCCATCGAGAAGTACATGCGCGACGCTAAGATCACTCAGATCTACGAGGGCACCAACCAAATCCAGCGCGTCGTCATCGGCAAGAACCTGCTGAAGGAGGCGCAGCAGAGGGGGTAGGAGAAAAAAGAGCAGACGCGACGATCTGCCCTTACCATATAGAACGTAGGGCCGGGGTGCTTCCCCGGCTCTTTTATCCCCGCAGACTCTCTTAATAAGAGGGGAGAAAGGGGGAATTATTTTTCTGGGGTGGCATGGACCACTCCATGTCACCAAAAGCCGTCACGGCATGGGCCATGATGGCCTAGGAAAGCATGCTGAAGAAGGCGAATGTGAAAGCCCCTTATGCAGAGTACCCACAGCAGAGCTGTGGGGCACCCAGCGTCTTTCCGCAGATTGCGCGGATTTCGCGGATTATTTCAGTAGTACCATCTTGTTGACCCTCTCATACTCCCCCGCTTCGATATGATAAACGTAAATCCCCGATGCCAGATCACTCCCATCGAAGGTCACCTCATGAACGCCGGGGCTTTGCTGCTGGTTGACTAACGTCCGAACCTCGCGGCCCCGTATATCATACACAATCAGTTCAACCTCACACGCTTCCGGCAAAGCATAGCTGATGGTGGTAGAGGGATTGAAGGGGTTGGGGTGGGGGGGGTACAATTTGAATGAGATCGGTATTCCTGGATCATTTTGGTTGACTACCACAATATTCGACAGCGAAGCTTCTGCCGTATTCCCGTAGGCACCCATATTGACGCGACCGCCGTTTGGTTCCGGCTCATTATCGTACGGTGAGGCGGGATCGCCAGCATCAATACACGGGCTGTGGTCTGGATCGGGTAGCCAGAGGCCACCGTGGTAACTACC
>CAZHMN010000022.1:0-17195 GCA_964533705.1 uncultured bacterium
GACAACAAAAAGAAAGCAACAATAAGAACTCCAATCCTTGACTTTACACCTGAATTTGCTTATTATTATAGGGGGTGAATTGAAACTATTTTGACGGTGAAACCATGCCGAATATAGAACCATTCGAAGAACATTCGCAGCGTTACGAAGACTGGTTCGAAAAACATCCCTTTGCTTATCGAGCAGAGTTGGAAGCCGTCAGAAAGCTATTACCTGACCAGGGGGAAGGATTCGAAATTGGCGTGGGCAGCGGACGATTTGCGGAGCCATTAGGTATCCGCTTTGGAATTGAACCATCGAAAAAGATGAGCGAAATCGCCCGCAGCCGGGGGATTACCACAGTTGAAGGAATTGCAGAACAGCTTCCTCTGAGGACGAGCCTCTTCGACTTCGCCCTGATGGTTACCACCATCTGCTTTTTGGATGACGCACAAGCCGCGACCAGTGAGGCAAGCCGTGTCCTGAAACCAAAGGGAAGCCTGATTATCGGGTTCGTCGACAGGGAAAGCCTGGTCGGGAGGATATACCAGAAACACAAGGAAGAAAACGTCTTCTATAGACCCGCTCGGTTTTTCTCCGTCTCAGAAGTTATCAGGCTATTAGAAGAAACTGGATTTACTGATTTCAAGTTCACGCAGACGATCTTCCGTCCCCTTCCAGAAATCCACCAACCCGAACCAGTCAAGGAAGGCCACGGAGAGGGTTCATTTGTCGTCATTCGCGGCGTGAAAAGGCCGCGGCTTTAATAGTTAAATTGACCGGCCCACTTCAAAGCCCGATCGCACTGCATCGAAAAGGTTGGCCGGTTTCGATGCGTCCCCCACCACGTGAACCTGTAAACCTCTTTCCTGCAGCGGTGCCAATAATTCATTGCATGATTTGGTGCCCACCGCCATCACCACAGAATCGAATTCCCCCAACGGAGATTCGCTGCCGTTCTTCTCTATGTAAGCCTTATTCTCCTCGAAGCCCTTCAGTTTGACGCCCGTAAGCAGACGCACATTGAGCTTTTGCAGGCTTTTCAGGGTTAGGTTGCGCGTGATTGGAAACATATCGCTAGCTAATTCGTCCAGGATTTCCACAACTGTGACCTCATGATCTTTTTTAGCCAGAAACTCCGCCGTTTCCAGACCGATCATCCCCCCGCCGATGATTAAAACGCGTTTGCCAACAGTCACAAGGTCCGATAAAACATCAATTGCAGTTAGACTGTCTTTCAGTCCGGGTATTGCCAAAGTAGTCGGAGCGGCACCTGTCGCTAAAATGACCTCGTCGGGTACTTCCTTCATGACGTCATCCGCAGTAATCTGGGCGTTCAGCCTCAGATCTACTTCACACTCCTTGATCTGCCCGATCATGCCTTCAAGTGGTTTCTTCAGCATTTCTTTCCCAGGTGGAATAGTCGCCAATCGGAATTGCCCGCCCAATTCACCTTCATCGAATAACACAACCTGATGACCCCGTTGTCGAGCAGTCAAAGCCGCCTGCATACCTGCTGGACCACCCCCCACGACTACGACCTTTTTGGGCACTGCCGTCTGCTCGATAATTTCTAATTCATTGCCCGCCAATGGATTGACGATGCAGGCCAAACCTTCACCAGATTGTGCCTTGGCAAGGCATCCCTGTAAGCAAGCTCCGCACTGGATGATCTCTCGATCTCGATTTTCTCTCATCTTGCGGGGGAGATCCGGGTCAGCCAACAGCGGCCGGCCCAATGCAACTCCATCTATTTTTTCTTCCCGCAGAGCAGTACGAATTTTTTCAGGATCGCCCATCCTTCCCGCCACGATAACCGGGATGCCGACTGCCTGTCGAATAGAGGCGGCCCATTCGAGGTTTTTATCTGCCGGGAGGCGCATGTGCTGAAAGTACCACGGGGGCGAATCGCAATTTGTGCCGCTGGCGACGTGAACGGCATCAGCGCCTTCCTCTTCAACGAATTTAGCCAGCGCTTTGGCATCCTCGATATTCAAGCCGCCTTCTACTTGTTCTGAGGCGGCAATTCGGATCATAATTGCAGTTCTTGACCCGACTTTTTCTTTGACAGCGCGGAAGACTTCTTTGGCAAAACGATAACGATTCTCCTCGCTTCCTCCGTATTCATCCTGGCGAAGATTGGTACGCGGCGAGAGGAATTGAGCGACAAGATACCCCAGTCCAAATTGTAGTTCAATTATATCAAATCCTGCTGCAACAGCTCGGCCTGCTGCCTCGGCAAATTCACCGATAACGGCTTGAATGCGTTCCAGCGTCATGGCGGTCGGTGTTATCCCCGTTCTGGCACAAGTCACTTCGGAGGGAGCTTCGGTGGGGTGACCGGACGCCTTGGGATTTGCCGCCCGCCCTCCGTGGTTCAGGTGCGCAATAGCCAGCGATCCTTCGGCATGCACGGCCTCGACTAACTCCATTAATCCCTCTATCTGTTCATCTGAGACGATACCCAGTTGCTTGGGATGTTCTCGGCCAATAATGTCAACATACAGCGGTTCGGTCATGATTGCGCCGATGCCTCCCTGCGCGCGGCGGCGGTAAAAGGCGATGTGACGGGGTGTGACTTTGCCATCAACTGCACCATATGCCGTTTTCACCGGCGCCATGATCAAGCGGTTGGGCAGCTTTTTTGAGCCGATGACGAATGTATCGAAAGCATTCATCGTTAAACCTCCCGAAGGTTTTATCAGAACGAACTTATTCTTATACCTGAGATTAGAAGTTGATTTCAAGAAGAAATGCAGGGACCTTAAAGACGCTAAGAAACGCGCATTATTCTTCGCCGAGAGCGTATAGAAAAGAGGTGTTTTATCCAACAGTCTTACTGGACCGCCGGCAGGCCGGAGACTTCACCTGAACCGGCCTCACGCTGCGTTGATGGACTATTTCTCGCCGCCTAAAATCAAACCTCCCCCGCCCCGGTATTACTGATGGAACTCAGCCCATATCACGAGAATCTTTGCACCTGTTTTCGTTCGGAATGGACCATGGTTGGTTTTTTTCGGGATCAGCCGAAATGTGCCCGCCGGATAAACTTCACCCTGGCTTTCGTATTCACCCTCCAGGATATAGTGCATCTCTGTGAAGACGTGGGCATGTGCTTCCATCTCCCATTCCGGTCCAACCTTTAGAAGACACGCTTTTGGAGCGCTGTCGCTGCCATTTAAAATGACTTTCTCCATAGCACCCGGAGGATATCCTTCGGCGTCCTGCCAATCGATATCATGTGTATTTACGTTGATCTCTTTCATGACATTTCTCCATTATTATTTTTAGTTGTTATTGGCCCCTAACGAAATGGCTGGGGAGCAGGTATTCAGAATTATGAAAAAGAACTTTACGCAATGCTTTATCTTCAATCATTTTATCAACTATACCGGATTCTGTAAATTCGTCTTCGATTCTGCGAGCTTGTTCCAAGCGTAGAGGATGGCGGGATCCGATTTCCAGGATTGCCTGCTGTGCGCTGGCGAACGTTTCATGTCCGAAAGCTCCCGATTCAATCATGTCAACGGTGATTGCCTGCCCGATAATTTCCTGTGCCCTGAGAATTTTCTCTGGCGGAGGCGGCCTGACCCAAGATTCGGCTGGAGGGCGAATCGGGGTGGTGAGATAAACCCTATCGGGTTGAATTTTATCAATGGCGATTCGGATATCCTTCAGTGCCTCCTCTGTATCATTCACCTCATGAACCAACATGACTTCCAACCAGATCTGCCCGCGGTAATCGCGGCGAAAATCCATTTGACCTCGAAGCATCGTCTCAAACTTGATCGTTCCGTGCGGTCGATTAATTCGACTGAAAATTTCCGGGCTACCGGCATCCAAACTGGGAATTACCACATCCGCCTTCGATAAATCCTGCCTTATACCCGATTCAAATAGGAGAGAAGCATTTGTGATCACAGCAACTGGTTTGCTCGTGGATTCCTTGCACTTTCGGATTAACCAGCCGAGATCTGCCGACAAAGTCGGTTCTCCATCTCCAACAAAGGTGATATAGTCCGCCTTGGAATGGGTCAGTTGGCGCTCGATTTCGGCGAATACATCTTCCTTCCGGTAAAAGTTCTCTCTTTTCACTTGAAGTCGATTCGTTCTGCCTAACTGGCAGTAAACACAGGAATAGGAGCACGTCTTAGGTGGGATAAGGCTCACCCCTAACGAGTACCCCAATCGCCTGGATGGTACCGGACCATAAGTGAACATTGCATAAGCCTCTTCATATTACCAGCAGCTCCAATAACCAAGAAATCCAACCATCAGACCTACTGTTAGGTTTATCGCTTTTACGAGGATAAAGCCCTTCCTGGAATGGGCCAGCATAGGAAGCATACCGTGGCCGTCCTGGACAATTGAACTTGCTAACAATATACTCAGCGGTAGCACGCCTTGTGCATACATCGTGACGAAGACCAGATGGGGTCCTGATTCAGGGATGAGTCCAATTAAGCATGCTGCAATAAGCAGAACAAGTTGACTTCTTTGAATCCATGATTCCACGTTGATGTACTGGGATAAGTAAGCCAGAAACAGCAGCGCACCGAAGGTCCACAGAAATATATTCGGGAGGTGATGCTTGGTCACATGATTCCAGAGATGTTCTAACAGAAAATGATCCGGCACAGTCACGACGACGAATAGGCCGAAAGTAGAAATAATGACCAGAGTAACCCGCACCCAATTCCACTGCGGCGGCCCCAAAATACCGAAAATAAAAAAAAGCGTTATAACGCTTGTGAAAATTAACAGAAAACCGCGTGTCGGGGAGCAGCTTTTTAGCTGCGGGATGATGTTTCTTGATGAGAAACAGATGCATTCGTCTTTTTCGTGAAGATTAAATCCAGTGCAACCGGTCGTGTTTTGAGTTGTGTGCCGACGAAATACCAAATCGGTCAACCACCCGGCAGTTAAGCCAATTAACGCTATAATAGCCGTAATAAGAAGAAATTTATCGGGGATTAGTGCCAGCATCACGAACGCTTCATCGCCACTGGTGGCAATCATGGCGGTTACCAGGGCACCCAATGTTACAACGCCATGGGTGTATAGCGAAACGACGGTGAAAGCCCCCAAACAACCGGGAATAGCACCCATCAGGGCAGCGAACAGATATTGCCTCCAATGACCCTTTCTAAGATGATTCTGCCAATTCCCGCTCGTTAGAACGTTCCAATATTCTATTAAGAGCATCATCATGAAAATGAAGCCAGTGATCATCACGCTCTGTTGGAGTACCTTGCTGATCATGATGGCGCTCATGGCTCCCGATCTGATGATGTTGTTTTGTTGGGGCGAAATCCCGGGTCAGTGAAGGGCAACAACAGGATATTTACCACCTGGCAGGAGGACTGATTCGATCTTTTTCTAACGGCAAGGGTTTTGAACCGTTAGAATAATTATAGACTGACCGCCTCCAGATTCAATAAAGAGGACCGAATTTACTTCCCACAGTTCACTGGTTCACTCAGCGGTGTTTCTGTCTCCGCGTTCCTAAGCGGCTTTTATCCGCCCCGAGTGAAGATGACCTTATCGCAGGTCCAGCACGCTTGCTCTTTTAGAGATTTAGATGGGTCAATTTCCTTGTCACAGAGGTACACTACGCCATCATCATCAACGTAGACCTTCATGGGTCTGGCGCTGGGATGATACACCCCATGACCGAATTTGGGTTTTTTCTCTGTGGATTCCATCGCCTTCACTCCTTCTGATCCTTAGTGGGATCATTTTTTAGATTGATGCTGAAGCTTCCGTCTGCGCGTAGGCCATAAATTGGACAGCATCAGTTTTTCGCAGAAGATCCGCACGCGCTGTAGCGTGGCCGGCTTTGTGTTCTTCTCGAGAAGCCACCCGCAATTTCAGTATGTGTCTCAAACCGCCCTCGTGACTCCTTTTAATATTTTACGAAACCGCAGAATATTTGGTTTGTGATAAACGAATAAACTATCGCGGTCTTGCTCCAATATACCGTCTTCTTTTATTATTATACAAATGATTATCCAATTTAGATTCTGCCAGAACTGGAGTTTCTTGATTTCTCGCACGCAGGGATTGATGACACGTAGAGCATTCACCCAGCTCTGGTCGGCCAACGGAATCTGCCTCTCGTTGGTGACAGGGGATACAGGTATGGTGCATCGCTTGACGGTAATTGCAGGCGTAGGCCAATTCACAGGTAGATGCCTGGTCGCTTGCCGTCCATCCCATATCCCGCTCATGACACTGGAGACAACTCTTTGCGTTAAACGGCGTCTTGGCTTGATTTGCAGGATGACAGACGACGCAAGAATGATTTTCCGGATGTATGCCCGGCAGTTGCTGGTCTGCAGCGACAGCGTCCATGTGCGAGAAATGGTCAAATATTAAGGTGGCATTGACCATGTCCCGGTGGCACTGAGAACAGGGCGTCGATGCGTCTTGCGGCATGGAAATATGATGGCATTTCCAGCAAGAGGCTTTGCCGCCCATGCGTTGCTGATGCTTTTCATGCGAGAAATCTGTAAACAATCCCTGCCGATTGCCATCGATCCGCAATTCCTGGCGTAAGGTATCCAATCCCAGTGAGGGCCGTACTTTGGTATGGGTAGAATCATCGTTCGCATAGGGCGGATACAACACCACCCAGGCGATGGGAATGGCGAAAACCGCCATCAGGGTAACACGCTGCAAGCCGCTCCGTAATACGGTATTCCAGACGTGCGAAATGCTGTCGAAGGAGGCCCGAAACATCCCGGTAGTTGCTTTTCGCTCTTTCCATTTCTCATCAAATACAGAGAAGTTCTCCGTGATAAAAAGAAAAAGGAGTCCGGCGGCTGCAACCACGCCAAAACAGACGGCCCATTCAATTAATGAGGGGAAATAAACGGTCTTAGCATCCCAGAAATAACCGAAGATACCTACGTTCAGGCGTTGCAAAGCCATCCCCGCTGCTGCAGAAAACGCGGCGAATCCCAGTCCGGTTGGAGTGTTTCCGGTTCGAGGTAAAATGACCAATAAAAACGGTAGAATCACCATCAGCAACATCTGGGCGATGAGAAGCCAGCTTTCCCAGGTTCCGGCAAATAACGCGCCCCAAGTATTTGAAATCGTGAAGTCAATCAATTTGATAGCAAAGTATATCCCGAGGATTGATACAGCTATAATCGCAAGACTTCTCAGCATGGGAATGTCGCGGCCCACCGGAGAGGGTCCGTTACCACCTTTGACCGATCCATCCAGCGAACAAACTAACCGGGTCTTCTCATCAGGCATTTTGCCGAACACCGGTTCGGGATCGTAGAAGCGGGCGTATATAATCCGGATCAGCACGACGACCATCATGCCGGCACCCATCGCTGATATAATGAAGAACAGAGGCAGCAGCTCAGAGTACCAGAGAGGGTGAAGTCTCTGAGGCGTAACCAGAAATAGCGATCCCAATGAGGAGTGGTGCAGGCTGGACAGCGAGATACCTACAATAACCACCCCGAAAACGATTTTATGCAGAAATGATTCAATAGATTTGAATGGAGACCTCGCCAAAATGGTCGGACATAGTTCAATGAATGTAACGGTGAAGTATAGCAGTACACACCAGAAAACTTCAAATAGGAAAGAATGTTCGTTCCACATCACGATCGGATGCCAGAAGCGCTGAGGCAGACCGATGTCCAAGAGCAGTGCTACGCAGGAACAACCGTATCCTAAGAACGCGATCAGAATAGCCGGTCGAACCAGCGGTTTGAATCGCTTAATTCTAAGGACATAAACCAGAAATCCAATCGTGAATCCACCGGTTGAAAGCGCCACTCCGGCAACCATGTTGAGAATTTTCCACAATCCCCAGGGAACCGCGTCGGACAGGTTAGTGGTCGCACCCAAACCAAACCATATTCGAAAAACCGACGCTACCGCTCCGAGCAGGACGAGCAACCATAAGATATCTTTTGAAATGCGGGTTTTATCTGTCATTCGATTTTCCCTCTTTTGCGCCACTACAATTTTCCGATTTAGATTTAGCCGTTTCTTTCATGAGCTTATCGCGGCGGCGAATGATCCAGTTTAAACCGAGCAGGCTTCCTGCCACACTGAAACCGATAATAGGCGTCTTGCTAATCAAGGGCTCAGTAATTTCCGGAATCGGCACGGCTTCTTCAGGCCAGCCAAGCTCATGCAAATCGACGTCGGAAATATAAAGCAGGCAAGTTCCGCCGAACTCTTTTTCGCCGTAGATTTTTTGCAGGTAGCGCTGCGGATTCGATTTAATTCTATCTCGGGCGATCCGCAGCAGCGTCTTCCTTTCGCCAAATTGCAAAACCCTGTTGGGGCATGCTTCAACGCATGCAGGTAACTCACCTTGCTGTATCCGCTCATAACAGAGATCGCACTTTTGCATGAATGGAACGGTCTTCTCCCATTCGTAGCGCGGAATATGGAAGGGGCAAGCCAGCATGCAATAACGGCAGCCGATGCATTTATCGGGATCATATACCACCGGGCCTTCCGGCAACTTGGTGATACCGCCGACCAGACAAGCCGCCTCGCAGCTCGGTTCCAGGCAATGCATGCAATTCTTTTTGGCAAATCGACCTGGTTCGACTTTGAGAACTGTCGTTAGCCGGTGGGCTGAAAGACCATCCCTGGTTGTGGCGCGATCATCTTCCGCTCGATCAGAATCAAACCCTTTGGCTTTGACGCAAGCATCAACGCAGCGTTCACAACCGACGCAACGAGTAATATCTACCAGGATGGCAAACATCAGATTTTTACCTCCTTACCGTATAAACTTTCAGCCACTTTATCACCGGCGCCGGGTCGCAATTGCCAATGCACTTCGGAGATGCGATCAAAGATGAACAGGACGATGTGAGCCAGTTTCGTGAAGGGAATGACCACGAAGAGCAGTTCTGCGCTGAGCAAATGAATCAGCATCGCCGCTTGCCAGGATAGGGGATTAACGGATGGATGCGATGCCAGGTATCCCGAAGCAAAAGGTAAAAAGACCAGGACTAATAGGATATAATCACTGGTGGTGCTGACCGCCCGGTGACGTCTTTTAAAAATCCGGCAGTACAGGAGCACCAGGAGAGCGGCCATGGTGAACAGCGTGAGGTAATCCGCCAGTTCCCGCCCGATCTGCGGTAGATCAAGGCCGAGGAATTGCTCCCACAGCACGATATGATCGGCCAGGAACAACGGAACGACGATAATACCAATGTGAGAAAGGAAGGAGACGCTGGAAAAAAGCCTCGTTCCCGGAATCATGTGTTTCACCGGGATCGCCCAGCTTAAAGTATCCAAAATGATCTTGCGCCAGGGAACATTCCTGAGCCGTCTTCCCTTTCTTACCGCCAGGGAGTAAATCTGGATAACGACGTGGCGCGCCAAGCCCAAAATCATAATCGAGAAGCTCACCGCGAACAAGGGACCCTTTGCAAATTCTATCCATCCTTCCATCAGGAGACGTCCTACATTTCAAACATTGCCGATTCTTCTTTTCTCACCTTGGGTGATTTGCCGCCCGGTATTATCAGAGCCTTCAGAATGAGGTCATGAAGCCCCATGACTTTGCAGGGCAGCTTGTAATATTCAACCAGTTCTTTCAACTGCTTCTTGCAATTGGCACATGGAGCGATGACGATTGCTGCACCGGTCTGTCGGATTTGTTCAGCTTTAACCCGACCGGCAATTTCCATGCGGTAATCGTGTATCTCATCTATGGAAACCAGGCCACCACCACCCCCGCAACAGTAATTCTCTATTCCGTGAGGTTCCATTTCCACATAGTTGCGGACAAAGCCCTTCAGAATCTCTCTCGGCTGATCAACGATCCAGCCTGAGCGGGCGATGTTGCAGGGATCATGGTAGGTGACTTTTTCTGTGATGATGTCTTTATCGAGTTTGATTTTACCTCGTCTGATACAGTCCAGAGTGTATTCAATAAAGCTCACCACCGGATAAGCCTCTTTGCCACCGAAAATTGGGACGAAATCATGTGCCGAACGAGACGCGTGACCGCATTCGCCAATCAGTATCTTTCGACCGTTCAGGCGAGTTACTTCTCCGACCAACCGCTTGATGATGTTCTCTAAATGCCAATCACTGTAGAAAAGTCCGTAGTTAATGCCGTCGTAATTCCCACTGCCGATGGTCCAATTGTCCCAATCTCCCGCAGCCTTTAATACCGCGAAATTGCCCATCAGCGTATCCGGTTCCATGAGATAATCGCTGACCGCGCAGAAGAAGACGAATTCGCGGTCGGTCTGGTCAATGGGTACTTCAAAAGAAATACCCAGCATCTCCTCCAGGTCTTCTGCCAGGAATTCCAGGGTATCAACCAACGCTGCACGGGGGACTTTTGAAGTATTGTGGGTTTCTCCGGTCAACTGTTCACGGACGCTGACATGCAGCGCTTTCGACTGGATACCGATCATGCTTAAAATGTAGCGGCCCAACCGGGTCATTAGACCGTGATCCACGCCCATAGGGCATTCACGGGTGCACCGCCTGCAGGCGGTGCAGCGGTACAACAGTTCCGCCAACTCGTCAATTACGTCTTCAGTCAGTTCGAAGCTGTTTGAAAAACGCGATTTGACCCAACCGCCTATGGTAAAGTAACGCTTATATATCTCCAGCAGCAAATTGGTCTTATAACAAGGTATGTCATGCGGATCACCGGTAACCTGATACACAGGACAGGTGACCGCACAGCGATTACACTTATTGTTCGTGGAGCAATAAGTATCGAGCAAGGCTTTGTAGTCTGTAAAATGCAGGATCGCTGCGAAGGCTTCTAAAAAGTGCTCGACAATATTGTGCTTTTCATACGGCTCCACGTGGAAAAAATCCTCGTGGCGAAATTTTTTCGTCTCTGCCGATGGTAAAGCGACCTGTTTGCTGGCTTCCATTAAAATATCCTCCTGGCTTCTTTGCTCCCTGAAACCGCAAAGGCTATACCATTGCGCTCCTCTTCAATTAATTAAGAATGGCAGATCACCTTTGAATTGTCAGGATGGCACATGGGCTTAAGACAAACAGACAACTAAGATTAACTCTCTGTAACTAATATACATATGATTGAATATTTTTAAGAAAAACAGGCATGAACAAAAGGCGGACTTTTTTGTCGTCTGCAGTAATAAACCGCCCCATTTGATGTCGCGACTGTTGCAACATTATGTCGCGTAAAAACATCAAATGCGACGCTCCGTCGCGATTGAAAGATCGAAATCAGGTGAAATCCCCCTTAAAAAGCCCGGCACGTATCTTGCCTTTAGGATAGGCAAAGAAAGGAGATCAAATGCGTTTCGGAATCGCTGTCAACGGAAATAGAGTCGCACCGAGATGCACCTTCGCCGAGAAGATCTTACTGCTGGATTTGGAGAAGAATTGCATCAAGCGCGAGAAAAGCGTTAGACTGGAACGCAATACTTCGGTCGATCTGGTATCGTTGTTACAGGAGAATGCGGTGGAAACGCTGGTCTGTGGCGGCATCAGCAATGATACCATCGCTTCGGTCCACAGCTTGAATATCTCTGTGATTGATAACGTTTCCAGCACTTTGGATGACATCAGGCATGCGCTGTTGCGTGGAACCATTCACCCTGGCTACGGATTTGGACCTTCCGATGAACCGCTATTGCAGCCGAGAAAAAACGCAGATAAAGCCGCACCTGACAACACCGACACTCAAGATGCGCTTCAGCAATCTGAAGAGGGGATATCCGGTGGGAATTCAGAAATTAATTGCCTGACCTGTCGCGACAGAGTCTGTTTGGCTGGGGAAATTTGTTCGTTGTCACCTGGTGATGCTCTGCCGCCACCAAATCAAAACGCTGGAAGGATTCTAGACGTTGCCGCGGAGGTAGCCCTGGAAAATGAACCGCAACTATGTCGGATTTCGGAATTGGTTTACTTCTGTCTGGATATGAATTACAGCAAGCTCGGCGTTGCTTTTTGCCATGATTTAATGGATGCCACCCAGACGTTGGTCAGTGTCTTAAAAAGGTTCTTTTCCGTTCTGCCGGTGTGCTGCAAAATCGTCAGTAATCCTGAAGGGAAATATTCTAGTTTACCGGAAGAGAACAAGAAGGCGGGGCAGCTCTGCAATCCGCGAGCACAAGCAGATGTATTGAACCGCTGGGGTAGCGATTTAAACGTCATGGTTGGGCTCTGCGTGGGTGCTGATTGTATTTTTAACCAGGCCAGCAAGGCGCCGGTGACAACCCTGTTCGTCAAAGATAAATCTCTGGCCAATAATCCCATCGGAGCTCTATATTCACACTACTACTTGGAAGAAATATCAGAATCCTTACGATCCCGAGAATACACGACTGAAAAGGATTAGATTGAATCTAAGATGAGAGGATAATCATGGCTATTGACACGTTACGGGCTGTAGGATACTGTGCCCACTACTCAAAACAGGGTGAATGGGCCTTCAAATATGCCTTGAACCTATCACAGCGCCATTCATTAAGGCTGAACGTCTTTCATTTTCTGGCGGATCCTTACGATCCCGATGACAACACCGGGAAGGATCTCTCACCCCAGGAACGGAGTCAACTGGCCATTGAAAAGGAACGCGAGCTCCGCATGTACTTCGATGAGTTAGCCGGTGATTACCTGGATGTCGGCTTCAGGTTATGTTTTGACAATGAATGGACCGAACTACACCGCTGTCTGGTGATCCGGGAATTCCAGGTTTTAGTCCTGGGTTACATAAATCCGGAGGCCACTTTCGCGGGACGTAAACTCACTGAGTTTGCGGAGAGCTTCATTTCGCCCGTGGTTCTGGTCGGTCCGAATTCTCCCGATGAATTCTACCTGAATAAACCGGCGGGATTAATAGTGCCTAAACTGGATCTTGCCAAAGCTCGCTGGCGCAGTGTTGAAACAGTATTGCCGCAGAACAATTAGACGTGATGAAATCCGTCTGCCTGGGTTCGCGACAGAATTGCAACATGCACTTCAATTCGTTTGGAGTAATTGTTGCATCGAAACCGAAAATTTATTATACTTAATAAATACAAGTTTGCAGCCACCAGGATCATTACTAAAGAGGTCATAAAAGAGTGAACCGGTTGCCGGGGCATCTGCCGATACTTGTCTTGGCTTTCTCCTGATTGGAAACAAGGCAATTCAATTAACCGCTACCTGAAGAAGAAACAATGGATATAGATATCAGCAAAATCATCTTCAACAGTATAGATCAGGGCGTTTTTACAGTTGATAAAAACTGCACCATTACGGCGTTTAATCCGGCTGCTGAACAGATTACCGGATTTCAAGCCTCAGAGGCCATAGGAAAACACTGCTTTGACATCTTTCGCGCTGACATTTGTCACACTCACTGCGCTCTCAAGGATACCCTAAAAAAACACGATCCGGTCATCAACGCCAGAGTAACCATCATTAACCGTGAAGGGTGCGAGATTCCCATCAGTGTCAGTACAACATTGCTGCGAAATGGAAAGGACAATATCATCGGAGCCGTGGAATTTTTTAATGATATTTCCGAGATTGAACATCTAAAAAAACACCTCGATTTTTCCAAGGTGAGGGAAGATATTGTCAGCGTCAATCCCTCGATGCAAAAGCTGATTCAACTACTGCCCGATGTGGCAGAATCGGAATGTAACGTGTTAATTCAGGGCCCCAGCGGTTCTGGAAAGGAGTTGTTTGCCCAGGCAATCCACAACCTGAGTCCGAGAAAATATGGCCCCTATATCAAAATAAATTGTGCTGCACTCCCCGCTACCCTGCTGGAATCTGAATTATTCGGTTACGTCAAAGGAGCGTTTACGGATGCCAAACGGGATAAACCCGGACAATTTTGTCTGGCCAACGGCGGAACCCTATTGCTCGACGAAATCAGCGAAATGGATGTGTCACTCCAGGTGAAGCTACTGAGGGTTCTGAATAATGGTGAATACCAGCCATTGGGATCCACACAGACAATGCGTACCGATGCCCGCATTATAGCATCCACAAACGCTGACATGCAGCAGGTAATTGCTGAGGGTCGGTTTCGCGAGGATTTATATTTTCGGATCAATGTTGTTAACCTGGAGATCCCACCCTTAAGCGATAGACCTGAGGATATTCCGCTTCTGGTGGAACATTTTATTAAAGTCCTTAAAAAAAGGACCCGTAAACCCATCGAGAAGGTTTCCCCTGAAGCTATCCATGTCCTGAGGAAATACGAATTCCCCGGCAATGTCAGGGAATTGCAGAACGCCATCGAGCATGCCTTCGTCATGTGTCATGGGCGCAGCATCGAACCGGAGCACCTGCCGGGTAAAATCGTCAACGCGGCTGCGCTTAAGAATGGCTACAACAACCACCCCAAAAGTGAGAAAAAAATTATCGAGGAGGCCCTAATCCGCAACAACGGCAACAGAAATCGCGTTGCCAGAGAACTGGGGATGCACAGATCCACGCTCTGGCGGAAAATCCGAACGTATAATATTACCACTTAGCATTTTGTCCTTGTAAACAATATTAAGAAGTCGTTTTGGGTTTAGTAACTCAAAGGTCGAAGGTTCCTCCGAGGGAGTACCCACGGGAAAATCCTTCCCCCGCTACTATAATAATAGGGACTTGGAAGCTATTCTGAGTCCCCTTTTTATTAGGTGGATCTTCTAATCCCAGAGTGTGGAAACGAGGTCTGAATTGCCTGGCCACTTTCCTCATCAGATTAACCGCATCTGCCCGTTTTTCGCTTGATTTTCACCGCACGACCGTGTTACATTGCCTCATATGGCATCCATTATCGGATCAAGGTAACACTGCAGAAGGCAAATAAGCAGGATTCTCCATGCCGACCAATCTGCCTCCAGAATATTTCGAGGTGGAAAGACGATATAAGGCGGCCGGTTCGCCGGAGGAGAAGATCAGCCTCCTCGAGGAACTGATCGGCACAATTCCCAAGCACAAAGGCACGGACAAGCTGCGAGCTGACCTGCGCAGAAAACTGTCCAAACTGAAGAACGCGGCGCAGGCCAAAAAGAAGACCGGCAGACAGGAATCGGCTTATCACATAGATAAAGAAGGCGCCGGGCGGGTGGTTCTGGTGGGCATGCCGAACGTCGGCAAATCCTCCCTGGTGGCCGCGTTGACAAATGCAGACCCGAAGGTGTCGCCATCCCCCTATACCACCTGGGCCCCCACGCCGGGCATGATGCGCATTGAAAACATCCAGGTGCAGTTGATTGACACGCCCCCGCTGAACCGGGATCACGTCGAACCGCAATTGATGGAACTGATCCGGGGCGCCGATCTGCTGCTGATCGTGCTGGATCTGCAGGACTTTCCCATCCAGCAGCTCGATGATACCATTGAGATATTAAGAGACAATCGTATCGTGATCTGCTGTCGGAAGGATGAGCCGCCTGAAGCCAATTATGGGACTTTTAAACCGCTGATCGTGGTGAACAAACACGATGACCGGCGGCTGGATGAAGAATTTCAGGTCTTCCGCGAACTTTTCGAGGAGAAATGGTCTTTGATAGCCCTATCCGCCGAGACGGGACGCAACGTTGACCGGTTTAAACAGGCTGTTTTCGAAGCGTTGGGCATTATGCGAGTATATTCGAAGAAACCGGGGCGAGAGCCCAACTTTGAGGCACCCTTCGTCATGAAGCAGGGCGGCACGGTCGAGGAGTTCGCCGGAAAAGTACACCAGGATTTTGTTAAAACCCTGAAATCCGCACGGGTATGGGGCAGCGGCGTTTTTGACGGCCAGAAGGTGAGCCGCGACCACGTCCTCCAGGATGGCGACGTGGTGGAGTTGATGGTGTGAGTTAAATATGAGCGTTAGAGAGTGGGAGTCGGCGGCAGGGAAATCAGATGGTGTAATACCCACAGCAGAGCTGTGGGGCACCCGGCAATGATTTAAAGGTGACTTGGAAACATTTTCGAGTTCCCTTTATTTTGGATTGAAGGCTAAAATGTCTATTTTTTGCTTAACCGAATGATGATTCCAGCCACACAGCAATCCATAAAAACAGCGCGATATCAAAATAATCGTTGACAATGCAGCAGGTGTGACATATTTTGCAGTATGCAAGCCTGCCTAATTCATAGAAAGGAGCATAGAAAATCCTGATGAAAGCAATGATCCTGAACAGAATCTGCAACCTCGCTGAGAATAAGGTTCCTCTTCAATTGGTGGATATGCCGGAACCCAGGCCCGGCGAAAAGGAGGTTTTAGTTAGAGTCACCGCCTGCGGAGTCTGCCACACCGAATTAGATGAAATCGAGGGCAGAACCCCGCCGCCAAAGTTGCCGGTCATCCCGGGGCATCAGGTGGTCGGAACCGTCGCAGAAGAGGGCTTGAATGCGAATAGATTCAAGATCGGAGACAGGGTCGGCGTGGCCTGGATCTATTCAGCTTGTGGGAAATGCGAATTCTGCCTGAGAGGCGATGAGAACCTCTGCCCCGACTTCAAGGCGACCGGCCGTGACGCCGATGGCGGATACGCCGAATACATGACCGTTCCGGAAGATTTCGCCCACCCCCTCCCCGGATTCTTCACGGATGCCGAGGCAGCGCCTCTTCTATGCGCCGGGGCCATCGGTTACCGTTCCCTGAGATTAACCGGCCATAAAAACGGACAGAACCTGGGATTAACCGGATTCGGATCTTCGGCTCACCTGGTGCTGAAGATGGTAAAACATCGGTATCCAAAGAGTAAAATCTTCGTTTTTGCCCGCAGCGAAAAGGAGCGGGATTTCGCCAGAGAGCTGGGCGCGGTATGGGCGGGGAATACCGAGGCGACGTCACCTGAAAAGCTGGATAGCATCATTGATACAACTCCGGTCTGGAAGCCGGTCGTTGAGGCGTTACGGAACCTCAAACCCGGCGGCAGACTGGTTATCAACGCCATTCGCAAGGAAGAGATTGACAAAGAATACCTCCTCAAGATGGATTACCCGGCTCACCTCTGGGAGGAGAAAGAGATCAAGAGTGTAGCTAACGTGGCTCGCCAAGACGTCACCGAATTCCTGGAACTGGCGGCCGAAATGCGCCTCAAACCGGACATCGAAGAATTTGCCTTAAAAGAGGCGAATCGAGCGCTAATCGAGCTAAAGACCAGCAAAATCCGGGGCGCCAAAGTTTTGAGGATTTAATAAGGCTAACCGCCGCACCGCCAGTTCTCCTGGAAATAATGTTGGCGGAAGATAAACCTAAAATTGGAATTTACCTCACCATAGCAGAAACC
>CAZHMN010000022.1:17295-37660 GCA_964533705.1 uncultured bacterium
CTGCTTCGGCGGTGCGGCTTGGAGGCTTAACGTGAAAATTTCACGAGCTGACGAGGATACAACATGAAAATCCGATCCGCATCTCTTCTGCTCACACTTACCATAACGTTCTGGTTGACAATGCCCGCCCTTGCCGTTGACCCTGCCATACAAGGATTACTGGATCAAGTCGGCATAAAGCCGCAGGGCGACCAGCGCGGTCAGATGGACATCGTGGGATTCGCTTCAACCGCGCAGCAGATGGACGCAGTGATATCTCAGTGCCGGGAACTCGCTGCAGAACGGCAGGAAGTGCTGAATAAGCGCTATGCATGGGATGAAAAAACGAGCTTCATTGCCGGCGTCTGTCCTCATGACGATTACTATTATGCCGGCAGGCTTTACGAGTTGCTCCTCAGGCGCATTCACGCCAAGCACATCATCATCTTCGGCGTGTTCCACAAGGCTCGAGTTTTCGGTCTGCAGGATCGCCTGGTCTTCGACGCCTACAAAACCTGGCGTGGACCTTATGGGCCGGTTCGCGTCTCGCAGTTACGGGATGAAATTATCAAAGGGCTGCCGGCAGAAGATTATGTCATAGACAATGACATGCAGATGGTGGAGCATTCGGTTGAAGCCATCGTGCCGTTTCTGCAGGCCTATAACCGGGAGGTGGAAATCGTTTCCATCCTGGTGCCCTACATGAACTGGGAAACTCTGGACAGGCTGGCCGCTGATCTCGCAGGGGTTCTCGGCGACATTCTACGCGAAAGGAACTGGAAACTCGGTCAAGACGTGGCTTTGATCTGTTCAGCCGATGCCGTGCACTACGGGGATTCCGGCTGGGGTGGGTCCAATTTCGCTCCTTTCGGAGCGGATCTTCCAGGTTATCAGACGGCCGTGAAGCGGGACGTCGAATTGGCCGAAAACTACCTTTGCGGGCCTATTAGTCGAGGTAAGCTGAAGAGCTTCATGTACCAGTGTGTTGATGCACAAGACGTCAAACAGTATCTCATTCCCTGGTGCGGCCGATTTTCAATTCCCTTCGGATTGAACGTGGCTTCCCGACTCATGGAGACACTGGAAGGTCGAAAGCTTGAAGGCACCCTGCTGGATTACGGCACCAGCGTCAGCGAGGCATCGTTGGAGGTCGAAGGCATCGGCGTGACCGCGCCGAACAACCTGCATCATTGGGTGGGTTACGCGGCGGTGGGGTATCGGTAATTTAAATGCTGAAACCCGGGATGTATGATAGAATACAGCTCGACATCCATACTTGCCTTCACACGAGAAGGTATCGGAATTATTAGAATCAAACATAACGAATGAGTTCAACTTTCCATCAGCGAGTGGTTGAAATCATCAAGGCAATTCCGTGCGGCAAAGTGGCCACTTACGGCCAGATCGCGGCTTATGCCGGCAATCCATCAGGCGCCCGCCAGGTGGCCTGGGTGCTGCACTCTTCATCGGAAAAGAATGATTTGCCCTGGCACCGGGTCGTCAACCGGAATGGGCGTATCTCGCTGAAGGAAAACCTCGATTACCAGCAGCAGAAAGCTTTGCTGGAACAAGAAGGCGTACAGTTCGACTCGCAGGATAATATAGATTTTGATCAGTATCTCTGGATTCCGGCGCCGATGTAGGAATGATCACCCCACTACGAATTGGGGGCACCTCGGCTCTCAAGGGAATTCGCTTCCAAAATAATTACCCCGCCATCAATGACGGAGCTGCGTTAACCATGAAAGGGGCTGGTCATAGAATCGTGTTTTTCACTGGCTCTGGTCGCCGCAGAATAAATTCTGCGGCTGAGACCTCGATTAAAGTCGCCTGCGCGACTTTTAATCCCAACATGTCGGGATTTTTAAACTCACAGCGCCAGACTTAAGTCTGGCGCTTATTAATATCAATAATGAGATCTCTGCAAAGTACGAATCTGGTTACAGATTCGTCTCCTGATATAGTCGGGCGTTTAACACCGGACCTGGCAGGCTCCCCAGTGATCCTGAAATAATCACGGTGAAATTGTTGCCCGAGGACAAAGTCAACGGATCGCTCAGAAATAATTGCCCGCCTGTTTCCGAAGAGCAGACGCTGAATTCATAAGTCCCTTCCTCGATTTCGACGTAGCTGGAAAACTGATAGCGGGACAGATTCGTCGCCAGAATGGTTCCGTCGGTTTTTTGAATTTCCAGGTCAGGCGCGTCCGCCGAAGCGTGCAAGAAGCGCACGAACGCCTTTCCTTCCGGAGCCGTCTCCGTTGTGTCCTCAACAGTAATCAAAGATGGATTGATGGTCACTTCCAGATCCGTCGCTACGATTGTGTAATGCTGATCTAAAGATAGGGATAGGGTGGCTTCTGCAACAGAAATGTCGGTCCCGGGAAGATACACCCGAAAAGTACGAACCTCGGGAATTAAGGCAAAGTAGCCGTATTGATTGCCGTACTCAGCGTCGGAAACAGCGGTCAGGTATACGCCCTCGTCCAGGGAGAGGTAACTGAAATCAATTTTACCGGTGCTGGCTGCCGAGTGAATGAAACGAACCCAGGCGTAGTCGGCATCATTCTGGGTTTGATCCTTCTCACACCCCCAGAACACCGTGATGACCGACAAAGCCAAACATAAACCTGTGATCCCCGCAATTTTCTTCATAAAAAATCCTAATTATAAGGATATAACCTCCCTTTATTCACCGAAATCCACAGGCTTGCAGCCTTCAAATGACAGCACCGATGATAGGATTCAGTTCGAAAGACTGAAGTGGTATGGTGGTAACTACTGAATTCCGGCCGGGGTTCCTTCTTTAACCAGGGGAAAGGCCAAAGGAAACTCTCCGGGTCAATCATCCTAACCGACAATAGCAAAATATTTACTGAGGAAAAAATCACTTGCGAAAGCCATTATATTTTCTTATATTGTGAGTTGATCAAGTAGGAGGAATGATGGGCGGGTTTAAAGACAAGGTGATAAGGGAACATCTGACACTGGCCGTTACAGCGCTTTGGCTATGCCTCCTCGCCGATGCATTCCCACAATCCAACGCACGTCCAATCCCGCGCCAGGAACGACCGTTCGTAAGCCAACCGGCTCCCTCCCATTCGTTGGAAATCGCTGACCTCGATTCCGCCGAGCTGGACTCGTTTATACTGAATTACATGGATTTACACCATATTCCTGGCCTCTCTGCCGCAGTGGTTAAGGAGAGTGATGTTATCTGGTCAGGCGCTTACGGCAACGCTTATTTCGAGCCTTTTGTTCCGGTTTCGGACAGCACTCTCTTCATGCTGGCCTCTGTTTCTAAGACCATAACTGGAACCGCGCTGATGCAGCTTTATGATGAGGGCCTTCTCGATCTGGACGATCCAATTAACGATTACCTGCCCTTCGAAGTCGTTCATCCTCAATTTCCCAACACGGATATAACTTTTCAGATGCTCCTCACCCACAGTTCAGGAATTCAGGATAACTGGTTTGTCATGCCCTACTATCCGGGTGATTCACCGATCCCGCTGGGGGAATACCTCGAAAATTATCTGACGCCCGGCGGATCCATCTACAGCGCTCGTCTGAATTTTACCGGCTGGGAACCGGGCACCGGTTTCAGCTATTGCAATAACGCCGTAGCCCTCGCTGGTTATCTGGTAGAGGTTATTTCAGGGATGCCTTTTGAAGACTACTGCGAAGAAAACATCTTCGAACCTCTCGATATGTACGAAACCGCCTGGTTTCTGGCCGATCTGGACAGCATGCACGTAGCCATGCCCTACTACTGGAACGGAAACACCTACACTCCTTACGGTCATTTCGGTTACAGCGACTACCCCAGCGGCCAGTTACGCACCAGCGCCCTGCAGCTCATGCGTTTTTTGACCGCTTTCATGCAATACGGTCAAATCGGTGGTGTGCGCATTTTGGACAGCACCACCGTGGCCCTGATGACAACTCCTCAAATCCCCCAGATTGATCCTTCTCAGGGTCTCATCTGGTACACCTTCAATTTCAACGGGAGACAACTCTGGGGGCACGGCGGCGGCGATCTGGGAGTCACCACGGAAATGTATTATTGCCCTGAGGAGAACAGTGGAGTCATCATCCTGACGAACGGGGAATCCTTCATCTGGGATGTCCTACAGGCCCTCTTCGACTACGCAGAGCTATACGACGCGTCCCTAATTGTGAATCTAACTCCCCATAATCCACCCATTCAGATCCCCGCCGGTGGAGGAAGCTTCGGATATGATGTTATGATTATCAATGACGATACCAGCGATGTAAGCTTCGATGTGTGGATCAATGCGTCGCTTCCAAACGGCGCGATTTTCGGTCCCATCCTGTTGCGCCAGGATTTGACTTTATCAGTGGGAGATACACTGCGCCGAGAGGATCTCGCTCAAGAGGTACCCGCTGGAGCACCTCCAGGTGAGTACTCCTACATCGCCTGCGTGGGAGCATATCCTGGCGTTGTCATTGCGTCTGGCAGCTTTAATTTTTCAAAACTTCCTGTAGACCTCGGTTCCAATAATTACAGCGTTTGGACCATCAATGGCTGGGATCAAGCTGAGACAATTCAAGCCTCTCACCCTTCATCTTGCGCGCTTCTGGCCGTCTATCCCAATCCCTTCAACGCCCAAACCAGAATCACCTATACCTTACCGCAGGCAGGGCATATCGAACTGAATATATTTGACGTTTCCGGACGAGTGATTGCACGGTTAACCGAAGGATGGCGCGTTGCAGGCACTTATGAGGCAACCTTCAACGGAGAGGCGCTGTCCAGCGGAATTTACTTCGTCAAATTCGAATCGGCTGACTACATGCAGACCCGAAAGCTCCTCCTCTTAAAATAATTCATATGCTACGTCATTCATGACGGTCCGGGCATCTTTGCCGGTCTGACTCGAAAAAGCTTTTTGGCTTACATTTAAAAAGTAGAATAATAAGATTTTTTGGCGCATTCTAAATGAATCCTTGATCTTAGGACTTTTTTTTATTACCTTTAATGAACACCAGGTTTTAGTTGAGATTTTCGACATACTCCCATTATTTGCCCAGCGCTCGGGTTTCGGTTTACTGGGTGGAATAACGAGTAGAAATTAAATGCATATCCTGCTCATTCAGGCCTATCTGGGGCGTGGGGAGCCACCGGTCGCCCCATTGGGATTGGCCTCCCTGGCCGCGCACCTCACCGAACATCAAGTTAAGATTTTTGATCCCAACCTTTCAACCCGCCCGTTTGAAGAAACCGTCTCCGTCATCGAGGATTTCAAGCCCGATATTGTCGGCTTTTCACTCCGCAACGTTGACACCACCAAATACAGCGATCAGTTCTATTACTTCGAGCATTTCAGGAAATTCGTGGGATCGCTGGCGAAAACCTTTCCGGGTATGACAATTGTAGTCGGGGGCGCGGGATTTTCCCTTTTCCCGGTAACGATCATGGAGCGTATTCCTGAAATTGAGGTGGGTTTTTATCTCGAAGGAGAATGGACTTTTTCTCAATTCGTTAAGAATGGCACCGGTGGAAGCGGGATTCCGGGTCTTTTCATCAGAAGCAGTCAAAACATCGAATTGACGGGGCCTCCTCCGCGAATGGCTTTCGATGATCTTCTTCCGCCTGCCTGGGAAATCGTTGATGTATCAGCCTACTTGCCCTACGCTGGCAAAGCCTCCATCGGGATTGAGGCCAAACGAGGCTGCGCCCTGAAATGCGCTTATTGTACCTATCCGCTGATCAGCGGGGACGAGGTGAGGATAAAGCCGGCTTATAAGGTCGTGGATGAACTGGTCAATCTAAAAGAGAGATTCGGCGTCGACCGGATCTTTTTCTGTGACCCTGTCTTTAATTACCCCTCAGAACACGCTGAATCAATCTGCCGGGAGATACTGGATAGGAATCTGAACATTCGCTGGGGCGCGTATCACCAGGACAGGTTCTTGACCGCAGAATACATCCGTCTGGCGACGGAATCCGGCTGCGATGAATTCTATTTTTCGCCGGACGCTGCCACGAATGAGGGATTAAAGATTCTTAACAAGGTGAGTACGGTGAAAAGCCTGCACCGCTCTCTTCACTTGATCGCTGGGGAGGGCCGCGCTCGAACATCGTATAACTTTTTCGCCGCCGTCCCCGGCACGGGCTGGAAAAACTGGCTGGCAGCCGTGCGATTTCTGATCAAGGCCAAATTAAAACTCGGTAAGCGCCTGACCCGCTGGAAGCTCAGCTATATCCGCCTCGAACCCTTGACGCCCCTGGCAAAGGAAATTCTCGGTGAAAGAACTGGGGCAGAACCACTGTTGCCGTCCAATTCGAGAGAGCTGAACCGCCTCTTTTTACGAAAGAGCAGGTCAGTGCTCCTGAACGTTTTGCTCTCTTTACATTATTGTTTGGGGAAGAGGTTCGGGCGAAAGAACGTCATCGGAGATTAAATAATTAAAACAGGATCATTAAACAGATGCCGCCCCCTTCTTACCGCTGGCACGAAGGACAATACGAAGTCACCCGCTCGATCTGCTGGTCGCCGCCCGGCTGCCACGGAGGTTGCGGAGTGCTGCTCTACAGCAGAGATGGCAAGCTGGTCAGAGTCGAAGGTGACGAATCCAACCCATTTAACAACGGCCGCCTCTGCGTGCGGGGCTTGAATACTCCCGAAGCGCTTTATCACCCTAAGAGGCTGACGAAACCGCTGCTGCGCGCTGGCCGCAAGGGAGAGAACCGCTGGCGCGAGATCGCATTCGATGATGCCATCGAAATCATCGCAGAGAAGTTTCTGGACATCAAGGCACGCTTTGCTGCTGAATCGGTAATTTTCTGCAAAGGGACAGCCAGGGACATCGGAGGCTATCTTCCCCGCCTCTGCTACGGCTTCGGCAGTCCCAATTATTTCGGCTTCGGTCCCGGCAACGGCAACGCCTGTTACCGTCCTCGCGTGGCGGTATCTACGGCGCTATTGGGAAGTTTACTATTGCCAGATCTGGGACAATTTGATTCGTCAGGGGCTAAGGGTGGACGTTACATACCGCCGAAATGCATACTGATCTGGGGAGCGAATCCGATCCATTCCAATCCCGACGGGTTGCACGGTGGTTGGGTTAGCGATCTAATGAAATCTGGAACCGAGCTGATCGTGGTTGATCCCCAGAGAACCTGGCTGGCATCCAAGGCTAAACACTGGCTGCAGATCAGGCCGGGAACCGATGCTGCTCTGGCCCTGGGCATGATTCATGTCCTTTTCAAGGCGGATTTAGTCGATAAGGATTTCTGCCGGGATTGGGTTATCGGCGTGGATGACATCAAAGCCGTCGCCAATGAATATCCGCCCGAAAGAGCCGCCCGGATAGCGGGAGTGAATTCTGAAGACGTCGTGGCGGCCGCTCATTTTCTGGCGGCCAGCAAACCGGCCAATCTCATCTGGGGCGTGTCCGTGGATATGAATCCGGGCTGCCTGGGCACCATTCAGGGATTGATCGCTCTGATGGCGCTGACCGGCAACATTGAGAATCCCGGAGGCATGATCTTGAGCGGCGATCCTTTCGGCGTCAAACGCCGGGGGGATGACCTTTCCGATTTCTCAGACGTGAGATGCCCGCGGATCGGCGCGGATCGGTACCCTCTGATTGAGATCGGCAATCCCTACGGGCAACCGGACGTCCTCCTGGATCAAATGGAAAGTGGGGATCCATATCCCATCAAAGCGGCCTGGCTGCAAGGAACCGGCGTTATCCCCTCATCCTTCGCCGATCCCCGAAGGGTCACAAGGCTCTTTTCGAATCTGGATTTCTCCGTGCTGGTAGACGTTTTTCTAACTCCAGCCGCGGTGGCTTTCGCCGATGTAGTCCTGCCCGCTGCGATGTATCCGGAGAAGGACAGCATCTACGTCCACTTCTCGCAATTAAGCGCCATCAATAAGGCCATCGTTCCGCCGGGGCAGTGCAGATCGGATGCTGAAATCATTCTACAGCTCGGTAGAAGAATCGCACCTGATTATTTCCCATGGGAGGACATCAGACAGTGGTTGGATTACAGACTTGAACCCAGCGGGATGAATTTTGCTGAACTACGTGAAACCGGATCACTCAGGCCTGCCATTGAATACTCAAAACACGACCAAAGCAAGCTAAGAAATGACAGGAAACGGGGATTTAAAACGCCCTCGGGTAAGATAGAATTGAATTCATCCGTTATTAGAAAGATGGGTTTGAATCCGCTACCCCACTTTTCCGATTGTCTTTTTGAATATCAGCATAAATACGGGAAGGATGATTACCCCTTCACATTGACTACAGGGACGCGCAAACCCTACTACTTTTGCGCTGAACACCGCCATATGGCGTCACTGAGGAAGCTTCAGCCCAATCCCCTGGTGACGATTCATCCTGAGACGGGTCTTAAAACCGGCATAAAAGAGGGCGATACGGTCAGGATTTTCAGCCCTTTCGGAAGCTGTTTAATGAAGGCGCAGATCAGCGACCGCTTCGCTCCCGACGTGATTCACTGCGACTTCGGCTGGTGGTTTCCTGAAAAAAAGGGGGATGCGCCTGAACTTTTCGGCGTTATGCAGAGCAACGTAAATGCGTTGCTCCCTTCCGGGCTCCAGGGGCCCGGCGGACTGGGTTACCCTTTCAGATGTTTCATCTGCAACATTGAAAAGGCGAAGAACCGCTAAAAACAAATTCGATTGGTACAATGATGAAAAATGTGATCTGCATTACCTCAATAGAGTGGAGAAAAAGACAACATTAATTATTCAAGTAAAAGAAAAATCGGTTTCCGGCTCTCCGGTTTCCGGCAAAAGCCGTTGAAGGAAGCATTGACGGCTTTAGCCCAATTCGGCTACGACGGCGTTGAGCTCACCCTCGAGCACCCTGAATTGAATCCCGATTTCGCAGGCAGGTGGGAAGTTGATAAGCTCAAGAAATTCCTGAACGACCTAGAATTAGAGGCATCTGCGGTCAGTTTTCACGGCAAGCGAGCCGGCTGGGAGATGAAGCGCCTCAAGTGCAGGGCTGGCCTTCAACTGGCTCATGATCTGGAGGTAAAAGCCTTTATCTCCAGCTCCTGCATGGGAGGAGGAGAGGAAAAATTCGCCGAGATGCGCGGTTTCAGCGAAGACATGTGCTTAGTCGCTGAAAAACTTGGGGTTGACTTCGCCGTGGAACCCGAACCGGGCACGCTGATCAACGGAAGTCGGGAAATGTCCGCTCTGATTGATACTGTGGATTCGCGACATTTGAAGATCAATCTGGACGTCGGTCATTCTTTCCTGACTGAAGGTGATGTTCGCGCCGACGTCCTGCGCTGGGGTAGCCTCATCGTCCACACGCACATTGAAGACATTAAAGGAAAGGATCATTCGCATCTGCTGCCAGGAGAGGGCGAGCTGGATTTCAGGTTGATTTTTTCGGCTTTTGATGAGATAGATTATTACGGCTTTTTCACCCTTGATCTGTTTGACATTCAGGATAATCCCAAAGACATGGCGAGAATAGGAATCGAGGCACTATGGCAGAAAATGACCGCATGAAGGGCGGCTTTTCTGAGAACGGTTACACTATCGGAATCGGCCTCACAGATCGCTGCAATGCCAAATGTGCGCATTGCTATTCGCGTTCGGCCGGAGACTATCAGGACCTTGACTTCGACCAAGTTCTCAGGCTTGTTGATGCAATCCCTGTGAAAAGCGTCAATTTCGGCACAGGCGAGAGTATTCTCTATCCCCGCTTTATCGAAATCATTCAGAAGTTGTTTGATCGGGATATTCCAACGGCAATCACGACCAACGGCTCAACGATCATGGAAATGTGCGATGACGACTTGCGCCGTTTGCATGATGTGGATTTCTCCATAGATTTTCCCGACGAACAGGAGAACGATAGTTGGCGAGGTGAAGGCTCATACAAAATGGCGCTCGATGGCGCTCGGCGATGCCTCGATTTAGGGGTGGAAACCAGTCTGGTGGCCTGTTTAATGAAACAAAACTCCCGTCACATGGGGAATCTCGCCGAAATGGCAGCGCAATTGGGTTTTAATCTTCGGGTAAACGTGTACAAATCTGTGTTCACTCGAGAATACCAACCGGATTACAACGAGTTCTGGGGAGCGATTGAGGACATGGCCAGCACCGCTTACTTCACCGCCTGCAGTGAACCGATTGTCAACGCCGTCGCTGGCAACAGCAAACCATTGAAGGGGAATCCCTGCGGACAGATGAGTTTCCGGGTGCATCCCGACGGTAAAATTGTCTCCTGTGTTTATCTAAAAGAAAGCGACATCACCATTGAGGATTTAATCGCAAATTTCGACGATTGCAGGAATCGGCTCGCTTGCGCTATCAATCTGCCGCTGCCAGAGATCTGTAAGAAGTGCGATCATGTGAGTTATTGCAATGGAGGATGCGCTTCCCGCAGAATTTTAAATCAACCGGATCAGCCGGACGAATACTGCTTCGTGGTCCGGAATGATCGCCCCACGATCAACGCTCGCTGGAAAAAAAGCACGGGCTTAGTGCACGAGGATTACCTATGCACGATGATTTTTTCAGGATAAACGAATTTTCCGACCACGTATCCGATTTCAAGCTACCGCAACTTCCGGATTCGCATAAATGGTCCAAAAATGTTTGGGCTACCAAGCGGGGCGATTGGCTGGCTCTATTCAGACCGCTCAATTTGGCGCTGGTTTTTCTTTCTAATCGGTACTTTGGGCAGATTTCTAAGTTAAGTGTTGATGATTATCCTGGTGATCTTTATAATCAACTTATTTCAGATAATCTTATCCTTCCAAAAAACGAGGACCTCGACACCAAGCAGCACCGCCTGCTGATTGAAACCGCTCGTCGGGGCACCTTTCGTTTCATCTGCATCCTCCCCACCACGGCTTGCACCCTTAAATGCGGCTACTGCCATCAGCGCCCCGAAAAGGGCAGGGAAACTATAATGACGGTAGAGGAAATCAATAAAGGACTTATGACATGCGCCCAGCTCTGCACCGACTTATCCAGGCCGGTAGACATTCTGCTTTATGGCGGCGAACCGCTGCTGGCCTTCCATATAACTGAAGAAATCTTAAATACGGTTAATCCCAAAGGCAAACTGTTCGACCAGGAAGTCAGGCTTTCTTTCACGACCGCCGGTACAGGTCTTTCACCCCAACAAGCTGATCTTTTGGCCCGGCATGACGTCTTCGTTATTCTTTCCGTTGACGGTCCGCCGGAGAGCAACGATCCGGTGCGACGATCTGATGAGGGAAACGGTTCATTTGCCGCGGTAGAGCAAGCCTATCGCCTGCTTAAGGATCGAGGCTGCCGGGTGGGAATTTCCGTTACCATCGGCAAACACAACATCGCTCAGTTACCCCAACACCTGGAGTTTCTGCTCGACCGCTTCAACGTAAACGACGTCGGCTTGAATGCCTTCCTGCATCGTCGAGGCGACAAACCAAATCCCTATCAAGTTTCACCCGAAGACTCTTTTAATGCGTTTATTGAGGCGTTTGCCGTCACCCGTCGGTACGGCGTCTATGCCGAGCAACCTTTCCGCAGGCTGAAACCCTTCGTCCTTCGGCGGCCGCTGCTGAAAGACTGTTCGTCACCGGGCGAACGCCTGGTTCTCGTTCCGGGCGGGCTGATGGGCTTCTGCGATTCCTGCTTTCCTGATAACCGCTATTTTTATCCAATAGAGGAATTCCCGCAAAAAGAACACCCCGATTACCGGCTATGGCGCGGTTTGTCCTCTCCCGAGATGCCCGAGTGCCGGAAATGCCCGGCGATGACGGTCTGCGGCGGGGCCTGCCGTTACGACGCCTCCAAAGCCTGCGGTCATCTGGACGGAGTGGATCCGGAACGATGCAAGTTCGAAAGAGCTTTTTTAAACTGGATGATCTGGGAACTTTTCGATGGTACTCATCGCCAGGAGACATTTTATTTCAGACCCGGCGACCGGGAACGCATGACGCTTTTCGGCAATATAGCGCTGCATGAGAAAAATCAGCCTTTTACGGCCGGTAGTTATTCCGAATGAGGCGTTAGATTGAACAAAACCATAGAAGTCATCGAAAAATACCATCTTTTCCATAGGGGCGATGAGATCTGCCGGTATGGAATTTATGGTCTAACCCGGGATTATTTTCACCAAGATCAGGCTCCTCCCGGTTGGGATGAAGGCATCAGAATTAACCTTGAAATTCCAGAACCGCGAGTAAGAGTGATGCAGGCCGTGATCACTTCGCGCTGCAACCTAAAATGCACCTATTGCTCCTTTGCCGCCAATGCTCCTCAAACGATGACCTCAGAGATGAGTGGTGACGAGATCGAGGGGCTATGCCGGAGATTCAACGAGGAGATCGGCGAAAACGGACTGCTGCTGATCACGGGGGGCGAGCCGGAACTGTACCCTGAAGCAGTTGATTATTTCGTACAGAACATCAGGGGTAAGATCATCATTTTCACCAATGGGACTTTAATTGACGGTGATCGGCTGCAGTTCTATCAGAGGCACGGAGTCGGCGTTCTCTTCTCGCTGGACGGCGATCTTTTCGCTCAGGATGCTGTGCGGCGCGGTAAGGATGGATCTTACACGAAAGTGGCATCGGCCCTGAGAATGGCGCGTGAATTGGGCCTTGAATTCGGCATCTCCGCGGTGGTGGGCGACCACAACATCGCCAGGCTTCCGCAATTGGTGGAATACATCTTTGTGGAATTTAAACCGGCCAGCCTGGGTTTGAACCTGGCGCACCGATATGGATTAACCGCCTGGATGCGGATCGAAGAATATACGACGGCTCTACTGCAGATTTTTGATTTTGCCAAAAAGGAAAGCCTCTTTGTTGATCAGATTAACCGGCGCTTGGCGCCTCTGATTGAGAAGAAATTCCGCTTTCGAGATTGTGCCTCGCAGGGGGAAAAGATCGTGGCTTTCCCCGGAGGCATTACCACCTCCTGCGTCAATGAAGCCGCCTTGCAAGGACAAGCGGTCAATTGGTCAAACCGCATCCCCCTGATGAACGATCGCTGTCGGGACTGTTACGCCATCGGAATTTGCGGAGGCGGCTGCATTTTTGATGGGGAGGCCATATACGGGCCGGGCCGCTTCGATGAAAGGAACTGCTATTTCACTAAGGCGTTACTGGAACATTTGATCTGGGATTTTCGCGATGAGCTGGGCGACGGTGCCAACGATCCGTCTCTACTGCGCCAAAGATATGCGGGACTGCTCCACAGAGGTGAAGGGATTTATTTCTCGGTAGGCCATGAAACCACATGACGTGAAACAGATGCGGTCGCACTGGGAATCCCAAGCGGCTGACTACGACTGGGGCCGAAAATGGAGCCGGGTTGATACCCGCGTGCTGGAATTAATAGACGCCGATTTGGGAGACCGTTTGCTGGAGATCGGCTTCGGATCCGGCGTTGTCGCAGCTGAAATTATACACGCTTATCCAGGAATTAGGTATTACGGTATAGACCTTGCCGATAATTTTATACGTCTGGCAAAGGGGAGATTAACAAATACTGCCGCGCTAATTCAAGCCAGCGCTTCCCATCTCCCCTTTCGAGCTGGAAGCATCCATATTGTACTGGAGATGAATGCCATTCACCATTTCCCCCGCCGCATCATCCCTGATGCTGTAACGGAGATTGCGGACGTCCTAAAGCAAGGTGGGCGTTTTATTTCGGTAGAGGATTGGGGAACACCCCCCGAGGATGACCGTGAAAGCTTAGTGTACGAGCTTCAAAGACAGCGCCCTCTGGTTCGCGCTGGACTGGAATATCACCCCTCGGACGAGGAGTGGATAGCAACGTTTAAAAATGCTGGACTGGTGGTAAAAAGAATGGAACACATCCCCAGACCTCTGAATTTCCAGCGCCTGTGGGAAATGCTGGGCCCTGAGGCGGAAGGGAAACTAGCTCGGCTGTGGGAATTGTGGGGCCATGAGACCCCCACCACGAAAATGACCCTCTTTATCTGCAAGAAAGCCTGAAATGCAAGCTATCGTCTTGGCGGCCGGCATGGGAAAAAGGCTGGATCAAAGAATCCCCAAGCCGTTGATCGAGATCAACGGAATACCGCTGCTGGTCAGATTGATCGAGCAGTTTAAGAGGTTTGGGATAGCGAGTATCATCGTCGTTACCGGCTATCAGAAACATCTGATTGAAGACATCACTGATACTCCCGGTGTGCGGACAGTTTTTAATCCCTTTTATCCGGTTTCGGATAACCTGGTCTCTTTCTGGTTCGGACAAAAACATATATCAGAGCGGTGCATCCTGTCTCACGGAGACGTCGTCGTCGAGGATGAGTTACTCCGCAGAATAATCGCCTCAGAAGGGGACCTCGTTCTGCCCCTGGACCGATCAAGCCTGGATCAGGAATCTATGAAAATTCAGATTGAAGAGGGGCGGATTACGAATATCAGCAAGGACATTCCTCTCGATCAGGCCAGCGGGGAATCCATCCCCCTGATGAAATTCTCGTCCACAGCACTGAACCAGCTAAAAAGAAGCACCGAAGAAATCCTGGAAAAAGGGCAGCTCGGCCAGTTTATTGATGAAGCCGTTCTCAAATTGATCAACATAGGGATTTTCGATTGCACTATTCTGGACGTAACCGGCCTTCGCTGGGTGGAAATAGACACCCCTGCTGATCTCGAAAGAGCACGAAATCTCTTCGGCGAAAAATAATGGCTGTACCTAAGGAAGAACACGACGAAAAAGCTCTGGTGGAAGCGGCAGCGCGTAACTGGGCAAGGCATTGGGAAACCGTCGTTCGGAACAGCAAACCGTCATCAAGGGTTTCATGGCGGCAAAAGCTGGGCAGGCTATTAAGGCGCTCCGGCGGCCTGGAACTGGCCTGCCGGATCATTCAAAAAGAGGCTGGAAATCTGCCTGGCAAGTTGATCCTCGAGGCGGGGTGCGGCACGGGTGAAATCTCGATGCGGCTGGCGCAAGAGGGCGGGGGGCTGGTTTTGCTGGATACCTCTTCGTCAGCGGTGGGGTACGCTAAAATCCGCGCGGAAAATCTCGGATTTGCGGCCTCGGCAGTAAAAGCATCCATTTTCGATTTTCCTTTCAAAGATGGCGTGTTCGATTTCGCCTTCAATGTCGGTGTGCTAGATCATTTCGGCCCTCAATATCGCGGAAAAGCGGCCCAGGAGATGGTGCGCGTTTTAAAGGCCGATTCACGCGCCGTTATCCTGACGAATGACCTCCGTTCGAAGATTCACCCGATCGCCGTGAAATGCGCCACAAAAAAGGGGATCTGGCCGTTCGGCTTTAAGGATGCAATTTTTTCGCTGCGAGATTCATTGGAGAAGGAATCAAAAGCACACATCGCCTGCGAATACTCCCGGGGATTTCTCAGCCAGTTCGAATTCCTGCGCTACTGTCTGCCGCAAAACGGGCTGATCCAGTGCCTGTTCCTCCATCTGTTCTACCTCCTGACATTCCCTTTCAACCTGCTCAATCGGCTGCCGGGTCAATACCTGGTTACGGTGATCCATAAAAATCACACGAAAGATGACCAAATCACCCCAAGAGAATAAGGCTCCGCCGATTTACGATAACTCGCTCTACCGACGTCTGATCGTGCGGCCGCTGGCAAAACGTTTGGCGCCACACCTTAACGCGATGGAGTTCAGTGGGAACGGCGTCTGTTGGTTGAAACTGATTCTGGGGCTGGCCGGTGCTTTTCTCCTGGCCTCAAAATCCCCGTCGGTCTGCCTTGTGGGAATGGTGTTTTTACAGATGAACTTCTTCCTGGACGCGGCTGACGGCGAAGTGGCGCGCTTGCGGGGCGATGCGGGTCTGCTGTCCGGCGAATATCTGGATAAACTCTTCGATCACCTGCCTAAAACGGCCATGTATTTTTTCTGGGGATACGGAACTTTCCGGCTGACGGGTAGTGTTATCCCGTTGTTTTGCGGGACTTTCTTCGCCGCCTGGAACGTTTACCCCCGTTTCTGCGGCGTGGAAACGCTGTTAGAGAGACTGGATAAAACCCCAGCCGTTTACGAGAAACCCACCTTTCTAAAAGCTCTGCGGGACTCGTTTTCTGTGCAAATGGATCGGGGCAGGACCGATTTTCTGCTCACCCTGTTCGTCCATCCCGCCATGAACCTCTTGACCATCTTTTATCTGATCGAGATTTTTCTTCCCCTAATTCCCTGGGGAAATTCCGCCTTCGATACACGATATATCCTGCTCCTGATTTATACCGCGGTGGGTTTAATCAACTTTGTCCGCAAGGGGATACGATTCTTTCGCCTGCTCGATTTTTCCTGATTCCTCTGCGAACACCGCTTTAAATGGAGATAACCAACACGAGGACTGTGATGAGTTACATCGGCAACGAACTCCCGACAAGGCTAACCGAGTTAGGAAAAACCATCATCGCCCCCGATCAAGAAATCGCCGAAATCTGGAGCGTTTTGCGCCAATAAATTCCGACTTGAATCCCATCCCTGAAAAAAGAACAGGATACTACTGAGGAAGTCGTTTAGTCGATTTGAATAGACATTTTTAGGTGGATTTTAAACCCTATTTTCCATCTGCAAATTTCATCAGTAAATACCGCAAGTACAAAATGTTATCCTCGTAATAATCACCCGATGGACTCTCCAGATTGCGGTTGGTCAGAAAATCGGTATCTGAAAAGTATAGCAGCCCACCTTTCCCCACCCCAACATAAGCCACCACCGGCCTGCTGATGATTTCTGTCCTGCTGGTATCTACCAACGACAATAGCATCTCGGCCAACGGATTGGAAGCCTCTATCTGCCAGGCTTTATGAAAATGGAGGGTAATGAAATTTTCCGTGACTCTATCCGTCGTATCGCCGATAACGGGCAATGTAATGGGCGTCGAATCCAGTTCCGCGGGGCCCAGCGGCACGTAAATCGGTTCAAGACCGTATTCCTTCAACAAACTTTTAGATCCGTCGAACTCCTCCATCCCGCAGCAAAGCATCACCAATCCACCCCCTTGCATAAAACGATTGATGGCCTCTCGCTCCTGGCCCCCAAACTTTTTCGCCGGTGCGATTTCCACCAGAATGCGGGCATCGTAAAGCCTCCCCTCATCCCAGCGCTCCATCGCCTGAGGTAGAAAGCCGGATCGCATTAAACAGTTCTGCAAACCCCATTGGCCATCACCACCGGTCTGGTTTAACGGCGTGCGCGGTGAATGGCTAAAATCGAGCAGGGCCCTGGGTGGGGTGGCTTCGCTCCAGGTGTAAGCTAAACCATCTCCAAAAGTCGCGGTTCGATACTGGCAAAAGCCGGCGGCGATGAACAACGCCACGGCGCCCAGTGCCAACCCGCCCGTTGCACCCCCTGAAAGCCCCCAGGCGAGAATCGCCCCGGCAATCAGAAGGAGGCCGGCTGTTCTAACCTGAGTGCGCGTCTCTTTAACCGGGGATAGAAGATAGGCGAAAATCCTGCGGGCGAAATCTCTGGAACGGAGCAGCGCACCGTTCTGCAGCGTGGAGGTGTCTCCGAAGACCAGTACCTTGCCCTCGCCTGCACGCGCCTGGGCCAGCAGCACAAGATTACCCAGCCTCTCATCCGGACGATAGCGGAAATCTCCCAGATAACCGTCTTTAACGTTGGCTGAATCTCCCGCGTCTGAAAAGCCATCGCGTCCCACGATGAGTGGCCGTCCCGGCGGCGTAGCTTTCAGGGATGCTCCTACCCAAATCTGGGTTGCGCCCGGCTTTTTACCGCCCTGGCGGATAAGACCCAACCTTGAGGTCAAAGGATGTTGAGCACAAACCAAGGATCCCGCCCACCCAGTGCGTGTCGGCTTAGCGGAATCGAAGTTCAATTCGATGCCATAAGGCTCCAGAAGACGATTGGAGGGATCCCGAATATTCTGCATTCCGGTGTGATCCCCCAACAGAAGCAGTGAACCCCCTTCTTCCACAAAGCGATGCAGTGCGCTTTCTTCCGGCTCGCTTAATGAATCCATGAGGTTGACGATGACGACGACCCCTGCGTTATTCATTACCTCGGGCGAAAGCGTGTCCGCTAAGTTGACGTTGAATCCAGACCAGCGCAGGTAATCGGGTATCAATCCGAACATCCCCGCTGATCCCCGACCGTAGGATCCGTAAACGGGTACCTTCCAGTTCAGGTAACCCTTGTTGTAAAAAACGACCTCCTTCTCCATCTGAGGTTTCCCCACTGAGGGCGGCCAACCGACTAACAGAGCTCCTATCAAAACCAGGATCGGTACGGCCAGCGTTCCTCTCTTCTTCCAATCTACAGCGCCAGGCGGATCGAAAATCCCCCAGAGGGTCAATACCAGACCGATTAAAATCAGAAGCACCCATTGCAGGCTGAAAGCATCGTGGATGCCGTGTATGCCCTGGCGATGGAGGGTGGCTTCTACAGGCTTCTGCAGCCACCAATAAGCGATGAGCGTTACTATCAAGCCTACAATTGCCACCATTGGCTTTGCAAAGCGACGCTCGTTCAACATGGATGCGAGCGGAAAACACACCGCGATTGCCAATAACGGCAATCCCGCGGCCGCGGATGATAGATTTGCCTTTGTAAACCAGTGTGCCACCGATGCCGTGAATTCATCAATAGGCACCCATAAACCGGGGTGGTTCGCCCAAATCCACCCTCCCAGGGCCGCTATCCAGGCGGCTCCCATCCAGCGCTTCCCCCAGATGCCTCCCGCCCAGGGTAGAAGTCCCAGCAACCACAATCCTTCCGGCCGATGCACAGCACCGTAGGGATTAAAGAGCAATATCGCGCTTAATATCAACCATAGAAATTTCTTGTCTTTAGCCGCCAGATAGACGACCAGCAGCCACAATACCGCTCCCAAGGCTCGAGAGAAGGTCGGTGTCAGATAGCCGACCTGGCACCATAACAGGGATAATGCGATGAATCCTAAAGGTGCTACAAGGAAAAGGCCGCGTACCGAACCTTTTTTATCGCCGTCTGAGTAAAGTGGATTCAATCCTCGGACTCCCCGGTTTCGTTCTTGTCAGGGAAAAGCAATTCCGGTTGAGGGGATTCTGTCTGCGCTTGCTCTTTTAAACGTTCCCGGGCCGCCTTCTGCGCTGACTTGATCTGCCGGGTGCTCTTTTCCAGCCGATCCAGGCGCCGGTTGACCTCGCGAAGCAACGAATGCAGCTCGTTGACCACCGCCATTTGCGCCTGATGAATCGCCTCCAGAGAGCGCCTGAAAGACTGGTATCCGAGTTCTTCGGTTGGTGATTCTCCCGATCCAAATTCAGCTTCCAGCGCTTGTTTGATTTGGATCCAGGTGGCGCGCCGTGCCTTCATGTCTCGAATTAATTTAAAGACTTCAACCGCTTTAGGGCGATATCCCCGCCCGCCGCCGGGTGGCGCGTAGGGATTCAGATAGGAGACAAATTCGGAGCGATAGCGGGCTACCGTGCTCTGAGAGACACCCAACCTCTGGGCGATTTGCGCGGTGTTGAGGTACTCTGATTCCTCACTCTTCTGCGAAGAATCCGGCGTGCCGGAAGCCTTATTAAATTCCATGGGAGCCTCCTGATATGATCGGCAAGCAGGAAGGGTCTCATTCGGGGGAATGATGGATCAATGTCAATTCCCGAGCCCGGTTGCTGTGGGAATATACGCACAATGATCATAAAATGCAACCTAAAAGTAAGGATGAAGGACTTTTGAGCTAACCCTGGATCAATAACTTGAATAAAATCTCATCTTTTTTCTTGACTTTTAAACATTTGTGCAGTATTTTATACGTGAAAATACGTTCACATGGAGGTTGTCATGGCGCGTCCCTTAACCGAACGGCAGCGGGAAGTCCTGGAATTCATCCGCAAAACGGTGATCGCCAAGGGCTATCCGCCGTCCATTAGAGAAATCGGGCAGAACTTCGGCATCCGTTCGACGAACGGGGTCAGGGGTATCCTTCAGGCGCTGGAACGCAAGGGCGAAATCCGCCGCAGCCCGATGCTATCGCGCGGCATCGAATTAGTGCATCCGGAAGCGAGAACCATCGCCTTTGATGCACCGCTGACCAAGGTGCCCATTATCGGTCGCGTGGCTGCCGGTGAGCCCATCCTGGCGGAACAGAACATCGAAGGAGTGGTCACCGTGGATCGCGATCTGCTGAAGGGCGAGAACACCTTCGCTCTCAGAGTCAAGGGCGATTCCATGGTGGGAGCCGGCATTTTCGACGGAGACCTGGTCTTCGCCCGGCCCCAGTCGGAACTGCGGCGCGGGGACATCGTGGTGGCGGTCATCGGCGACGAAGCCACGGTAAAATACTACTATCCCGATAACGGCAGGATACGCCTGGAGCCCGCCAACCGCTTCTTCGGCCCCATCGTGGTGGATCGCAGCACACCTGGCTTCTACGTCGCCGGCAAGGTGGTGGGAGTGTTTC
>CAZHMN010000023.1:0-30232 GCA_964533705.1 uncultured bacterium
GAGGATCACAGCCGGCCGCTGATCTCTTTGTTCTCCATCGTGGATGGGGGCAGTCGGACGGAAACGCCCGACATCGCCGGGCTGTCGCATTTCTACGAGCACCTGATCGCTCGGGGTGGCTCTAAGAAGCAAGCCGAGACCGAATACCGCCGCCAGATGATGCTGTTGGGGCAGTCGCACATCTACACATACGACGACGGCACCGCCTACGGCTTCACCGTGCCCAAAGAGAATTTTGACGAAGCTCTCTGGCGCCTGGCCGACTTCATGATGGATTTGATCCCCGATACCGCCGGCATTCGCAAAGAACGCACCATCGTCTTGGAAGAATACCACATGAGCTATGCCGATAACCCCCAGGGGAGAGTCTACGAACAACTGCTCCGTACCGCCTTCACCCGGCATCCCTACTACCCCACCACCATCGGGCTGCCGGAGGTGATCGAATCCGCCGACCTGGAGAAGCTGCGCACCTTCTACGAAGAACGGTACGTCCCTAACCAGATCGTCATGGCGGTGGTAGGCGATTTCCAGACCGAAAAGATGATCGCTTCGATCCGGCATGAGTTCGGGAAGTACCCGCCGGGAAGGATCAGCTTCGAGTTGGGCGAAATGGAGCCAGAACAGACTGCCTTTCGTCAGGTGGCCGATTCCATGGACGTGTCTTCGAGCTACATCATGTTCGGCTATCACATTCCTCCCACGGCTTCGCCCGACATGCCTGCAATAAAGGTTATGTCGCACATATTAGGAGGTGCGTCAAATTCTCGATTGGATAAGGCGCTGAAAATTGACCAGAACCTGGTGCTGTACGTGCACGCCACTCCTGATTTTCTGCGCGACCCATCGCTGCTTTACCTCAGCATGCAGTGCGCTCCGGAAAACGAGGAAGAGGTGATTCGTGAGACTCTCGAGGCGATCCGAAGCCTGGTCAGCGATGGCGTAACGAAGGAGGAATTGACCGCCGCCAAGGAGAAACTGATCGCCGATGAAATCCTGTCCAATCAGACCTACCGGGGGCAAGCCGAGAACATCTGCCGTTATGCCATCAGCGAATCGCCGTCTCTGGCTTTCCAGATGGCCAATCTCCTGGAAGCCGTAACGGCGCAGGACGTTCGCAGGGTGGCTGCGGATTACCTGAATCCGTCGCAGGCGACCTTATCCCTGATTGTACCGAAAGGTAAGCCCGTCAGGGATTATTCCACTATCGTCGTGGAGGAAAAGAAGGATCTGGGAAAATTACTCTGGACTCCTCCCGAACCGCAAACACTGCACGCGGTTCTGGACAACGGATTAACCGTAATTGTCCGGGAAGATTACGCTTCGCCGACCGTCTGCATGACGATTTTCGTGCGGGGGGGACAGTGGCTGGAAGGGGAAGGCAAGGCTGGGGTAGCCTACTTGACCGCTGACATGCTGGGCCGAGGGACGCGGGATTATTCTCGTGAACAGCTACTGGCGATCAAGGAAAAACTGGGGATCAACCTCTGGGCGACAGCTTACGAGGATTACATCCAACTGGAATTCAACGGACTTTCGAAGCGGCTGGATGATGGTTTGGATATCTTAGATCAAATGCTGTTTTATCCCACGTTCAGCGAGGAGAACTTTAAAGCGGCCAAGGCCGATCAGCTTCAGGCCATCGAGGCCGTTGAAGATCAGCCCTGGGAATATACGCACCGGGAGGCTCTCGCCGACCTGTACGAAAGGAGTCCTTACCGCAATCTAGTGATTGGAGAAGCAGAGTCCGTGTCGAAATTGAGCCGCAAAGACGTCATCCATTATTACAATGAAGCCTTCGTACCGGCTAACATGATTGTGGTGGCTGTCGGTGACGTCAAGGCCAGCCAGTTGATAAAGCAGGTTGAAGCTCTGTGGGGCATCAAGCCCAAGAAGAAGGCGCCGGAAATCAAACTGGTGCAAGACGAACCATCCAGAACCGTTAGTGCCCGCCATGTCTTCAAGCAGAAAGATCAAAACACCTTCAACATTTCCTTCCTTGCCGTCGGCGTGAAAGACCCCGATTTTCTGCCCATGGTGCTGGCCAAGCGCATCTTGAACACACGCCTCTTCTTCAAGTACATCTATGACAAGGGCATGGCCTACCGCATGTGGACGCGCCTGCACCCGAGGATGGGACAGGCTCGCTTCTACTTCGAGATGGGCGTCTCGGATGAAAACTTCCCCGTCGCGACAAAGGGCATTCTGGCCGATTTAGACACCTTTTTGAAGAATCCCATATCCGAAGAAGACCTGGATATCGCCAAAAAGGATGAGATCACCCGCAATAAGATGATCTACCAGACCAACGAAGGCGTGGCCAATGCCCTGGGTTATTGGGAAACCGTAGGGCTGGGCTATAAATTCTTCGATGAATTTCCTCGAAAGATCAACAAAATATCCGCCAAACAGGTCGAAAAAGCCGCTCGGAAATACCTGGGCGTGGATCGCTATCAGTTGGTGAATGTGGGCACGGCGGAAATTGAATAGGAAGATGGAAAGATGGAAAGATGGAAGGATGGAAGGATGGAAGGTGAGCGACGGGAAAAACAACTGAACCACTGATTGACGCTGATTAAACGTTCTGCCAGGTTTGTGATGTAATCGTCTGACCCGGCAGGTGGGACGATAGCGTCAGGTCACACCCCTGAAGGGCCAGGACCTGACGCAACTAGCACAAGTGAGCAGGGATATTAAGCTGTCCGGGCCACCCAGCCGTTATTAGTGCGATCAGTCTCTTCAGAGACTTTATGCCTGGGTCTTAGCACCAGAATTTATTCTGGTGTAGAAATACTGACGTTCTGCCGAATCTTGCGGCGCAACCGGGTGACTTGACAGGAGAGGTGGTAGCATTAGGTTACACCACTGAAGGGCCAAGACCTGATGCAGTGGAAAAGGTAGTGCGGGGGCTTGCCCCCGCCCGTCGGCTGTCGGGTGCGGAGACCCGACAGCACTGAAATGTTGCCTTTCTAACTCAGCTTGGGCTCTTTCCACCTTCGGGAGAGGGTGAAAAGTAAGTCTATCGAGTAGAGTGCTTTATAGGAATGCGCTTCTTCCGTGGCGGCCGGAGTTGCGCCCTGGCGCGCATAGGGCTTGTCATATTTCAGCACAGCATCACCCGCATTTTCCCTCGAAATCATTTGCATTTGACACCTCGGAATGTTATTATTATACCCCTTCAGATTTGTCCTGCATCTCCAGACTATGATTCCCACACCGGAAGAAAAAGAGCAGCTCTACAAACTTTCGCTGAAGCAGGTAGAAGAAATCATCAAGGATGAATCTGATCCCGTTGCCCTCCTGGCCAGTACGGTCTGCATCTTGAAAGGCAACCTACCGCAGGCCTTTTGGGTGGGATTCTACCGGGTGGATCCTCAGAAACCTGAAGAGCTGGTTATCGGGCCCTACCAGGGCACGTTCGGCTGTCTGCGGATTCCCTTGGGGAAAGGAGTCTGTGGGCGCTGCGCCGAGGAACGGCAAACAGTCATCGTGCCTGATGTGGAGGAGTTTCCCGGCCACATCGCCTGCGATTCGCGCTCAAAATCCGAGATTGTACTGCCGGTTTTTGACCATGCGGGTCAGCTATACGCCGTTTTAGACCTGGATTCGACCTTGTTGAATGCCTGGTCTTTGGAGGATCGCCGGGGATTGGAACAGATTGTTGCGGCTTTAAAAGAGAAGTTATAGTTCAATTCCGCATGTAAAAATGAAGAAGATATTGGTTATTGACGACGACAGAACTGTCGTGGATCTGGTGGGCGAAACCTTGGAAGCCGAAGACCGCGCCATCCGCCGAGCCTATGATGGCAAGGGGGCTCTGAACTGGCTGGGCAAGGAGGTTTTTGACCTGGTTATCTGCGATCTGATGATGCCCAAGGCGCACGGATTTCAGATCATCGAATGGGTCAAGGCTAATCCAGAATGCCGTCATACCAGGATCATTTTGTTGACGGCGAAATCGTATCGTCGCGATGCCGAAAAAGCCCATCAAATCGGCGCGGATTTATTTGTGAGTAAACCGTTCGAAGTTGCGGAACTGCGCGAGAAAGTCAATCAACTGCTTGGCTAAGGGGGTATATGCAAGTTCGATTTTGGGGGATGCGCGGCGGTGTTCCCGTCAGCGCTCCTGACACCAACCGGTATGGCGGCAATACAGCCTGTATCGAAGTTCGCTGCGGCAAAACGCTGCTCATTCTCGATGGTGGATCCGGCCTGATCAATCTGGGTCGGAAGTTAATGCAGGAACTTGAAGGAAAGGAACTGGATGCTCGGCTCTTTCTGTCTCATTTACACTGGGATCACACGATGGGCATCCCTTATTTCCTGCCGGTTTTTAAGCTCCCCGGAAAACTGACCATCTATGGTGTAGCGGGCATGGAAGAAGATCTCCTCTCCCTCTTTCAGGGCGCTGAAGCCGGGGAATACTTCCCTGTGCCCATGGGAAAGCCGACGGCCGACATTTCGTTCGAGGAACTTAGGGAGGAAACTAAGGCGGGTGAAGCGACGGTTAGTTATTATTATCTCAATCATCCCGGATTGACCATCGGCTTTCGAGTTGAACATGAGGGGAAGAGTTTGGTCTACATGACAGACAACGAACCTTATCGCAGTTCTAACCGGGGATTAGTCCGCGATGATGAAGACGAAAGCTTTCTGGCGCGCATTGATCGTGAGGTGGTTCAGTTTGCCCGCCAGGCAGATCTTCTAATTGCTGACGCCACCTATTCTGATGAGGAGTATGTCCATTTGGCCGGTTACGGCCATAGTTCGGTGGGGGATGCCCTTAAAATCGCCCTTTCTGCTACGGTAAAAAGGCTGGTGCTCTTCCATCATCACCCTCTGCGCAGCGACGCCCAGATTGACATACTGGTCGAAAAATGCCGGCATCGGGTAGATACCCTAAACTCCAAATTGGAGATTTTAACGCCTAATGAAGGGGAATTGATTACGATTTAGACTGCGCAATACAGTGCCGCGGGCAGAAATTTCTTGACTTCAGGGAAAAAAAATTGTAAAATAACGTCAAGCGGCTGTGACGCAACTGGTAGCGTTCCAGCTTCCCAAGCTGGCTGTTGCGGGTTCGAGCCCCGTCAGCCGCTCAGGCCCCCGACCCGATCGGGGGTTTCTTCCTCAATTTGCCGAGTCCTTGTGAAACAGAAAGCTGGCGAAAATATCGGCGTAAAAATTCTGAATATTATACCGGCTTCTCCGGCTGATCGAGCTGGCCTGCAACCGGGTGACCGGTTGATGAAAGTCGGTGAACATCCCCTCGAGGACATCCTCGATCTACAGTTCTACCTGGAAGATGGTGGGGTAGAGCTGGAGGTTGAACGGGATGGCTATGTCCAGAAAATGAGGTTGGATCTCCCTTTGGGCGAGGAACCGGGATGGGAAGTTGAGCCTCTAAAGCCGCGTTCCTGCAAATGCCGCTGCATATTCTGCTTCATTGATCAATTGCCTGCGGGGCTCCGCCCCGCATTATACCTGAAGGATGAGGACTACCGTTTTTCCTTTCTCTTCGGCAATTACCTGACGCTGGTGGGGCTGACCGGGCGCGATTTCGAACGGATCGTCAGGTTGCGCCTTTCGCCACTGTACGTTTCCATTCATGCCACGGATCCAGCAGTGCGCGGCAGGCTCCTGGGCTTGAAAAGCGCGCCGGTGCTTCCCCACTTGAAAAAACTGATCCAGGCGGGCATCCGGATTCACGGCCAGATCGTGGTTGTGCCGGGAGAAAACGACGGCCGGATTCTGGAAAAGACCCTGGAAGAATTGACGCCGCTTTATCCCGGGCTGGCGTCGTTGTCCGTAGTCCCTGTGGGATTAACTGCGCATCGTATAAGTCTGCCCACCTTGAGGCTTTTGAATGCAGAAGAGGCCGGGGGAACTCTCGAAATCGTTCTTCGTTATCAACGCAGGATGCTCGATAAAAACGGTTCTCGCTGGGTTTATCCAGCCGATGAGTTACTGCTTCTGACCGGGACGGTTTTCCCGTCGGAAGAGGCTTACGAGGACTACCCGCAAATAGAAAACGGCGTCGGAATTGTGCGCTGGACTCTGCGAAGAGTGGAAAAAGCGCTGGAGGATTTGCCCGAGAAACTCAATTCACCGCGCAAAATCATCTGGGTGACTGCAAAATCGGCTTATCCCATACTGAAGAGTCTGACGGAAATCCTTCAGCGACGGGTTGCAGGTTTACAGGTTGAAGTTGTGGTTGCAGAAAATCGCCTCTTAGGTTCATCGGTGACGGTGGCGGGATTGCTCGGGGGAGAGGATATCACAAAAGCTCTCGAAAAACATCTTAAGGCGTTGCCTTCTGAAGGGATTTCAGAGATATTCCTGCCTCCTGATTGCATCAATTTGGACGGTCTCTTGCTGGACGACTGGACTGTGCAGGATATATCTCAAAGACTGGGTATGCCTGTGCGGGTTTTCGATGGGGACTGGCGATACATGGTACTGGGGGAGAATGGCGAATGAAACTGCCCGCAGTCGTTATACTGGGACGCCCTAACGTCGGCAAGTCTTCGCTTTTCAATCGCATCCTGGGGCGCAGGCAGGCGATTGTGGACGATCGGCCGGGCGTGACCCGCGATCGAATTTACGCTCGAGGCGAGTGGCGCGGGAAGCAATTTGCCCTGATTGACACAGGTGGATTGCTGCCGAGCAGCCGCGATCCGCTGATTGAAGCGGTTCGGGAGCAGGTGGAATTCGCCGCCGAGGAGGCTGCGCGCATCCTGTTCCTCCTCGATTGGGAAACGGGAGTGACGGATCTCGATCTGGCCATCGCCAGGTATCTGCAGCGATTGGATAAACCCGTTCTGGCCGTCGTCAATAAGGTGGATGATGAGCTTCGTGAACAGGACCCGAAGGATTTTGTCTCTCTGGGGTTCGGCGAACCTCTGCCGGTTTCCGCCGTTCGAGGGCGAGGCGTCGGCGATCTCCTCGATCAGGTTGTGGATTTTCCCGAGATTCCGGGCAGGGAAGAGAGCGAAGGGCTGCGTATCGCCATTATCGGCAGACCGAACGTGGGTAAGTCGTCCATCGTCAACGCGCTGACCGGAAAGAAGTCGGTCGTGGTATTCGAGAAGCCCGGCACGACCCGCGATTCCGTGGATACGGCAATTCGCTTTCGCGGACAGGCACTGACGCTGGTCGATACCGCCGGATTACGTAGAAAAGGGAAAACGAAGGAAGCGGTTGAATTTTACAGCAGCCTTCGCACGGCCCGGGCGCTGGAGCGCGCCGAGGTCGTCTGGATCATCCTGGATGCGACCGAAGGGATGGTCAGCGTCGATCAGCGCATCATTGCAGATGCTTACGCTGAGGGTAAGGGTGTCCTCATTTTGATGAACAAATGGGATGCCGTGCAGAAGGATCACCGCACTGCAGTAGAATGGGAACGCCGCTTAAAAGCTCTCTTAGGTGAGTACGCGCATTTGCCCTTAATCTTCGTGTCCGCGCTGAAGCGCCAGCGCCTGCTAAAATGCATTGAAATGACCCTGGAAATTGGGAAGGAGCGTTCCAGGCGCATCACCACTTCGGTACTGAACGACGTACTGCTGCCCATCATTCAAAAAACTCCGCCACCGGCCGACGGGGGACGGTTTGTTCAGATCAAATACATCACGCAGCTTAAGGTGGCACCGCCGTTATTCGGTATATTCTGCAATCGCCCAAAGGGCGTCGCCGAATCGTATCGCCGATTCCTGGAGCGCACCATCCGGCAAGAGTTCGGATTTACGGGCGTCCCCATTCGCCTGACATTTCGAAGAAAGTAGCGAATCAAGGGATTAGCCTCTTCGAATCGGCGGCGGGTTTTTCGAAAAAATCATAACTTTCAGGCTTTAATTTGAATAGGAGATCCGCATGGATGACCAGAAAAAATGTAAATGTCCTGAAATCGAGGATCAGGATTGGCATTTAAAGGACCTGGATTGGAGCGGTAAGTTCTTTTATTTTGAGGATCTGCCACATTTTTTCAACGTTCCGCTGGGCCTGGAGAAAAAACAGGAAGAAATGAAGGCGCAGATCGTCAGAAAGGGTTACTCCATCGTCAATGAAGATATGATTCTGCACGAACCGGGTCTATTTCGGGGGCGCCTCTTATTGGAGATTGAGGATCCCGAGCAATACGACGCCAACGTATTGCAGTTCGAAAATGCGCGCATCTTAACGAGAGTTCATCACGGTGGTTCAGGGGGATTAAAGGAGTCGCTGGATGAGCTTAAGGCATTTACGCAGGATCGCACCCACGTTCTTCCCGGCGCGATTTATTATTGGCACGTCACCTGCCCGAAATGCGCCAAAGAGCGGGGTGGTGACAAGATGGTTCTCCTGGCGCGAGTCTGAGTACTCCTTTATATTAAATTAGATTGGGGAACCCGCATAGCAACCGGGGAGTTTCTGTAAGTAGGATTTTTGCACATAAATCAAAGATCAGTGTTCCATATATCTGACTGGTGGAGTTGCCATGCTAAGCAAAGAACTGCTGGAAATCCTGGCCTGCCCCAAGTGCAAAGGTGAGCTGGAGTACCAGACTGAACCGCACCAACTCATCTGCCACAAATGCAGGCTCAAATATCATATCAAAGATGACATTCCCAACTTTTTAATCGAGGAAGCCGAATCATTTTAAAAACCTGGAAGCGAATGATTACCGCCGGCTTCGATATTCGACTCTGCATTGGCCTACGGCTTAAAAAAACAATGCCGAATGCTCCAGGATGGATCATCGGCTTTTTGTTGTTCTTGTTTGCTATTGCAGTAAACGGAAGAGCCGGGAATCCGCAGTCTGATATTTTGCTGCTTAAGAATGACGCATCCGGCATTTCACTGCGGTATCGAACGCCGACGGTCGCCTGGATGGAACTGGAAACACCGGCGCGAACCTACAGGACGCCGAACCTCAGAGGCGCGGGAACGTTCACTCAGGAGGGAGCGCCACAGTTACCGGTGCGGATCATCTGGCTGGCCGTTCCGCCGGGCGTGACTGCGAATATCGCCAGCGTAACCCCTTACGGGATTAGCTCGGCGGACTGCGTGCCGGTTCCCGTACCGCGTCTTGATGCGGCGGGTGCGCCCTCATTCGATGAAGATCCCGAATTTTACGCCGCGACGATCCCTTTTCCCGCGGTCTGGGCGGAGCTGCAGGGGCCTGAGTCCTACCGCGATTTGGAGGTCATTCGTCTGCTGGTTTACCCCTGCCGGTTTCCTTCTGAAAACGGCGGGACGCTAATGCTGGATTCGGTGGACGTGCAGGTGCAGTTTCAGGGGGGCAGTGCCGCTGTGTCAGGTTATTCCCGCCCGCTTGAGGATGAATTCTACAGCGGTTTGATCGCCAACTGGGAGGGGCCGGCCAAAACCTGGAAGCAGCCCCGTCTGCGGCAGGTTGAGATTTCGGATCCCTGGCCGTCCGGCGATCTTTATAAGATGGAAATTGACGAGTCGGGCATCTACAAGCTGACCTATAACGACCTGGTCAACGCCGGTATCAATCTGGACGGACTGGATCCCCGCACCATTCGGATTTTCAACAACGGCGGCGAGGCACTGCCCAAGGACTTGATCGTCCCGCGCCCCGACGGCCCCATCGAAAACGCCATTCTGGCGCACGGGGAGGAAGACGGCGTTTTCAACCAGGGCGACGAGATCTGGTTTTACGGCAAATCGGTTCACGAATGGGAGACGGTGTGGTATTCACCGGAGCAGCGTTACCGCTTTCAGCATTACCAGAATCACTACACGGATCACAACATTTACTGGCTGAACATCAACCCCTCCGGCCCTCAGGGCAAGCGGATGGGGGCACTGGGCGTAGGCGGTGAACCCGATTTTACACCTTCAACGACCAAAGCGTACTATTTCGAGGAGAAGGACATTTACGCCATCTATAGTGATTTAGCCCTGCCGCAATATATGCCGAATCTGTACGGGGATCTCTTCTCCGGAGTTTCGGCAACGCGCACTTTCAGTTTCTATCTGGAGAATGTTGTTGATTCCGCGCCCGCTCTATTGACAATTGTGTTGAACTGTCCGGAGCAGGGAACTCACGAATTTAAAGTTTCTATTAATAATCATTTGATCGTCTATACCGCACCGGACAGCTATGCGATCGAAGTAACGACCGAAGTTGATCCGGGGATTCTATACAGCAACGGTAGTAACAGCCTGCGCATAGAACACCTGTCCGCCGGTTCGGCCTACCTCGATTATTTCGAGCTGGAGTACACCCGGAGTCTGACCACCTCGCTGAACCGGATAGATTTCATCAGCCCCGATGCCACGGGGTTGACCCAGTACGAAATAGAGGGGATCACCGATCCCTGGATTTTCGACGTAACCGACTTCGATGACGTCAAGGCAGTGCAGGCTTCAACCTTTAAAGATTACAGTGAGGCCTTATCGCCGCGCCGTTACATCGCCTTAAACTCATCAAAGCTGTTCTCGCCGCTTTCTATTGAAAAAGACCGGCGCGATGGGGACGAATACGTCAACCTGCGCATGACGCTGGGTGCTGACCTTCTGGTTATCGCCGGTGACGCTTTCTACGACGCTATGGCGGCCTACGAAGAGTATCGTGAAACCGAGGCTCCGACACCTATGGAGGTTCTGCGGGTGCGGGTCAGCGACATCTACGATGAGTATGGCTGGGGGCTTCCTGATCCGGTCGCCATTCGCGATTTCCTGAAGACTACACTGCCGATTTACAACTGGGCGGTTTCCCCGATTTATCTGCTCATCGTGGGGGACGGCGACTTCGATTATAAGAATAAGCTCTCCACTTCGGGCGGCAACTGGGTGATTCCGTTCGAGGAGCAAAGCCGCTGTACGGATGATTGGTATTCCTACTTCGAACCCACGGATAACTCCGGCGCTTATCCCCAACTGGCTACCGGTCGCTGGCCGGTGCAGAGCATCGCCGAAGTTGAAGAGATGATCGAGCGGGTTAGGATTTACGAGAGCGGTCAGGATCTGGGCCCCTGGCGGGATCGCGTCCTTCTGGTGGCGGACGATGAGTACGGCCGGCAGGGCGGGTATTCGGCCATGGAAGCGACCCATACGACCAACAGCGAGCTGCTCGCCAATAACTACTTCCCCGGAATTCTGAACGTACAAAAGTTATATTTGACAGAATATCCGGTCAGTTCCGATCCGGCCGGTGGTGGGCGCCGCAAGCCGGAAGCCGGCCAGGATCTGGTGGCGGAGATCAACGATGGTTATCTGCTGGTCAACTATATAGGTCACGGCAACCCCACCGTCTGGGCTCACGAGCACGTATTTTTGCAGAGTCGAGATTTGCCGCTGCTGTACAATGGCACCAAGCTGCCTCTTTTCGTGGCAGCCACCTGCGAATGGGCTTACTGGGATGATCCCTTCACCCAGAGTATGCCGGAAATCATGCTGACGCTGCCGGGTGGAGGGGCGATCGCCGTCATCGCCGCAACGCGAGAAACGTCTCCCGGAGCCAACCAGGATTTGCTGGAAAACTTATATCTCGAGTTGTTCGCGGAACCGGCTGGTTGCCGCTTCGGGACGGCTTTGATGCGCGCCAAAAGCCGTTCCTTTGTGCACAATCCCTTCGGCGGCGGCAACGTCAACCAGGAGAAGTACAACTTGCTGGGCGATCCGTTTTTGAGGTTGGCTATGCCGCAACTCACCGTCCAGATCAATCCGAGTTCCGCGGATACTTTAGTGGCGCTGGGAGAATTTACGGTTTCGGGCGAAATCTGCACTCAATCGGGCGGCCCGCTTCCCTCTTTTTCCGGTACGGCCAACCTTCAGGTTCTGGATGCGCCTATCCCCATTTATTACGGATTTAATAATAATCCTCCGCCCTCGACGCCGACATACTACCTGCCGGGTAATCTGATCTTCCGCGGCGACGTCAGCGTTCAAGATGGACGCTTTCAGTCAACGTTCATTGTGCCGGTTGACATCAGTTACGCGGGCACCACCGGGCGTTATTCCATTTACGCTTGCTCGGATGAAGTTGATGCGGCGGGGATGAATGATAACGTTTTCATCGGGGAATCGGCAGTCGCTCTCACGGATACGATCCCGCCTGATATTAAAGTCTATTTCGATTCTCCCGCTTATCGCAGCGGTGATCCGGTCAGCACCGAAGCCAAGCTTTACGTTGAGGTCTGCGATAGTAACGGGATCAATCTGACCGGCAATGTCGGGCACGGAATTATCGTCACCATTGACGATCTTAGTCCTATTGATTTGACGGATTCATTCAGTTATTTTCTGGACAGTTATAAGAGTGGCCGAGCCGAACATCAGTTCCTCCCAGGGGAAATAACGCCGGGCGAACATCACGCCCAGGCTGTTGCCTGGGACGCCGCCAATAATCCCAACACGGCCGAGATCGATTTCGTCGTCATCGGGACGGAAGAGCTGGCGCTGACCGATGTCCTCAATTATCCCAATCCTTTTCGGGATTACACTCGTTTCACCTTCTTCCTGAGTGAACCGGCTCTCGTGACCATCAAAATTTACACCGTGGCCGGGCGACTCGTTAAAGTCATCTCCGGGATTCAGGGTATCGGCACGTTCAACTGGGACGATCCGCTGTTGGTCTGGGATGGACGCGATGAGCAGGGTGATCTGGTCTCGAACGGCGTCTACATCTATAAAATATGCGCTGAAGGTCTTTCAGGCGGTTTCGCCGAGGAAATCGGCAAGCTGATCGCCATGCGATGAAAGCTAACGACCTATTTTGGAGAAAAAATAACTTTACCTTGAAACTAAAAGCGTATAATCTTGATTAAATAGATACGCTTACAACTAACGATATGCCGAAAGCATCCCTTCGGGAAAACCACTTAAACCATATCAAAGAGGCCGCGTGACGAAAACGAGGGATCAAATCCTTTGCGTCATACTGGTTTTTGCCCTTTTTTCCAGTTTAGGCCAGGCAACGGCTCCGGAAGCGGACGTGTCATTTTTGCAGAACGACGCGACCGGGATTTCGCTCCGGTATCGAACTCCGATCACCTACTGGGCGAAGATCGAAACGCCCGATCGTGATTATTACAGCCCATACGTTAAGGGTGCGGGGATGAGCGGGTCGGAGGGCATGCCGCAACTGCCCGTCAGGGTCATCTGGCTGGCCGTTCCACCAGGTGCGACTCCGATTCTAAGTGCTGTGATCCCTTACGGAGTCAGTTCATTCCCAAAGGTTCCCGCTCCGGTTCCGGTGATCACCGCCGGAGCGGACGGATCGGTCGTACCGGTTTACGAGGAGGATCCGGGATATTATAACGCAGGATCGCCCTTTCCCGGTGCCTGGGCGGAGCTGCAGGGGCCTGAGTCCTACCGCGATTTGGAGGTCATTCGTCTGCTGGTTTACCCCTGCCGGTTTCCTTCTGAAAACGGCGGGACGCTAATGCTGGATTCGGTGGACGTGCAGGTGCAGTTTCAGGGGGGCAGTGCCGCTGTGTCAGGTTATTCCCGCCCGCTTGAGGATGAATTCTACAGCGGTTTGATCGCCAACTGGGAGGGGCCGGCCAAAACCTGGAAGCAGCCCCGTCTGCGGCAGGTTGAGATTTCGGATCCCTGGCCGTCCGGCGATCTTTATAAGATGGAAATTGACGAGTCGGGCATCTACAAGCTGACCTATAACGACCTGGTCAACGCCGGTATCAATCTGGACGGACTGGATCCCCGCACCATTCGGATTTTCAACAACGGCGGCGAGGCACTGCCCAAGGACTTGATCGTCCCGCGCCCCGACGGCCCCATCGAAAACGCCATTCTGGCGCACGGGGAGGAAGACGGCGTTTTCAACCAGGGCGACGAGATCTGGTTTTACGGCAAATCGGTTCACGAATGGGAGACGGTGTGGTATTCACCGGAGCAGCGTTACCGCTTTCAGCATTACCAGAATCACTACACGGATCACAACATTTACTGGCTGAACATCAACCCCTCCGGCCCACAGGGCAAGCGGATGGAGGCGCTGGGCGTAGAAGGGTCTCCGGAAATCGCTCCCCTGACGAGCAAAGCCTATTATGCCGAAGATAAAGAACAGTACGCGGTTTTCGACGATTTCGCCCTGCCGCAGGATATGCCCAACCTCTACGGAGACCTTTTTAGCGGTGAAGGATCCAGCCGCAGTTTCAGCTTCTATCTTGAAGAGGTGGTCACCTCGGCGAACGCGCTGTTAGTCCTGCGGATTAAGTGCGACGACACCCTTTATCACCGTTTTAACGTTTATATCAATAACTTCACCGATCCGATCTACACCACTCCGAATAAAAGGTACGTCATCGAGGAGATCATTACAGTTGATCCGGAAATACTTCGCTCCGGTAGCAATACTCTGCGCATCGAACACCTCTCCGTCGGCGCTTGTTACCTCGACTATTTTGAAATAGAATACACCCGAAATCTAGCCACCTCATCGGATCGAATTGATTTCATCAGCCCCAATGCCACAGGATTGGCCGAGTATGATATCGAGGGTATCTCAGACACCTGGGTTTTCGATGTAACCGTTTTCGATGATGTCAGATATACTCATGCATCCACGTTCAAGGATAGCAGCCAGGCGCTATCCCCGCGCCGCTTTATCGCTTTGAATCCATCGCAGCTCCTCTCGCCGCTTTCCATTGAAAAAGACCGGCGCGATGGGGATGAGTACGTCAACTTGCGCATGACGCTGGGAGCGGACATCCTGGTCATCGCTGGAGACGCCTTCTACGACGCCATGGCGGCTTATGAAGAGTATCGCGAGTCAGAGGCGCCGACGCCCATGGAAGTTCTGAGGGTGCGAGTCAGCGATATTTACGATGAATATGGCTGGGGTCTTCCGGATCCGGCCGCCATCCGCGATTTTCTAAAAACTTCACTGCCGCTCTATAACTGGGCGATTTCACCACTGTTTCTGCTCATTGTGGGGGATGGAGATTACGACTATAAAAACAAGCTGTCCTCACCGGTCGGCAACTGGGTCATACCCTTTGAGGAAGGTGGGCGCTGCACCGATGACTGGTATTCCTACTTCGAGCCCACGGATAACTCCTACGCTTATCCTCAACTTGCCACAGGCCGCTGGCCGGTTCAGGATGTAAGCGAAATTGAAGAGCTGATTGAGCGCGTGAAGGCCTACGAGAGCAACCAGGATTTCGGACCCTGGAAAGATCGTGTCGTCTTCGTCGCAGATGATGAATACGGCCCCAGTGGGGCATATTCAACCTGGGAAGAGAATCATATAACGGACACTGAGTTCATCGCCGAAAACGGCTACATTCCAGATATCTTGAATAAACAGAAGATCTACCTGACGGAATATCCCGTGAGCTATGATCCCACCGGTGGAGGGCGACGCAAACCCGAAGCCAACGCTGACCTGATTGCCGCCATCAACGAGGGTTGTATTCTGGTCAACTACATGGGGCATGGCAATCCCACCGTCTGGGCGCACGAACACGTCTTTCTGCAAAGTCGCGATCTTCCGCTTTTAAACAATGGTCCCAAGTTGCCCCTTTTCGTGGCGGCCACCTGCGACTGGGCTTATTGGGATGATCCCTACAGCCAGGCCATGCCGGAAATCATGATCCACCAGGCGGGCGGAGGAGCGATCGGAGCCATCGGTGCTACCCGCGTAACGGGCGCGAATTCCAACTATCTGTTCCTGCAGAACTTCTACCTTGAGCTTTTCGCGGAATCCACCGGTCAACGGATGGGTGAAGCTCTGATGCGTGGAAAGGCCCGCACTTTCGTCCATAATCCGGGGCTGGGCAGCAATAATACTAACGCCGAAAAATACCATCTGCTGGGCGATCCGGTGCTGAGGCTGACCATGCCCCAACTTAAGGTCGTGATCGACACTATGAACACGGACACTCTGACCGCTCTTGATCACGTCGTCGTTTCAGGAGAGGTACAAACCCAATCCGGAAACGCGTTGCCCTCGTTTAGCGGGATCGCCAACCTTCAGGTTTTTGATCCCCGCATCCCTGTTTATTACGGGTTTAACAATGGTGATCCACCTCCGACACCGACGTATATACTGCCCGGGAATCTGATTTTCCGAGGTGACGCCAGTGTGTCTGAGGGGCGTTTCGAGAGCAGTTTTGTCGTGCCCATTGATATCAGCTATGGGGGCGTCGGGGGACGTTATTCAGTGTACGCCTATTCCGACGATAGTGACGGTGCGGGCGCCTACGACGAGGTGGTCTTCGCTGAATCGGCCGGCATGCTCCCAGACTCGATACCACCCTTGGTGAACATTTACTTCGAGTCACCGGGATTTCGACCGGGCGACGCAGTGGGACCGGAGGCGACGATTTACGTGGAAGTCATTGACAGCAACGGCGTCAATCTCACCGGCAGCGTGGGTCATGGCATCACCGTTTCGATTGACGACAGCAATCCGATAGAGTTGACCGATTCTTTCAGCTATTACCTGGATAGCTACACCCGTGGACGCACAGAGTATCAATTCAAGCCGGGAGAACTATCGCCTGGGCCTCATACAGCCACGGCGATTGCCTGGGATGCCGCCAACAATCCCAATTCGGCCGAGATCAGCTTTGAAGTGGTCGGATTGGGGGAATTTCGCCTGTCTGATCTATTGAATTATCCCAATCCTTTCAAGAATGTAACGCGTTTCACCTTCTACCTTTCTGAGCCGGCGGACGTGACGATCAAGGTCTACACGGTTGCGGGCAGGCTGATCAAGACGATCAGCGGCATTCAGGGGGAAGGTACCTATAATTGGGATGATCCCATGTTGATCTGGGATGGGCGCGATGAACAGGGTGATTTGCTGTCCAATGGAGTGTATATCTATAAAGTACGGGCGGAAGGGTACGGAGGCCAGAGCGCCGAGGAAACAGGGAAATTAATCGTCATGAGATGAGCCTATCGTGCCCCTCCCTTAGAAAAAAGTAGGTTTTCCTTGAAACCTGAAGCCTTAATTATCAATTTAATAGTATGTGATCGTCCGGGAGAAGCGCCCGGGAATGGGCTGACCCAGGACTGTACGATGGAAGAGTATCGGAGGAGAATATGAATTGGCGCGTAGCCGGAATGACACTGCTTCTGACTTTACTGTTTAGTTTTACGATGGTCGCCAGGGCTGATGGCCCTTCTGAAGCAGGGGTCATTTTCTTGAAACTGGTTCCCGGGGCGAGACCTGCGGGAATGGGTGAAGCTTTTGTGGCCCAGGCAGATGATGCCACCGCTACCTGGTGGAATCCCGCAGGCATGGCCTTCATCGAACGGCAGGAAGTCGCCTTGATGTACGTTAACCTGCTGCCCCAGTTTCACCTCGATGACCTGTACTACAGTTTCGTCTCCTACGTTCAGCACATTCCCGAATGGGGGACGGTCGGCGGGAACATCATCTTCACCAATTACGGCAAAACCGAAGGCCGAGACGAGAACAACCAGCCCACTGGAACCTTCCACAGCTACGACGTCGCCTTCACTGCGGCTTATGGCTCACCGATCAACAATAAGTTGGGCATTGGCGTTGCGGCGAAGTTCATTTACAGCCATCTGGCGGATCAGGGGGCCGGAGCGGAGAAGGGATCCGGCACAGGGACCAGTATGGCGGTGGACGTTGGTGTAATGTATCGAGAGGCTTTCGTACGTGGATTGACGTTGGCGGCTACACTGACCAATATGGGCCCGGCAATCTCCTACATTGACCGCGCTCAGGCCGATCCTCTGCCTATGACTATTCGCGTGGGAGCATCATACAAGCTCATTAACACCGAATTTAACACGCTGGTTGTGAACCTCGATCTCCAGAAGGAACTGATAGATCGGTATGACGATGGGCGCGCGGTTCCCTTCTACATCGCCCTGTTTACATCCTGGACCAATAACGATTTCGAGAATGAAGTTGAAGGCGTCATTCCCAACATCGGCATGGAATACTGGTACTCGCAAATGGTCGGCCTACGCCTCGGATATTACTACGATAAGTTGGGTGATCGGTTTCCGGTAACCTTCGGATTCTCGTTGGCCTACTCATCGTACCGTTTCGACTTCGGCTACGTGTCCGCCGGAGAAGGCCACCCTCTGACGGATACCATGATGTTCTCACTAACGCTTGGGCTATAAACTTTCTGGTCGTAAGACTCTCACGAGATGTAAGTTGAAACGATTTTTTGTAGCCCCCATTATGTGGGGGTTTTTCCTATCGGCCGTTGCTTTTTCAGCCGCAAAAGCGCCCCATCTGCGAACCCTGCACAATCAAAAAGGCGCATCCATTCTCCCATCCGGCCCTGCCGCGGAAAGCCACCTGAGCATCCTGGCCATCCGGGTGGAATTTCAGCCTGATACGCTGTCCACCACCACCGGCGATGGCACCTTTGGATCGGTGACGCCCGAGGACGTGGTTGTCGATCCACTGCCGCATGACCGCGCCTACTTCGAAGATCACCTGACTTTTTTAGGTAATTATTTCGCTGAAGTTTCCGGTGGAAAAGTCACGGTTGATTCCTTCGTTGTTTTTCCGCAGGCTTCCGATAGCGCCTACCTTTTGCCCAATCAGATGTGGCATTATAATTACAATGTTGATCCCGGCATTGATCCGGATGACCTTGATCAGCGGTTGGCTGAGCTTTTCGTGGATTCCTGGGAAGCCGCCGCTCAGGATCCGACCGTTGATCCGGCGGGTTGGGATCTGTTCGTCATCTTTCACGCCGGCACGGGACAGGATTTTGACGTGGGCTTCGATGAAACGCCGCACGATATTCCCTCTGCTTATTTCCGGCTGGAAGATTTGGAATCTGCGCTGGAGGATCCCAACGGAATATTAGTGAACGGAGCCTACGTCACCGGCGGGCTTTTGCTTCCCGAAACTGAACGCCAATACGAAGTGGACGCAGAGATCGCCTTGAACGGCACCGAGTGCCTGCTCTTCGCCCAGTGGATCGGTATTCCGGCGCTATATAACACCGAAGATGGCTCCTCCGGCGTAGGCCGCTTTGATTTAATGGATCAGGGGTCGGGCAATTTCGCCGGAATGATCCCCTCACGGCCCTGCGCCTGGACGCGGGCTTTTATGGGATGGGAAACAGCGCAGATGATCATTCCCGATGCTGTGGTGGACACTTTCGGAGTCAAGCAGACCGGTCGCGGCGACCCATCTGATACTTCACTTCACGAGATTTATCGGGTCAACCTGAACGAATCTGAGTATTACCTGATCGAAAACCGCTCCTGGGATGCGGATGATTTGGGGTATACGATTGCCTATGACAGCCAGAACCGCAGGCTGAGAATCAATGACGATTATACCGTCGAGATGCTGGACGGCGATTTCGGCGTGATCGTCAGAGTGGACAATTACGACTTTGGGTTGCCCGGCGAGGGAATTTTAATCTGGCATATTGACGATACCGTCATCGAAGCCAACTACGCTGAAAATCGCGTCAATGCGGATCCTTCACACCGCGGCGTCAGTCTGATCGAAGCGGATGGAGCCGATGACATCGGTCAGGGATATGGTTTTCTGGATATCGGCTACGGCACCGAGTTCGGCTGGTCGGGGGATTTCTTCTTCGCGGGAAATCAGTCCTTTTTAAATGCCAATCCCGAGCTCAGTTCGGTTCGGTTTTACGATGATTCCCATCCCGGTACGCGCACTAATGACGGATCACCGACGGGATTGGATTTCAGGAAATTTTCCGAACCGGACACGGTGATGTATTTTCACCTGAAGAACGATTGGGCGCAGCAGGGATTTCCGATACAACTGGCTGAACCTTCGGGAAATCTGTCGCCCTCCGCTCTCGATTTCAACGGAGACGGTCAGACCGACTGGATCTTGACCGCAACTCCCGGCGGAGCCATTCAGGCCTTTGACAGCCTGGGGCGGGCGAAAGGAAATATTTACGAAATCCGTTTGGATGTCAATCTTCTGGGCGACGTCACCGAGGTTATTGACACGCTGCTGGCAAGAGTGCCGGAAATAACCGCCAATCCCGCTGTAGACGTCTATTCGGACGGATTTACGGCCTTCTTCCCCGGCGGCCCGGGGACATTTTACAGTCTGGAATATTCCACTGCGACCGATTCGATCACGGTGACGACAATAGCGATTGACGGCGCCAACGGCTGCACTCCTTTGATCGTCGGCACCGGATTGGATCGGCACTGGTACGGCGGCTATCTGGAGGGCATCATCGCTTTCCACGGGATTTCCGGCATACTCGATACGGTGACTCCCTTTGACGACGGAGAAGTCATCGGAATGTGCCTAAGCGATAGCCAGGAGACGGCTCCTGTTTTTATATTGTCCAGCGAAAGCCAGGCGGCTCTGATCAGCTATGATCTGGACGTGCTCTGGACGATTGATCTGCCCTTTAAACCCGCTTTCGCCCCTCTCGCGCTGATGCATCAAAAACCGGAAGATAATCCCAGGCGGGATTTGCTGGTGGTAGGAGATGGGGGAGAGGTGGCGCTCCTCAACCCTGAAGACGGTGCGATGCGTGAGGGCTTTCCGCTTAACGTTGGAATGGACGTTTCTGCGCCACCGGCGGCAGCCGATTTCGACGAAGACGGCTGGCTCGAGGTCATTCTCATCGGTGCGAACCGCATCATCGGCGTGCAGGCTAACGGGGTCCTGAGCGCCAATTGGCCTCTGCACCTCGATAACCGCCGCAGCGATGAACCGATTTTGTCGCCGCCGGCGATTTCAGAGATCGGGCAGGATGGCTTACTGCGCGTTTTCTTCGGCTGGCCGGATGGTGGCATAGACGCCCGCGATCGGTGGGGGGGCGCACCAAACGATTTCCCGCGCTCCACCGGCAGCACCGTTCGATCTGCACCGCTACTGGTTCAGTTAGATGCGTTTGCGGGAGATACCGAGACTGAGCTGCTGGCCTTGAGCGAAGACGGCATTCTATACGCCTGGCACCTGGAGCAGCAGGGATTTTTCGAGGATCAACGGCGCCCCTGGAACGGATGGATGGGAGGAAACAAGCGGCAGGGAATCGCCTACGACCCTATGCCGATCACTTTTGTGCCGCAGGGAATTCTGGAAACGGCCAAAGTTTACCCTTGGCCCAATCCTGCCAAAGAGGTTACGCACATCCGATATAGGGTGGGCCAGTCCGGTAGGATCACGGTGAGGATCTTTGACGGAGCCGGTGATCTGGTTAAGGAGTTGACCGGCACGGCGGAAGCGGGTTTGGAAGGTGAACTGGAGTGGAATTTGGCCGATGTCTCTTCCGGTATATACGTCGGACGAGTGGAAGTCGAATCGAATGGCAAAAAGGAAAATACCTTTATCAAGATTGCGGTGGTGAAGTGACCGGGTTTCTTTGCAAAAGCTTCGTTGTAGATTGTCTAAACGCCATTATCCGGAATCGGATTTACGGCCTGAATAGAACCGTCCACTGGCTGGCGTTTATCATTTTCCTCATTATGCAACCGATGGGCCGATTGCAGGCGCAGCCGGAAGAGTACAACCATCCCGAATTGAAGTGGCAGGTTTTTGACAGCGAGCACTTTCAGGTTTACTTTCACCAGGGCGCAGAGCGGACGGCGCGCGAACTCCTGCGCATCGCCGAAGATATTTATGAGCCCATCACTTCGCTCTACAATTACGAACCCGATACCCGGATCCGCATTATCGTGCGCGATCACGACGATTATTCAAACGGTGGCGCGTACTATTACGATAACAAGATACTGATCTGGGCGAAACCGCTGGATTTCGAGCTGCGCGGCAGCCACAACTGGTTGCGCAACGTCCTGACCCACGAATTTTCACACATCATACAGTTGGGAGCATCCCGCACCGGGCCGCGCTGGCTGCCCGCCTTCTATTTTCAGTGGATCGAATACGAGGAGGAAAAACGCCCTGACGTTCTCTACGGCTATCCCAACGTTCTGGCTTCGTATCCTCTGCCGATGACGATTATTCCGCCCTGGTTCGCGGAAGGCTGCGCTCAATTTCAGAGGCCGGGGTTGGGTTACGATCACTGGGATTCGCATCGGGACATGATCCTGCGCATGAGGGTTCTTGAAGGTAAACCGCTCACCTACACGGAGATGGGTTATTACGGCAAAATCAGCCTCGACGCTGAATCGGTTTATAATCAGGGTTATTCGCTGGTACGCTATATAGCTGAGCGCTGGGATCCGGAAATACTGAGGGAAATTTCGAATGATATGAAGAGCCCCTTCGCTTTTACCTTCGACCACGCCCTGCGGCGCAATCTGGGTTTGAGCGGCCGGGAGCTCTACGACCAGTGGATGGATCACCTCAAGCAGAATTATCAGTCCAGAACCGAAACGATTCGGAATAATCGCTTAGAAGGGCGACTAATCGAAGAAGAAGGTTTTGCTAACCTTTTCCCCCGCTGGAGTCCGGACGGTAAACTTCTGGCCTTTACGTCCAATAGAGGCGGCGACTATTTCATGCATTCGGGGCTTTACCTCTATGATATTGAGAAGGGAAAAAGCGAGCATTTGACGGGTGGCGTGGAGTCACCGCTTTCCTGGAGTCCCGACGGTCGCTTCATCTTTTATCATAAACAATTTGGCCCGGGAGCCAACGGTTCGCACTTCGATGACATCGCCGCCTGGGATCGTCAGGAAAAGAAAGAGCTGCGGTTAACCCAGGACAGGCGGGCCGCCCACGTGGACGTTTCTCCGGACGGCCGCCGCGTCTGCTTCGTGGTTACTTCGGATGGCACGCAAAACCTCTGGATGGCCGATCTCCCCGAAAAATGGTGGGAGGGCAGGGAGAAGCATAGGATTGAAACTGAAATTGCGCTGACTCATTACGCCAACGGTGAACAGGTTTACATGCCGCGCTGGTCTCCGGATGGGAAGCTGATTCTATTTGCCAGCAACAGAGATCGGAACCGGGACGTCATGCTTCTGGACGTTGAAACAAAGGAGATCAGGACTATTGTCGGTTCAGTTGCCGACGAGCGCGATCCCTGCTGGGCGGGAAGCGAGGACATCTATTTTGCCTCCGATCAAACGGGGATTTTTAACCTCTATCGCTATAATATAGCTGATTCCTCCAGGATGCCCGTTTCCAACGTGCTGGGCGGCGCATTCATGCCCGCTATTTCAGTTGATGGACGTTTGGCTTACGCTGATTATCGGGCCACCGGCTATAAAATGGCGGTCTTCGACGAGGTGCAAGCCTGCGATCCAGCCAACATGGTGTATATCTCCGATTATCCTGAAACGCTTCCGCAGGTAACCTATCCCTCCGCGCCGGCACCCGATCGCCCTTCGCGATCCTATAAACCCTCCTTCGATAAGACTTTCGTCTATCCCCGGCTGGCCATGGATTTCGGCACCTTCAAACCGGGCTTGTATTTTTACTTTCAAGACATTTTGGAGCAGATGAGCGCTTTCGGGGGATTTGCCGTCAATTCTAAGAGGGATTACGATCTCTTCGCCTTGCTGGATTACAAAAGGCTGCACCCTACTATCTTCCTGGAAGCCTATAACGTCGTCCGGCACACCGAACAGTCCTTCGAGGATCCCTTCTTAATCGTCGGTGAACAGGGATCGGGTGCCGGCGCCGTCCCGATCTTCGACCAGTATTCCATCAAGTACAATTTTAACCTGCTGGAAGTGGATGCCGGCATTCGTCTGAAGGTCAAAGACGCCATTAACCTGCGCCTGGCGGGGATCGTTTCGCGCTATCGCACCACGCTGGATCTGGATGACGGCACGGCTTTCGGTTACACCTATTTTAAGGGCAAGACCGCCGAACTGACCGTAACCGCCGATTATCGGCAGCCCGGACGGCACCAGGATATCTGCCCGACGAAAGGTTATTTCATTCAGGCTAAAGCTGCGCGGGAATTCAATGATTTCATTGACGGGTTCGAAATCAACGCCGATAAAGGCACCTTGCAGGAAGTCTATACCCCCTACGATTACAACCGCTTCGAGCTGTTAGCGGATCGATATTTGAAATCACCCATCAGCAAGGATCACGGCGTCACTTTGACGGCTGATCTGGGGTACATTGATGAGGTGGTGGACGATTTCTTCTATCTCTACGCCGGCGGTCTGGACGGCATGAAGGGTTATTCCTATTACAGCTTAGGCGGAACCCGCAAAGCCATCGTGCGGGGTACCTATACTTTTCCGATCATGCGCGACATCGCCCGTAATCTGGGATTTATCAGCCTGGACAAGGTTTATTTACTGGCTTATGGAGACGTGGGCAACGCCTGGGATGGCGATTTCGAACGGGACGATCTAAAAACCGATGCAGGAGCGGGCATTAAAGTTCAATTCTACAGCTTCACCACCTTTCCCACCGCTCTGACGTTCGACGCGGCTTATGGTTTCGATGAATTTAAGGTCACCAGTGACGATATAACTGATACTTATGGGAAAGAGTGGCGCCTTTATTTCACCTTGCTCTTCAATTTTAACCTGCGGCATAGTCTTATTCACAAAGGACTGCGTTAGACAAATTCCATTTATTCGGGATCTTTGTCCCTTTCTCTGTTTGTAATAGATGATAGCTTCTCTGATGATAATTCTGTTCATAGATGATTAGAAAAACGTTCTCCAACTCTGAGTCTATGAGGTGAAAAAATGCGCTGGATAAACGTCGTTCTCGCAGCGTTGATCGCGACTCTGGCTGCGTATGCCAATCCCGATGCTGAATCAAAATTCAGTTATGATCCCACGCGATTCCAGGTTGCTCAGGCTATGAGTCAACCGGAAGAGCAACCCGCGCCCGATGTGGGCATAGGGATGGAAACCGAAAGCAAACTGATTCCGGGCAAAGCTTTGCTGCTTTCCGCAATTCTCCCGGGTGCCGGACAGTACTACGCCAGGAATCCCCTGATGGCGGCGGCATTTCTGGCCATCGAAGTCGGAGCCTGGGCGGGGGTGGCCATCTACCACGCTGAAGGCCAGGATAAGGAAGACGAATATATGAACTTCGCCGAGCAGTACTGGACCTACTACGATCCCACCGGTGGCGATTTCGGTTCGTATTTGTCTTACGAATATTGGGCGGCAACCCTTTTCGGCAACGATGGGGAAAGTGGGGGAACGGATGGGTATACCGGTGGTATTGATGAATGGCAGAATGAACCCTGGAACGAGAAGCTGAAATATCTTCCCAGTGACGGCTTTACGCATGAGCTTGATCCCGACGAGAAGGATCAGCAGTACTACGAGATGATCGGCAAATACAACCAATTCGCTCCCGGTTGGCCGGATTACGACGAGAGTTATCACGAGATTAATCCTGAAGACTGGAAGACCAATCCAGCAATCACCCCCCTGCGGAACAAATACCTCGACCTGCGCAAAAAATCCAATGACGCTCTGAACATGTCCAAGGATTTCACCATGGTCGTGCTGGCAAACCACCTGATCTCTGCCCTGCATGCCGGATTCAGTGTGTCTATGTATAATCGTAAGCTGGCCAAAGAACAAAAGATCGAGGGTGCCTTCAGGTTGGAGCCGAAGAAGATTAACAACGAGCACGTGACCATGGGCGTATTGCGGATTACGTTTTGATCCGGCTGCGTCCAGCCGTGCTTGGATTGCCCGCCTGACTCAACCAATCAGATGCAATTCGGTGCTCAAAGTCACAGATTTCAATGAAAAATATGGTTAAGTTAAAGGTGTATATCGTCGGGTTGGCGGCGGTGATCTGTCTGCCTGCATTTGTTATCGCCGATGATTACCAGGCGCGGTTCTTTTCGGTGAAATCCGATCCGATTCATCAGCAGATCGCACTGCAAGCAAGACCGGTCAGTGTTTCCGGTCAAAGTGAGACGGTTGGCGGCGGTATTCTGGAGACGAGGTCGGGGAAGAAAGTCAGCCGGGGCGGAGCGATGCTACGCTCGCTGATCGTGCCCGGTTGGGGTGAATCTTACCTGGGCTATCATAAGACCGCCCGCTGGTTTTTCTGGACGGACGTCGCATTGTGGGCTACTGTGATTGGGCTGGAAACCTACAGCCGCTGGAAAGAAGATCAGTTCATCAGCTTTGCGGCCACTCATGCAGGCGCAAACCTATCGGGTAAGTCGGACTCATATTACGCTGATATAGGCAACTATAACAGCACCGAAGATTACAACGAAGCGAAGCTGCGTAACCGCGATTACGACGCCCTCTACACCAATCCCGACGATTTCTGGGCCTGGGATTCCGATACGAATCGGATGGACTACGATCACTTGCGGATTCAGAGCAGATCGGCGCATAACAGGGTTTACTTCTTCATGGGTGCGGCGGCTTTGAATCGCCTTATTTCGTTTATTGACACGGGGAAAAAGGCTCAGGATTTACTGAAGCAGAAAAAATCTCCGCAGTTGGGATTGCACGTCCAGCCGGGTGTAGAAAACGGTGCGAATTCGGTTCGCCTGGTCCTCAGCGCTGATTTTTAGAGCGTACTGTTTTAGCTGAAGAACGTTAAATAATCACTGATGAGCAGATGCGAATACTGATAACGGGAATATCAGGATTTATTGGGGGGCATCTGTATCGAGCCGCTCCGAAGGGATATGAAGTCTGGGGGACGCACTTAGATACGGCAACAGAAGATATAGACGCTGCGAGGGTTCTGCGGGTTGACCTGCGCAATCAAGAGTCGTTGCGGGCGATTCTGGATGGGGTGAGACCCTCAGCGGTTATTCACTGCGCCGCCTATTCGCGCGTCGCCTTCTGCGAAAGCGCGCCCACCGCCGCCTGGGAAATGAATTCCTGGGTGACTTCCATCCTCGCCAAGATGTGCGCTGAAAGCGGGTACCGCCTAATTTTTCTGTCCAGTGACATGGTCTTCGACGGAACGAAGGGGCGATATAAGGAGAAAGATGACCCGCAACCGATAAACTTCTACGGGTGGACCAAGCTGGCGGCAGAACGCCACGTGCTGAATGCGGGAAACGGTTCGGTCGTGGTACGGGTTAATTTGACCTACGGGCACCCTGTGGCGGGAGGATCATCCTTCTCTGAAGAGGTTATCGAAACGATTCGTTCCGGACAGCCATATCATCTATATGCCGATCAGTTTCGGTCCTTTATCTCTGTGCAGAATCTGGCCCAATGCCTCTGGGAAATCGCCCTCGGCGACTTTTCCGGCCTGATTCATCTGGGTGGATCCGAACCGACGGATCGAGTTACTTTCGCCCGCAAGCTGGCCGCTCGAGTCAATCTGGATCCTGACTTGTTAATTCCCATTACCTCTAAGGCGGCTTCGCCCGAAATTGCCTATCCCAAGAATAATACCTTTGACCTATCTCTCGCCTCAGAGATACTAAAGACCCCCTTGCTGGACCTCGATGAAGGTCTGGCGGTAGAATATCCTTCCTGAAATATTATTCTTTCAATTCTGACCCATCAAGATTGCTTTTGGGAGAGCCCCAAGGCGTAAATCCTCCATTTTGCACGGAACCCATTCTGGTCTCGAACGTTCTAAAAAACAAAGGGCAGAACTGCACAAATAACGGGGAGAAGATCATGCAATTCAAAGGACAAAAACAGCATGCCATTCTCATGTTGGGGGGCCTACTCCTGATCGCTGCCGCGGCTCTGATTTTCCTCAACCAACCAGCGAGCGCGAAAACATCAGAGCGTGCTTTTCTGGGGGTTTATCTGGGTAATTTGGATGATGACCTGCGGGAATCCCTCAATTACAAAGGCAGTGGCGGAGCCTTCATTGATGACGTAGTGGACGATGGGCCTGCTGAAGAGGCCGGTATCGAAGAGGGAGACATTGTCATCAAATTTAACGGGTTGAATGTCGAGGATGAATCGCAATTACGCCAACTTATCCATAAGGCCAAGCCGGGGGACGAAGTTTCTGTGACCGTCTTCCGGGAGGGTAAGGAGCTGGAGTTCACTGTCAAGCTGGGGGAGGGGGACGACGAATTTCTCCTATCCTGGTATGACAAAGGCAAGCATCCCAAAAGGCCGATGCGAGTTATGTACAAAACTCGGTGCAGTTGCGCTGATCGAGCCTGGCTGGGCGTTGAAATGCAGAAATTGACCGAGCAATTAGGAGAGTACTTCAAAGTTAAGGGCGGCGAGGGTGTGCTTGTTTCCTCGGTCATCGAAGATTCACCTGCCGAAAAAGCCGGATTGAAAGCCGGCGACGTGATCGTCAAAATTGACGATGAGGAGATCGAAGATGGCTCCGACCTGATCGAATATCTCGGCGACAAAGAAGAGGGCGACGAGGTGACGGTCAATGTCGTTCGCAAAGGGAAGACCAAGGAGATTAAGGTGACATTGGGCGAATGCCCGAAGGAACGCTGCCATCATTGTTATGGGAAAGACTACGGCAGGCATTTTGACAAGTTTAAGGTACTAAAGGACCTGGAGATTTGTATTCCCGACATTGATCGCGAGGAACTGCTAAAGGACTTCGAAGATATCCATATTGATCTTGACGAGCCCATAGAGGAGCTGCGAGAGCAGATGGAAGAACTCCGCAAGGAACTCGATGAACTGAAGGAAAAGGTAAAATAATCATCCGAGATTGTCTGCAGGCGGCCAGAAAACGGCCGCCTTTTTTGTTATCGGCATTACCGTGTGAGGGCGAATTGACCGAAATAGCATTTTTCTTTGCTCAATAGTTGATAATTATTCACGAAAAAATTCATCCGATGGGGTATTTCCCTTGGCTTGGTTCGCTTCAAGTCATATTTTATAATAGTGATTCAATAGATATTGCCAATTCTCATTAATTGCCAACGGGGCTAAATAGAATTCTCAATAATAAAATATTTTATTGAACCCTTGTAAATTCAGAAAAAAACTGCTATTTTAGATAATACCAACCGGTCGGCATAAAGGCATAAGTTGAAAGGAAACAATCATGAAAATAGGTAGATGGCTATTTAGCGTGGCGATGAGCCTTTCTGTGCTAAGTGGAACGTTAATAGCACATTCGGGTGAAGCTCTCGTGCGTCCACCCGCCTTCGATTGGGATACCTGGCAGCCGCCCAAGTATGTGCCGAACTGGAAAGGCGTTCCCCATGAATTGCGTCTCCCTCCAGTTGATCTCACGGATCCGCCTGCCGAGCCGGTTCATTGGACGGCTCAGTGGGAAGAGAGGGAAGGTTGCTTGATTGCTTGGCCGTTAGGATGGACTTCGACTTATACGGCTTTCTGCGAGATTGTTGACGAATTGCAGGAGGTGGGCGTGGTTTATATGCTGTATAGCAGTCTCGCCTCAAAGAGCGCCATCAGCGGCATTCTGGCTTCAGGTGGCGTATCACAGGATTATTGCGAATGGCTGAATATTCCCTATAACGACAACTGGACGCGCGATTGGGGCCCGCAGAATATATGGGGCCTGGAAAGCGGCAATTGGGGCATAGTGGATAATCGTTGCCTGTACGGTCCTGCAAGCAACAACGTCAATCCCGCTCTCAATGAGATGTGGAGGATGGATTATTATGAATCACCGATTTTAACGGAAGGAGGCAATCTGTGCACGGATGGAATGGGCCGGGTTTTCTGCACACGTTGGTGTCTCTTAGAAGCTTCGCTGGTCGGCATGAGTGAAGAGGAGTTGCGAGAGGCCTACTGGGATTACTTGAATGTGGAATTGACCATTCTGCCCTGGCCGCCCATCTCACCGCATTTAGACATGAGCGCCAAGCTGGTTGATCCGGAGACCTGGATCATCGGTGAGTGGCCTCCGGATGATCCCAATACACCCGACATCAACAACATGATCGCCATCCTGGATACCATGACCGCCTCCACGGGCAATCCCTATACGATCTATCGAGTGCAGCAACCGGATCGTCTCCCCAGCGGATATTGGCGCACCTATACGAATTCATACATGCAAAATGGAAAAGTCCTGTTGGCCGTTTACGGCGTCGAGCAGGACAGCGCTGCCATAGCGGTTTTCCAACAAGTCCTCCCCGGTTATGAAATTGTCCCGATCAATTGTGCGGGTTTCGACGGCTCCGGCGGAGCTATCCATTGCAGCACGCATGGTATCGCCGACCACATCGAGGATTATTTCCATGACGTTGAGATTACAGCCACACCTGTGTCGCCACCGATCATTATCCCCTCCGGTGGTGGTGATTTCCAGTATGATATCACCCTCGACAACCTCGAAACAGACAGTATTTACACCCAGGTTTGGGTGGAAGTCACTTTGCCGGATGGATCGGTTCTCAGTCCGCTTTACGAGGAATACTGGGATTTGCCCGGTAACAGCACAGCCAGTCAGTCGCTGTCTCAGTATGTGCCTGAAAGAGCACCTTCAGGTGACTATACATACAGT
>CAZHMN010000023.1:30332-37556 GCA_964533705.1 uncultured bacterium
TGCAAGTATCGTTAATCTATCGGTTTACGATATATCCGGGAGGAAAGTGGCGGAACTGGTCAACGGCTGGCGGGATACGGGGGTGCACGAGGTGACATTTGATGGGGTGGGATTTTCGTCAGGGATTTATTTCTATCGCCTTGATGCAGGAGGGCAAAGTGCTTCAGGAAAAATGGTCTTGGTGAAGTGAGATCAAGAAATGCGTCAGGTCGCCACTTTGCTGAAGACTTGGCGCAACGGGGAAAGCGGTCAATTCACTTGAAGGGCTGGAAAAGGTGGAATCATGATAAAGTACATTTTGGTTTTACTGCCCGCACTGGTTGGCATATCCGCGGCGACGGAGTGGGTAACCCTGGCGGAATCGCCGGAGGAGTACGGCGTGGAAGTGTTGGAGAGCGGCGCTGAACGGACGGTTTTGCATTACACGGTGAACCGGTATGGCTTCGATGAGGTGGACATCGGCGGCAAAGTGTACGCTCTCATACAAAAACTTCCGAAGGAGAGCATGATCGAAGAGGCGGGCTATCCCCGGCTGCCGCGCATCAACCGTTCCCTGCGCATCCCCGATGACGGGATCATGGGCTTCGAGATCATTTCTGCAGATTATATCGAGGTCACTAATATAGACATCGTTCCCTCCAAAGGACATCTGCTCCGTTCTATCGACCCTGCAACCGTCCCTTATACTTTCGCTGATGTATATCAGCAGGATGCTTTTTATCCGGGTGCCATCATCAACATCAGGAAACCGTACATCCTGCGTGATTACCGCGGTGCCGTGGTCGAATTGAATGCCTTTCAGTACAATCCTGTTGCACGCGTTCTAAGAATCTACACGGATATTAGCATAGAAGTAAAGAAGATAGCCTCTGGTGGGGAAAATACACTGGGACGCAGTCGATCCTTGACAAGGATCGATCCCCAGTTCAAGAAGATTTACCAGCGGCGCTTTATCAATCAGTCAGCGCTGGATTATCCCGCTTTGGAGGAATCCGGGGACTTGCTGATCATTTGCTATGATGATTTTATGGGTGAAATGACGGAGTTTATTGATTGGAAAAGACAGCGTGGTATCCCGACTGAAATGGTGCCGGCTTCGGAAGCAGGGAATACTCCTGAGCAGATAAAAAGCTACATTCGAAATTATTATCATAGCCATAATTTATGCTATGTGCTGTTTGTGGGTGATGCCGCTCAGATCCCCACATTCTCAAGTCAGGATGATTCCGATCCTATCTATTCTCAGTTATCAGGCACTGACAGCTACCCTGATATATTCATCGGGAGGTTCTCTGCTGAAAACATTGCGCAGGTTGTAACGCAGGTGCAGCGGACGATTGATTATGAAAGATATCCAGATCCATCCGGCAGCTGGTATAGCGAGGGATTTGTCATTGGAAGTACCGAAGGTCCATTTTGGGAACATTATGGTGAATTCGATTATACCCACATGACAAACATAGCGTATAAACTGTTGGATCATACCTATACTCAGGTTGACAGCGCTTATGATCCCTGGTGTACCATGGAGATGGCTATTGACTTTATTAATGAAGGGAAAAGCATCCTGTTTTATGCTGGTCATGGTGGGCCCGAAGGCTGGGGCACGACCGGGATTTCTACCACAGAGGTGAATAGATTTATAAACAGCAACATGCTTCCGCACGTCAACAGCGTCGCCTGCAATACAGGTCAGTTCGTGGAATATACCTGTCTGGGTGAAGCCTGGCTGAGAGCGACTCATGAATCGACCGGGTTACCTACTGGTGGTATCGGATTTTATGGCAGTGTGGAAGGGATGACCGGAGCGCCTCCGCTGGATATGCAGGATGAAGCGATAGATGTGCTTGTTGCCGATTCCATGCTGACCCTGGGAGGGATCTGTTTCAGCGGTTCAATGCTGATGATGGATAACTACCCCTACCCCGACGTCGGCCCGTGGGAATTCGCCAATCTGACCATTTTTGGTGATCCGTCTGTGAGTCTACGAGGTGGTGTTCCTTATCCACCGCTGGTATCACACAATCCGGAAATACTGGTTGGTGTATCTTCTTTCAATGTAACGGTTACTTCGCTCTCAGGTGCAGTTAAGGGAGCTATGGTTTGCGGCATGAATCAAGACGTCTATGCTACGGCGGTGACCAACGCTTCCGGACAGGCCACCTTAACGTTCGATCCACCGATTCCCGCTCCCGGGACCTTGACTCTAACCGTCTCCGGCGGTGATATGATTCCCTATTCTATGGAGCTCGACATTATCGACCCCTCCACTGCATACGTGATTTACGATGATCATACCGTACAGGATGACCTTACCGGCAACGGCAACGCTCAATTGGAATTCTACGAAACCATCGAATTGGGCATCACAGTCTTAAACGACGGTGCCTCTGCAGCGAGCAATGTCAGCGGTATAATCGCTACGGATAATCCGTTGGTGACAGTCAACCGGGATTCCGTTTGGATAGGTGCAATAGAGGCCGGATCAACTTCAACCGTGGACCGTGCCTTTGAATTCAGCGTGAATCCCGAAATCGAAGATCTGGAACCGGTTGTTTTCCTGCTCACCGTCAGCGATGGTATGAATAGCTGGGAATCCAGTTTCAGCGTGATTGTCCACGCTCCCGATATTGTGTTCTCCGATCTATTCATTGACGATTCTATGGGCGGCAACGGAGACAGTACACTCGCCCCCGGTGAAACAGCCGACTTAATTGTCACGCTGGGCAACGCGGGATCGTATATCGGTGAAAACATCGAAACGGTTCTATCGTGTGCGAGCACGCAGGTCATCATCAACATAGGCGTGGTAAGCTGCGGTGATATGCCGGCGGGGACGGAGACTCGAGTGACCTTCAATGTCACCGTCGAGCCGGATTTCTATCCGCCGGGTAGCTTCCCCGAATTCACGATAAATATTATCGGTGATCATGGCTATACTAATGAGACGGGCTTTTCAACAACCATAGGAAACGCCAACTCTATGGCCACCGGACCCGATAATTACGGGTACCTCGCCTATGACCAGTACGATTATCCCTTCTTCACGTCGTATGAATGGATAGAATTGGTTCCCGACTCCGGCGGCGTCGGCAGCCGCGTCCCCTTCACCCAGCTCGATGAAGTTTATCATCTGGCTCTCCCCTTCGATTTTCAGTATTACGGTCTGGTCTACGACAGCATGACGGTGACCACCAAGGGTCATATCTGCATGGGCATCACCGACGAACTGGATTACACCTCCAGCTCCATCCCTGATCCTGACGGTCCTCCGGCTATGATCTGCCCTGTCTGGGGTGACCTCGATCCCGTCGGAGTCACGGTTAGCGGTCGTGCAGGTGGGGTGTGGTATTATTTCGACGAAGAGCAGCATTATGTCGTTATCCAATATAATTATGTGCCCTGGTACGCTCTGGCCTACGATGGTCATCCGACCTTTGAAATAATCCTGTATGATCCAGATTATTATCCAACTTCAACGGGTGATGGTCAGATAAAATTCCAGTTCAAGGGGTTTGAGAGTTGGGGCCCCACTGGAATTGAAAATCACGATGAGGACGATGGAATCCTCTATCGCGATGGTAACATTTACCCCGCCACGGCAGCGACGCTGGAAGATCAGTCCGCCATCCTCTTTTCCACGCCGGTCACCATTCCGGACGTGACGATCACGATGACGCCAGCAATCACACCGATTATTATTCCCGGTCAGGGTGGCAGCTTCGACTTTAACATTGCAATGACAAACAATGAACCCACATCACTCGCTTTCAGCACCTGGATCATGGTGCAGTTGCCCGATCAATCTTGGTTCGGACCCGTTTTAGGGCCGGTCAACCTGACCCTGGCCGCAGGAAGCAGCCTCGACCGAGATCGTACCCAGAATGTTCCGGGGGGCGCACCGGAAGGTATATACACTTACGAAGGCCGGGTGGGAAGTTATCCCAACCTCATCTGGTGCAGTGATAGTTTCACCTTCGAAAAACTCGCCGCTGGCGATGGCCTCTCCGTCGAAAATTGGGAAAACACCGGTGATTCCTTTAATCCTTGGCTGACCACCAGCACGGATCAAACCGCTATACCGCAGATCTATGCCCTTGATCAGAATTACCCCAATCCCTTCAATGCGGCAACGACGATTCGGTATGGCTTGCCGGAGGCGGCTTATGTGAGGTTGGAGATATACGATATCATCGGGCGGCTCATCGAAACGATTCTACGGGGCTGGAGAGATGCTGGATATCATGAGGTGACCTTTGATGCGTCGGGGTTGGCTTCTGGATTGTACATTTATCGACTAAAGGCTGGTGACTTCACCGCCAGCGGGAAGATGGTGTTGATGAAGTAAATGTTACTGGATAAATTTCGTTAAAACGACCGCATCGCCGGTCGTTTTTAACTTACTCTAAAGCGCCTCGTCAATCTCTGTGTTTTTCCTTGACTAATCGGAGATTGTTTTGTATTATTAAGGAAGTTATGCTCGCGAAAATAAGGAAATTGACGTGGACATCTGGAACGAACTGGTCAAGCTGGAGAAAGAGGGAATACCTGCCGCGCTGGTGACCGTCATCCATACCAGAGGCTCGACGCCACGGGAGATCGGCGCCAAGATGATCGTAACCCTGGATGGGAATACTTCCGGCACCATCGGTGGATCTGCCGTGGAAGCCCTGGTCATCGAAAAGGCCAAAGAGGCCATTTCCAAGGGGAAAGTGCTGCGCGTCGAATACGATCTCGACGACGTAGAGAAAACGTCCACGGGCATGGTCTGCGGCGGCAAGATGGAATTCTTCATCGAACCTCTGAAACGTTTCCCCAGGCTTTATATCTTCGGCGGAGGTCACGTCGGTCTGGCGTTAGCGAAGATTGCTGCCGTACTGGAGTATCCCCATGTTATCATAGATGACCGTCCAGAGTACACGACGTCCGAGAGGTTTCCACAGGCTCTGGAACGGCACACCGGATCGTTGAGTGGCATAAGCGGCCATATCGAATTAGTTCAACCGGCCTACATCATCGTCGTCACGCGTTGCCACGACACCGATCTTGAAGTGATGCGGGGCGTTTTGGGTAAGCCCTATGAATACCTGGGGATGATCTGCAGCCGCAAGAAGAGGGCGGAAGTCTTCAAAATACTGGAAGAGGAGGGATTTTCGAAGGAAGAACTGGGGCGCGTGCATGCGCCGATCGGCCTGGACATCGGTTCGAAAACGCCGGCGGAAATCGCCATCAGCATTTTGGCTGAGGTGATTTCGGAATTTCAGAAAGCAAAGCCAGCCGGTCGGTAGGGACGTAGCATTTCGTAGCGGCAAAAAGAGAGATTGCTTGTTTGACGATTCGCAAGGCTCGGGCAAGCCGAACCCTAATCATAAATGCTTTGCCTTCCTATTGAACGTAAAAAACCGAAGGATTGACCTTCGGCTTTTTTCATTCTGACGGATTGATAATTATTTTTTCTTATTAGCGAGTTCCGGTTCTTCGTCGTATTCCGCTATGAATTTTTCACACTCCTTCACGTCTTCCTGGCTGCCTATGATCAGCGGTGTTCGCTGGTGCAATTCCTGGGGTTCGATATCCAGAATCCTGCGCCGTCCGTCTGAGGCGGCACCTCCGGCGTGTTCAGCAATAAAGGCCATCGGCGCGGCTTCGTAGAGCAAGCGGAGTTTTCCGTGTGGTCTTTTGGGGTCTTTGCTGTCTGCGGGATAGAGGAAGATGCCTCCATGCAACAAATTTCTATGGAAATCAGAGACGAGGGATCCGATGTACCTGAGACTGTAGGGTCGGCCGCTAAGTTTATCCGCTTTCTTCAGGTAATTGATGTACTCTTTGATTCCCTTAGACCAGAAAGGATAATTTCCCTCATTAACGCTGTAAGTGTTCCCGTGGCTCGGCATCCTGATATCCGGATGTGAGAGCAGGAATTCACCGACGGATGGATCTAGAGTAAAACCGTGAACGCCATTTCCCGTTGTGTACACCATCATCGTCGAAGAGCCGTAGATAATGTATCCCGCCGCCAACTGATTTTTCCCCGGCTGGAGAAGATCTTCTTCATCGCCCCGTTGGCCCTTTGAAATTTTCCGATGGATGGAGAAGATGGTACCCACTGAAACGTTCACGTCAATATTGGAGGATCCATCAAGAGGATCCAGTGAGACCGCGTAATTTCCAGAATCGTAGGGAGGGAGAATTTTGATGGCTTCGGCGTTCTCTTCGGTGGCCAGCATGCAGATTCTACCGGAGCGATCCAGAATGCTGATCAAAGTCCTGTTGGCAAAATCATCCAGTTTTTGCACCTGTTCGCCCTGAATGTTGGTTTCGCCCGTCAACCCCAGGATTTCCACCAGCCCGGCTTTGTTGACTTCCCTGGAGATGATTTTCCCAGCCAATGCAATGTCCATCAAAAGCTGGGTGAACTCACCCTTGGCACCGGGGTGAGCTTTTTCTTGCAGCATGATATGCCGCTCGATGGTCCAGGTACCTTTCATGGGCACTTGACTATCCTCCGCTTTTTTTTCTATCGTCAGAATCCAAATAATCCTTAAGGCGGTCAATGTCCGGCACGACCAGATCGGCTTCCTTCAAGTCACTCGCAGGAAGCGTCGTCGTGATGGCCACGCAAAACATCCCGGCGGCTTTGGCGCTTTGAATGCCCAGCGGAGCGTTTTCAACGACCAGGCATGCTTCGGGGGGGAAACCCAACTGTCTCGCCGCATTCAAGTAGGGTTCGGGGTGCGGTTTTCCTTTGCTGTAGTATTCGGAACTGAGGATAACGTCGAACATAGCGCGTTCTTCGTCCGATAGAGTCCATTCCAGGTTGGAGCGGACCGAGCCTGTGACGATGGCGGTTTTCAGCCCCATTTTGCGGCAGGTTTCAATGGCCTTTTTAGCTACCGGCCTCATGCCACGGGGTGCGGTCTGACGGTATCTGCTGCGTTTTTTATCGAGAAGTCGGTCAAATTGCTCATCGCTCAAATTCAATCCGTATTTCGGCGCCAGCTTCATAATAGTAACTTTGGCTTTTTCGCCCTCGCTGCGGCGCAAAATTTCAGCGGGAAGATCCACGCCCAACTCCGAAAAAACCTCTTTCCAGGCGGCCACGTGATGCGGCATGGAATCAATCAAGACACCGTCAAGGTCGAAAAGAACGGCTTTTATTTGCGATAGTGTGTTTTTTTTCAAAGGTCTCTCAGTGGCTCGAAGTTGATGAAATCGGTGTGGTGA